>NZ_JBXASD010000006.1:0-481308 GCF_058808955.1 Undibacterium sp. GW821-FHT11B02 | reverse complement strand
TCGTGACAGACACCATCAACCTGGGTGCAGGTAACGATACACTGGTGACTTACGGTGCGATCAACCTGGCTGGTGCAACATTGTCTGGTATTGAAAACATCACAGCGAACTCTGCTGTAGTGATTACTGCTTCTCAGTACGCTGCTCTGGTAGCTGCTCGTGCTGCTCTGTCCCTGAGCACACCAGTGATCACTTTCACAGGCAATGTTCCACATCAACTGACTATCGTTGATGACATCGCCGGTGTAAACAACATCGATCTGTCCCTGATCTCTGTGACTAGCGGTACTTTGGTGATTGACACAACGTCTTCTTCCAATGCAACTGGTGGTGGCGTGAACAACACAACTACAAGCAATGCAGTGACATTGTCTGGTGGTGCTGTGGTAACAACTGGTGTTGTTGGTACATCCCCAGTCAACGGTGGCGGTACAGCCCTGACTGCAACAGCATTCACTGCTGGCGGTACATTCACTAGCCTGGTCAATGTGAACGACAACTTCACAGGTACAGTTGCTAACCTGAACGGTACAACCATCAGTGGTAACGCTGGTGATTCCGACACGATCACTCTGACAGGTTCTTCTACTGTTGCTATCGGTAACGGTACAACTGGCGGTATTATTACCAACATCAAATCTTTGGTGACTGATAACACTGGCGGTTCTATCACTTTCGGTGCTGCCACTACAGGTATCACTACAGTAACTGGTGGTACAGGTGTTGATAACGTTGACTTGACAGGTGCTGGTACTTCTTTCCTGGCTGGTAACGTGAATCTGGGTGCTGGTGCTGGTCAGACATTGACACTGGGTGCATTCACTTACACTGGTACTTTCAGTGCAGGTGCAGGTGTAACAGATACTCTGGCATTGGCTGCTGGTGCTAACATCGCTGGTGCTAACATCACAGGCTTCGAAAACCTGACATTGGCAGCAACAGGCGTGTACACCATGACTGCAGCAGAATACAATTCCTTCACAGGTACTGTAACTGCAGGTAACACAGAAACCATCGCTCTGACTACAGCCGGCACTATCGTTGCTAACGCAGCGATCGAACGCTTCACACTGGCTAACGGTACTAACACATTCACTGCTGGTACTAACACAGTGAGCGTTGTTGGTGGCACAGGTGCTGATACATTCAACTACACAGCAACTCAAATCGCCGGTGCAACAACGCTGGACGGCGGCTTGGGTGCAGATACACTGAACATCGGTGCTATCGGTGCTAACTTGAATATCAGTGCTCTGGTAACTGGCGTTGAAACTGTGAACGTGACTGGTTCTGCTGCAACTGGCTACACCTTCACTAACGAAAACGGTGCTGGTGTAACATTGAACTACGCTAAAGGCGCATTCGGTGACGTAGTTGTTCTGGGTACAGGCGGCCAAACAGTCAATCTGTTGGGTACAGCTGGTACAGCAGTGACAGTAACAGGCGGCACAGGCGTTGATACTATCAACCTGTCCACCACTGCAACTGGTGTTGAAACAGTGACTTCTGGTTCTGTGATCTCTGCAATCGATACAGTGGCAAACTTCAAAGTTGCTGGCGCTGACGTGTTCAAAACAGGCACTGCAGCAACAACATTGAACGCACTGAACATCGCTACAGCAGACGTTTCCACTCTGGCAGCCGCCATCGCTACAGCAGCAACAGCAGCTGGCGCGACTCTGGCAGCTAACACCCAGGCTTACATCATCACTGTAGCCGCAGGTACAGCAGCTGGTACATACGCCTTCCAAAACATCGGTGGCACTGTTGGTACAGTTGATGCAACTGACTTTATCGTTAAATTGGTTGGCGCAGGTTCTATCGTTGCCGGCGACTTCATCGCTTAATTCAGAAGCAAGCAATGCAAAAATGGGTACTCCGGTACCCATGCAACAGGGAGAGAACATCCTCCCTGTTGTGCAAAACAAAAAACCCACCTCTGCAAAGCGGTGGGTTTTTTATTGGATAAAAAAATAGGTATCATGATGCCTTCCGTGTTTCCTGTTGCTTCCACGTGAGCAAGCGCCCCTATGAAAAAACCTAGTCGTAACGACCTTTGTCCGTGTGGCAGTGGAAAAAAATACAAGCAATGTTGTATGGCAAAAGACGAGGCTGAACTCGCAGAAGCTGCATCACAAAAAATCAGGGAACAAACTTTGATCAGCCAGTATCTGGCCCAAGGTATGGCATTGCACAGGGAAGGGCAATTGCCACAGGCGGAACAGGCTTATCAACAGGTGCTGCAATTGTCTCCAGGCAATGCTGATGCCCTGCATTTGTCCGGCCTCATTGCGCATCAGCGGGCAAATTATGCACTTGCCATCAGCTTGATCAGTCTGTCCCTGCATGCTAATCCCGCTAACGCGTATGCCCACAATAACCTGGGGGTGGCATTCAAAGAAACTGGGCAGCACAACCAGGCTTTGCAATGCTTTAAGCGCGCCAGTACACTCAAGCCAGACTATGCTGAAGCGCACAACAATATCGGTAACCTCTATAAGGATCTGGAGCAGACCGATGAAGCCATTCAATCGTACCGCCGGGCACTGGCGCTGAATCGAACTCTGGCTGAGCCATGGAATAATCTTGCCCTGATTTACCAAAAGCAAAAGGATATTCCTGTCGCCATGGAATGCGCCGAACAGGCCGCACTATTACAGCCCGCTAACGCGGAAATACACAATGCCCTGGGTAATATCTATAAGGACGCGGGGCAGCCAGAGAAGGCTGTCAACAGTTACCGGCGAGCAGTAGAACTGAATCCCCAGCAAGGCAACGCCTTACACTTTATTAATGTCCTGGCTGGCGAGCACAGTTCTCAGGCGCCGGTTTCATATGTCAGCAAAGTGTTTGATGACTATGCTGACCGCTTTGATCAGCATTTGCAGCAGGTCCTTGAATACCATATTCCTTCAGTTATCGCGGAGGAATTGGCGAAATACCGTGTTGGCTCGCAGGCGACATGGCGTTTGCTGGACTTGGGCTGTGGCACCGGGTTGGTTGCAAAAGAGCTGGCAACGATGGCAATAAGTATGGTTGGCGTGGATTTGTCAGAAAAAATGTTGCTCAAGGCCCAGGCCAGGCAGCTCTATCATCGACTCATACAGTCAGACTTATTGACGATGACACGTCAGGAAGCCAATAACAGCTATGACGTTGTGACTGCGGCGGATGTATTTGTGTATATAGGTCGGCTCGACGACATCGTTGCGGATATTGCGCGTTTGTTGCCCGTAGGGGGCTTGTTTGCATTTTCTGTAGAGTCTGCTGACGAAGGGCAAGGTGTTGATGACAATGAATATTGCTTGCGTGCCAGTGGCAGATATGCCCATAAATCAATGTATTTACAGAAACTTGCTAATCAGCACGGATTTGAAATGATGGAAAAATTACCACAAACTATCCGGATGGAAAACCACCAGGCCATACCTGGTTACTTGTTTATCTGGCGCAAATCTATATGAGCCTGGTTATCGCAATCTTTGAAAAAACTGGCATCCATGTTGTGTGCTGATACAATACGGGACTTGATTTTTTCTTCAATAGCCTCACTTTTGTCCTGACAATCGTGTTGTAATAAAAAACAATTGCCTGCCGCTTACCATGGCGCAGCACCCATGCCTAACAATTGGGAATGGGCTTTTTCTAGTTATCGGAGTTTTATTATGTTTCAAAATGCTCAATCCTTGGATAAGAACAAGCATGGTGCTTTGCGTTTTCAGCCAGCATCTGACTTTGCGTTTGCACGTAGCTTGACCACAGCGCCTCTGGCACCAATAGAAATCGCAGAAGCGGCAGAATTTTACCCGGTCCTGTTCACGCCTAATGGCTTGTTGAACGCCGTTGCAGTTTTGGGCTTAAGAGAACGCAACGTGTTTCTGAATGAAAAAAATCAATGGCTGAATACCTATGTGCCAGTGCATGTACGTCGTTATCCATTCATTCTGGGTCGTGTTGGCGATACTGACGAGTATTTGCTGGCAGCGGATATGGATGCTCCACAATTCAATGCAACTGAAGGTGAACAGGTATTCACAGATAAATCTGCATTGAATCCGTATTTCGATAAAGTGATTGAGTTGCTCAACACCTATGAAAAAAACCTGCGCGAAGGCCGTGCGGTTATGAATGAACTGGAGACGACAGGTGTTCTGGTCGCTAAAGATTTGAGCTTCCGTGAAGGTCACGAGGTACATCTGATCGGTGGTTTCCGTGTGGTTGAACGTGAAAAAGTCATGGCCCTTGACGATGCTACCCTGGCACGCTGGGTACGCAATGGTTTGATGGCCTTGCTGGAACTGCACTGGGCTTCTTTCCGCCATCTGTCGAAAGTGGCACTGGCTTCTTCTCGTCCAGAACAGGTACAATAATTCACAGACATCACATGTCTTCATGAATGACATCAGAATGGGGCAAAGTTTGCCCCATTTTCTTTGGCTTAACTCTCTCAGGTGGATACCTTGAAATTACTCCATGTCGGCTGCGGGCCACAAAACAAGGCAGGAACCACACCGTATTTTCAGTCCGATGATTGGCAGGAAGTCCGGTTTGATATTGACGCGAGCGTGAAGCCGGATATTCAGGGAACGCTGACAGACATGAGCGCAGTAGAAACAGGCTCTATTGATGCCGTGTATTCATCCCACAATATAGAACATCTGTATCCACATGAAGTGCCTGTGGCACTGAACGAAATATTGCGTGTCTTGAGCGACGACGGCATTTTCGTGGTCACTTGTCCGGACCTATTGTCGGTCTGTAAGCTTGTTGCCGAAGATAAATTGCTGGAGCCAGCCTATATTTCTCCGGCCGGCCCCATTTCGCCGCTGGACATTTTGTATGGTCACAGAGCTGCCATGGAAAAAGGAAATCTGTACATGGCACATCGCTGCGGATTTACCCAAAAAGTATTGATGAATGTTCTGGCTGGTGCCGGTTTTAAAACGGTAGTTGCAGCGTCACGTCCATCGGCGTTTGATTTGTGGGCTGTTGGCAGCAAAAATGCCAGGCCCATCCCGGAAGTGGAAAACCTCTTGCGTGCCCAATTGAAATAGCCAGTTCTACATAGACAGTGATGAGGAAAAATTCAGTTCAGGCTCGTGGCAGCAAGCCAAAACCAGACAATAAAGATGTGGTGAAAACAACCAGGCTGATTCAGGAAGCACTGGCTCTGCATAAAAATGGCCAGCTTGTCGAGGCGGCTGAACGTTATCAGCAAGTCTTATCCATTGATGCTACCAATTTTGACGCCCTGCACTTTCTTGGCATGATAAGGCGGAGTCAGCGCCAATTGGCTGAAGCTTTAAACCTGGTTGAGCGCGCTGTCAAAATTAATCCGGCGAACCTGCCAGTGCACGCTACACACGGCAATCTGATGCAGGATTTGGGACGCCATGAAGCTGCCATTTCCAGCTATGAGCGCTTTCTGTCATTCATGCCAGACTTTCCTGAAGTGATCAACAATAAAGGGGCTGCCTTGAGTGCGCTTGGACGGCATGCCGAAGCATTGCCCTGTTATGAGCGTGCCTTACAGCTGCAGCCTGATTATCTGGACGTTTATTTTAATCGCGGAAATCTTTACCTTGATATGAGACGTTACGCCGAAGCATTGACTGACTATCAACAAGTATTGCGCCTTAATCCACAGCATTTTCAGGCCTTGAATAACCAAGGAAATGCCCTGCAAAAGCTGGACCGTCTGACCGAGGCAGCACAAAGTTATCAGCTTGGTTTAAGTGTGGCACCCGAAAATGCAGAATTGCATTCTTCCCTGGCCAACGCCTGCGCAAAATTGGGTAACCTGCAAGCGGCCAGTCAGCATTATGCAAAATCACTGGAACTGAATGCAGAAGGCTTCACCAGACACAATGCTGCTTTGCAATTGGCCATACTGCACTACCTGTATGGCAATCAGGCGAATGTAGAACCCCTGTTGAATGTCGCCAATGGCATGCTGGAGAATACCGGCATGAAAGACCAGGGGTCGTTGATTTATTGTGTCTACATGTTGAGAATACTGGCTTGGTGGCAGCAGATCAAATTACAGCCACAACTGGATCTCAGGCCACCTACAGACATTTTGTATGTCATTGGCGAAAGTCATATGTTGTCCACTCATCAGCTTATTGTTGACTATGCGGGGAAGAGTTGGCAGTGCAAAGGACACTGGATAGAAGGCTGTACGCAATGGCGCATCGGTAATCATGCAAATAATCATTATAAGCAGCGCCTGGCCGCATTTCTGCATTCTTTCCCCATCGGTGCGACTGTCCTGATTACCGTTGGTGAAATTGATTGCCGGATTGATAGTGGTATTTTAAAAGCATGGAAAAAATCACCCGGCATCAGCTTGCAGCAATTCACCCATGACACGATAGCGCCCTACCTGAAACAACTGGCCGCACTGGCTCAGGCGCGGCAGCAAAAAATCATTGTTAGCGGCGTTCCCGCCGCTAATTTGGGCGAAGGAGTTGGGAGTGCAGAAGAGCTGGCACAATTTGGTAATTTATTGTCTTTGTTTAATCAGTCTTTGCAGGAACAGGCATTGCAGCTGGGTATGGATTTCCTGGATGTGTTTTCCATGACTGATGGTGGAAACGCCCGCTCCAATCAAAAATGGCATATTGATGTGCATCACTTGCGTCCGGATGGCATGCTGGAAGCTTTCAAACATCACCTTATACGATCAGTACAGTTTTGATTGAGGTGGTTTTTCAGCGTAATCGCTGAAGTCATTGAACCGATTAACGTTTATACTGTGATAATCAAGTTTGTTTGTTATTTCTGCCTACACGCGCTATGAAAATTCTGTTCGTTCATCAAAACTTTCCAGGTCAGTTCACCCATTTGGCGCCAGCGTTGGCTGCCGATGCATCGAATGAAGTCCTGGCCCTGACGATGCAGAAAAATGCGCCAGCAATATGGAATGGAGTAAAAATCATTTCCTATCAGGTGGCACGTGGAATGTCGAAAGATATTCACCCCTGGCTGGCAGATGCTGAACCCAAGGTCATACGTGGCGAAGCTGCCATGCGCGCGGCCTTGCAATTGCGTGAAGATGGTTTTAGCCCAGATGCCATCATTGCCCATCCCGGTTGGGGGGAGAGCCTGTTTCTGAAAGAAGTCTGGCCAGATGCCAAACTGGGCATTTACGGCGAGTTCTTTTATCACCCCAGAGGGGCCGATGTGGGTTTTGACCCGGAATTTCCCATCGAATCCATTGATCAGGTATGCAGAGTCCAACTCAAGAACATTAACAACCTGCTACATATACCACTGGCGGACGCGGCCATTTCACCGACACACTGGCAGGCCAGCACCTTTCCCAGTTCATTTCGTGAACGCATCAGCGTCATTCATGATGGTATCAATACTGACCTCATCGCCCCCAATCCGGCAGTATCCATGACTCTGGGAAATGGCTTGGTCCTGACCCGCGATGATGAAGTGATTACCTTCGTCAATCGCAACCTGGAGCCGTATCGCGGTTACCATATCTTCATGCGAGCCTTGCCACAGATATTGGCCGAGCGTCCAAATGCCCATGTATTGTTGGTAGGTGGTAATGATGTCAGTTATGGTGCCAAATCTCCTTCCGGTCAGTCTTGGAAAGATATCTTCTTTAATGAAGTGAAGCATCAAATGCCAGAAACTGATTTGAAGCGCATCCATTTCCTGGGCCATATTCCCTACCAGCATTTCATTCCTCTGTTGCAGTTGTCACGCGTGCATGTGTACTTGACTTACCCCTTTGTGCTGTCGTGGAGTTTGTTAGAGGCCATGAGTGCTGGTTGCGCCATTGTTGCATCTGACACACAACCTTTACGAGAGGCAATACGTCACGATGAAACAGGTCGTTTGGTGAATTTCTTTGATGTTGCCGGACTGGCAAAAGAAGTGTGCGACCTGCTTGATCAGCCTGAAACCAGGCAAAGACTGGGAGCCAGTGCCAGACGTTTTGCCTGCGAGTTTTATGATTTACAACGAGTGTGTTTGCCAGCGCAGATGGAATGGGTGCAAACCTTGGCAAGTGAAACAAAAGTTAACAATACTGTGGATATATCGGAACAATCGCTGGTAAACACGGTCGTAATTGAGTTAAAATAACCCCATAGCCAGCAAGACCATTAAGAACTCGCGCCCCACAACGGATATTGTGGGGCGTTTTTTTATTTGGCTACCTGCTTTTCTGGTGACGACATAGGCTAGGCCATCACATGAAATATGCATGATTTCTGTGATTTCCATCACAAAGGTCAAAGTTATTTTTCTCCATGAACAACTTTTAAGTTGTTGATATTTACATTTCCTGCTTCTTTTCTCAAAAATTGTAAAACATAAAATCTTGGGAGTATATTGATAATTCCCCTAACAATTATCAATATACAGGGGGGGGTATATGATTTTCAGAAAGAAGCATTAACAAAACACATTTAAAATCAAATTTACTTGTGTTACGCTTTCGAAAAATGTGATGTAGGTCACATTTAATTGATTTGTGAACGGGGATAATGCGGCCTTGTCTTGAAGTGCCCAGGTAGTACCATGCAGTGACAGTGCTTCTTCATTATCGCATCAGGCAGTATCCCAATTAAATTGGCTGTTTTTAGCACTTGAATGTGCAAAGAATACAAATGATCTCGAAACTTAAAGCCCCACAAACTGAAATTGCACAAGTCTTGATGACTTTCAGGAGTGCATTTAGAACCGTTGGCATTTTCAGTGCCATCATCAATTTGCTGATGCTGGCACCATCCCTGTACATGTTGCAGGTATATGACCGTGTTTTGCAAAGCCGCAATGAAATCACTTTGCTGATGCTGACCATGTTGATGCTGGGTGCCTATGCATTGATGAGCGCGCTGGAATATATCCGTAGCTTTGTCGTTATACGTCTGGGTGCCAAGCTTGACATGCAAATGAACAAGCGTATCTATACGGCTGCATTCGAACAAAACCTGAAGCGTGGCGGTGGTAATGCCGGCCAGGCTTTGCAGGATTTGACACAAATCCGCCAGTTCCTGACTGGTAGCGGTTTGTTCGCCTTTTTTGACGCACCCTGGTTCCCGTTTTATCTGGCCGTTATTTTCATGTTTGACGTGTACCTGGGTCTGTTTGCTCTGGGTGCGGTCATTATCATGGTGGTCCTGGCATATGCGAATGAAGTGGTCTCTAAAAAGCCTCTGGCAGAAGCGAATGCCATGGCGATTGCCTCCAGCAATCTGGCCACCAACAACCTGCGTAATGCAGAGGTGATTGAAGCCATGGGCATGTTGCCGAATCTGATGTCACGCTGGTTCAAACTGCATGGCCGTTTCCTGCAATTGCAGGCAGAAGCCAGTGAGAAGTCAGGCATCATTACCTCTGTCAGTAAATTTGTACGTGTTTCTGTACAGTCGCTGGTACTTGGTTTTGGTGCGCTGCTGGTGATCGAAGGCAAAATGTCGCCGGGTATGATGATTGCTGGTTCCATTTTGCTGGGTAAGGCCACTGGCCCTATCGACCAATTGATCGGCGTGTGGAAACAATGGAGCAGTGTCAAGAGCGCCTATGACCGCCTGAATGAATTGCTGGGTTCCAATCCTGCACGTAAGGCTGGCATGGATTTGCCTAAACCACAAGGTGCCGTATCTGTTGAAGGTGTTACTGCCGCAGCCCCTGGCTCTACTGTGGTTGTTTTGAAAGCTCTCGGTTTCGCATTGCAACCAGGTGATGTGCTGGGTGTGATTGGCCCTTCAGGTTCCGGTAAATCGACACTGGCACGACTGTTGGTTGGTGTATGGCCTGCCGCTGTTGGTAAAGTGCGTCTGGATGGCGCTGATATCTATCAATGGAATAAAGATCAACTAGGTCCGCATATTGGTTACCTGCCGCAAGATATAGAACTGTTTGCCGGTAGCGTCGCAGAAAACATCGCACGCTTTGGTGATGTCGATTCAGAAAAAGTCATCCTGGCAGCCAAGCGTGCAGGTGTACATGACTTGATTCTGCATTTCCCTCAGGGTTATGACACTCGTCTGGGTGATGGCGGTGCCGGTTTGTCTGGTGGCCAGAAACAGCGTATCGGTTTGGCACGTGCCATGTATGACGATCCCTCACTGCTGGTTCTTGATGAACCGAATTCCAATCTCGATGATGCTGGTGAGTTGGCACTGGTAACGGCGGTTAACGATTTGCGTCAGCGTGGCAAAACCATCGTATTGATCACCCATCGTACTACCATTCTGGGTGCAACCACCAAATTGTTACTGTTACGTGATGGTGCTGCGCAAGCTTTCGGACCACGTGACCAGGTATTGGCTGCATTGAATCAGGCGAATCAGCAGCAATTGCAACAAGCCCAGCAAGCGCAACAGGCGGCACAGCAGCAAGCAGCAGCCCAACAGGCGGCTCAGCAGGCACAAGCCCAGGGCGGTATGCAGTCACCGGCGTCGGAGCCACCGGCAGATACACAAGCACGAATTGATGCCAGCGTCCAGGCGCAAACGGATGCGACAGCAGAACAGGAATAATCATGAAAAATGCACTGGTCAAGAAAAACATTGTCACTGATGTGGCAACCCGTAATGTAGAAGTGCTGGAAGTTAATACGGACGCAAATAGCTACTCTCGTCTGGGATGGATCATCATTCTGGTTGGCGTGGTCGGCTTCCTGTTGTGGGCATCGCTTGCCAAGCTGGACAAGGGCGTGCCAATGAGTGGTAATGTGGCCGTGGCATCCAGCCGCAAGGTCATTCAACATCAAACTGGCGGTACCGTTGACGAGATTCTGGTCAAGGATGGTGATGTAGTACAGGCTGGTCAGGTGTTGGTGAGAATGAATAATGTCAACGCCAAATCTGCAGCAGAAATCGCGCGCGTGCAATTATTCACCGCGCAGGCGGTTGAAGCGCGTTTGACCGCTGAGCGTGCAAATGCCAAATCCATTAGCTTCCCTAAAGAGCTGGATGAAGCCAAAAATGATCCACGTGTAGCCAGCAATATATTATTGCAGCAACAGTTATTCACGATGCGTCAAGGCTCCATACAAAGTGAATTGGGCGCACTGGATGAAAACATTGGTGGCTTGAAATCGCAGCTCAAGGGCCTGGAAGAATCCATGGTCAGTAAGAAACAGCAGTTGGCGTTTCTCAAAGAGCAACTCGATGGTATGCGTGATTTGGCTAAGGACGGTTATATCGCTCGTAACCGCCTGTTGGATCTGGAACGTACTTATGCACAGGTGAACGGCAGTATTTCTGAAGACATCGGCACCATGGGCCGAGTGTCCCGTCAGGTGACTGAAATCACACTGCGTAAATTGCAGCGTCAGCAAGACTATCAAAAAGAAGTTCGCACTCAGTTGTCGGATGTACAGAAAGAAGCAGAGTCCCTGCAAAATCGTTTGACGGCACTGGATTTTGATCTGGGCAATGTCTTTGTCAAAGCACCAGTCGCAGGTACTATCGTTGGTCTGAATGTATTTACCAAAGGTGCAGTAGTACCTAGTGGCTACAAATTGATGGAGCTGGTTCCTCAAGATGACAAATTGATCGTTGAAGCGATGTTGCCAGTGAATCTGGTCGACAAGGTACACAAGGGTCTGAAGACAGAGTTGATCTTCTCTGCTTTCAATACCAATACCACACCGCATATCCCTGGTGTCATCACTCAGGTATCGGCTGATCGTACTGTGGACGAAAGAACTGGTCAGGCGTTCTATAAAGTACGCGCCGAAGTTGCGCCTGAAGGCATGAAATTGATTGCTAACCTGAATATCCGTCCGGGTATGCCAGTTGAGTTGTTCGTCAGCACAGGCGGTCGCACAATGATGAATTACCTGCTGAAGCCGGTACTTGATCGCGCCAAAACCGCGATGACAGAGGAGTGATCATGACTACATCCAGTATGCGTCTTAAACTGGTGGCGGTTGCCTGTGGTATCTGCCTGTTGTCTACCGGTTCTGCGTCGGCGATGGGCTTGATGCAGGCTTACGAGTCGGCTCTGGTGAATGATCCGACCTACCGTTCTGCAGTGTCGGAAAATATCGCAGGCAAGGAATTCAGGAAGATAGGCCGTGCCGGTTTGCTGCCTACAGTGCAATATAATTATGGCACCTCCAAGAACCAGGCTGAGATTACCCAGCCGAATCCGTATATATCCATACAGCCTGGTGTTCCAACGATCACCAGTAACTATGACTACGCCAGCCTGACCAATACTCTGTCCTTGCGCCAGACCCTGTTTAGTCTGGATACAACGGCACGTTACAGACAGGGTATTGCCCAGACCAATTACAGCGATGCGATTTTCAATGCGCGTAGTAAAGAGTTGGTGATACGTTTGGTTGCTGCCTATGCAGATACCAAATATGCAGAAGATCAGGTGGACCTGTTCCGTGCCCAGCGTGATGCCTTTGCAGAACAGAAGCGTATTAATGAACGTATGTTTGAAAAAGGCGAAGGCACCAAGACAGACGTGCTGGAAACCCAGGCCAAGCTCGATGTCGCAGAAGCACAAGTGATTGAGGCGCAAGACAATCTGCTGACAGCACGCAATACCCTTGCGGCTATTACTGGAGTGGGCGTTACCCAGCTTGATGGCTTGCGTCCAGATTTCCATATTATGTCAGTTGTTCCTGCCAGTTTCGATGAGTGGATGAATATCGCGAATGAAAGCAATCCTGAAATTGTTGCTGCTAAATATTCGGTCGAAGCTGCTGAAGAGGAAATCAACAAGGCCAAGGCAGGTCATACACCGCGTCTGGAATTGAATGCAAGTTATAACCGTGCGATATCTGACAGTCTGGTTACTCGTACTCAGGATCAGACTATCAAGAGCATAGGTGTGCAACTGGTCATTCCTTTGTATTCTGGTGGCTACGTGAATGCAATCAGCAATCAGGCAGTTGCCAATCGTGACAAGGCCAGGGCCGACCTGGATGGTACCCGTAACCGGATTTCCATCGAATTGCGTAAACAGTTCAATGCCATGCAGACTGGTGTCACCAAAATTGACGCCTTGCAAAAATCAGTCAATTCGGCGACTTTGCTGGTGGAAGCCACAAAGCAAAGTGTCAAAGGTGGCGTACGCATCAACCTGGATGTACTGAGTGCAGAACAGCAACTGGTGGCAGCGAAGCGTGATCTGGCGCAGGCAAAATACACCTATCTCATCAGCTTCCTGAAATTGCGTGTGGCTGCAGGTAACTTGACGGTGGATGATTTGCACACAGTGTCAGCTTACTTTTCACCAATGAGTTAATCATTTCTCACCAGCCTGGCCTGGCGAGCAGCAAATAAAAAACGCAGCTGACAAGCTGCGTTTTTTTATGCGGGTCTTAATTAACCAGCCAGTTTCTTTTTCAGTAATTCATTCACCTGAGCAGGATTGCCTTTACCCTTGGTCGCCTTCATCGCCTGGCCTACCAATGAGTTGAACGCCTTTTCTTTGCCGGCACGGTATTCATCAACAGACTGCTGGTTGGCAGCCATGACTTCATCGATGATTTTTTCCAGTGCACCAACGTCAGAAATCTGTTTCAGACCTTTGGCTTCAATTACCTGATCTGCCAGATTTACATCCGTCGATGGTGCTTGCCACATGGCAGCAAACACTTCCTTGGCAATTTTGTTGGAGATGGTGCCATCAGCAATACGTTGCAACAGCACGGCCAACTGTGCCGCCGTCACCGGAATGGCACTGATATCCAGACCCTCACGGTTTAAGGTCGCAGCCACATCGCCCATCATCATGTTGGCGGCTGGCTTGGCTTGTGCTGCACCTGCTGCTGTCACCACGGTTTCAAAGTAAGTGGCCATGCCTTTGGATTGTGTCAGAACAGTCGCATCATATTCAGGCAAACCCAATTGCTCAATAAAACGCTGACGCATGGCAGATGGCAGTTCCGGCATGGTGGCACGCACCTGCTCTACCCATTCGCGACTGATCTTCAGTGGTGGCAGGTCAGGATCGGGGAAGTAGCGATAATCCATCGAATCTTCCTTGTCACGCATTTTGACTGTAATTTTTTTATCCGGATCATACAGCCGTGTTTGTTGAATGACCTTGCCGCCGTCTTCAATCAATTCAATCTGGCGACGTACTTCATAATTGATTGCCTCTTCCAGAAAACGGAATGAGTTCAGGTTTTTGATTTCGCAGCGTGTACCAAATTCTTTTTGACCAACTGGGCGTACCGACACGTTGGCATCGCAACGGAAAGAACCTTCCTGCATATTGCCGTCACAAATATCCAGCCAGGTAACCAGCGAATGCAGCGCCTTGGCATAGGCCACCGCTTCCACAGCGCTGCGCATGACAGGTTCTGTGACAATTTCAAGCAAAGGTGTGCCAGCACGATTCAAGTCTATACCTGTCATGTTCTGGGCGGCACCATGCGTGGATTTACCCGCATCTTCTTCCAGGTGGGCACGTGTCAATTCGATGTTTCTGAATTCTGTCTTGCCATCTTTTTCAAAGACGCAAGGGACAAAGCCACCTTGCACGACCGGGATTTCAAACTGGCTGATCTGATAGCCTTTTGGCAGGTCAGGATAGAAATAGTTTTTACGTGCAAAGATGGATTCCGGCGCAACAACAGCACCTACCGCAAGGCCAAACTGTATAGCTTTTTCTACCGCACCCTTGTTCATCACCGGCAGCACACCAGGCAAGGCCAGATCAACTGGGCTAGCCTGGGTATTTGGCTCGGCACCAAACTGTGTTGACGAGCCGCTGAAAATTTTGGAGTTGGTCTTGAGTTGTGCATGCGTCTCAAAACCGATAACGACTTCCCATTGCATAATAATTCCTTATCTTGTTGCCTGATGTTGCCTGATATTTACCGGTGTAAGAAACTGGGTAAGCGGGGCATCAATTAATTTTATTGATCATACTTGCAACTGCCGGTTTTTACATCCACCGTCAGCGCTGAAAAATTCCTGCGTGAACCACAAAGCGTAGGGCAACTGGGTTTGATATGCAGCGCATCGCCTTCCTGTTCCAGACGTATGCTGCACTGATAACCGCGATCAAAATCATAACCACGTTTAGCCCTGGCTACCGCCGCATCCTTGAGCCTGATACGCCAACCTTTTTCCGTCAGTTCTGCTTCCAGTCCGTCGTCCATATCGATACTGCATTCATGACCGTGATTGGTGCGAAAAACTGATGATTCCCATTGAAATTCTGTGATCTGCGTACCGTTTAACTGGAAATGCGCCTGGTCACTCAGTATCAGGCGCTCACCATCACCATCCTCCAGTTGGGTCTGGGTACAGGCTATGCGTGTATCCAGCACTTGTGCCGATGTCACGCTGCATAGCAGGTACATGGTCCCCATCAGGACGAATTTCAAGTTCATTGCGGTGCGCGGGTATGCCAGTCTGTCGCCTGCTGGAACTGGTGGGCGACATTCAATAATTTCGCTTCATCGAAATAATTACCAATCAACTGCAAGCCGACTGGGCGTTTGGAATTTTTCTCGCCTTGTCCAAAACCACAAGGGATGGACATACCAGGCAAGCCCGCCAGACTCGTTGATAAGGTGAAAATGTCTGCCAGATAATTGGCCACTGGGTCATCTGCCTTGGCACCCAAATCCCAGGCTACCGTTGGCGCTACCGGCCCCATGATGACATCGCATTTTTCAAAGGCCGCAGCAAAGTCTTGTGCGATCAGACGGCGTATTCTTTGTGCCTGCAAATAATAGGCGTCATAGTAACCATGTGACAGCACATAGGCACCCACCAGAATACGACGTTTAACTTCGGCACCAAAACCTTCGGCACGCGATTTCTTGTACATATCTTCCAGGGATGTGTAATTTGCTGCACGATGGCCATAACGCACACCGTCAAAACGGCTCAGGTTCGACGACGCTTCTGCAGGTGCAATGACGTAATACACGGGGATGGACAACTCGGTTTTCGGCAGCGAAATTTCTACCAGTGTTGCACCCAGTTTTTCATATTCTGCCAATGCAGCACGTACTGCCTGTTCCACATCTGTTGCCAGGCCGGCAGAGAAAAATTCTTTCGGCACGCCTATGCGCAAACCTTGCAGTGACTTGTTCAGGTCACGGTTGAAATCTTCTTTCTTGCGTTCCAGCGAGGTTGAATCTTTGGCATCGAAGCCTGTCATGGCATTGAGTAATATGCCGCAATCTTCGGCTGTCTGGGCAATCGGACCACCTTGATCCAGAGAGGAAGCAAAGGCAATCATGCCATAGCGGGAAACGCTGCCATAGGTAGGCTTGATGCCTGTCACGCCGCAAAACGAAGCTGGCTGACGGATGGAGCCGCCAGTATCGGTTGCCGTGACGGCAGGTGCCAGACGTGCAGCAATTGCGGCTGCCGAACCGCCGGAAGAACCGCCGGGTACGGCAGTCTTGTCCCAGGGGTTTTTCACCGGACCGAAATAGGAATTCTCATTGGATGAACCCATGGCGAATTCATCACAGTTCAATTTGCCCAGGGTGACTGTACCAGCTTTGTTGAACAGATCAACCACGGTAGCGTCAAACGGGCTGACATAGTTTTCCAGCATGCGTGAACCGGCAGTTGAGCGCCAGTCGCGGGTGACGAAAATGTCTTTGTGCCCAATGGGGATGCCGGTCAGTGTCGTCGCATCGCCATTGGCCAGACGTGCGTCAGCTGCGGCAGCTTGCTTTAATGTTAATTCTGGAACGACTTGCAGGAAGGCATTCAAGTCACTGGTCGCAATGCGTGCCAGATAATGTTGGGCCAATTCAGTGGCGGACACCTGTTTGCTGTGCAGCAGGGCGGATAATTGCGAAATAGTTTTGGTATGCATAAGTGGGCGCCTGGCTTATTCAGTCTCAATAACCTGAGGTACGAGGTAGAGGCCATCTTGTGTGGCGGGAGCGGGTTTCTGGTAATCTTCGCGGTGGTTGCTTTCGCTGACCACATCTTCACGCAGTCGTAATGCCAGTTCCGGCAACAGCGCTGCAATAGGGTGGCTCAGAGGGGCAACACCAGTGGTATCAACGGCCTTTAATTGCTCTACCAGTGAGAAAATGCCATTCAGTTTTTCCAGTGTGGAGATTTGCTCCGCTTCGGAGGTTTCTATTTTTGCCAAATTGGCAATTCTTTTCACATCTTCGAGTGTCAGCGACATAGTTCAGGGGCGCAAAACTGCGCAAAAATAGTGTCAAAAAATACAAAAAACGATAGTCAACAGAAAGCTGAATTTTAGGTGTTGGTATCGAATAAATTTATACAGATTATAAGGTAGAATGGCGGGTTAATGCCCCAAATGCCTCGCTAAATCCCTTAACTTGCTCAGATAGTCGCTTAGACAGACGATGACAGGCAGGCGACAGGTGAAAAGGCCGGGGTTAAAAATTCGGTAGCGCGTCACTCTCAAAACAGGGCCGTGCCCACAATCAGTTAAATACAGGACAATACATGTTTGGTTTTCTACGCAGTTATTTTTCAAATGATCTGGCGATCGACCTGGGAACAGCCAACACGCTGATTTATGTTCGCAGCCAGGGTATCGTACTCGACGAACCATCCGTGGTGGCAATCCGCCAGGAAGGCGGCCCTAACGGCAAAAAAACCATCCAGGCGGTGGGTAAGGAAGCCAAGCAGATGCTGGGTAAAGTCCCTGGCAATATTGAAGCCATCCGCCCTATGAAAGATGGTGTGATTGCTGACTTTACCGTCACCGAGCAAATGCTCAAGCAATTTATTCGCATGGTGCACGATACCAAATTTTTCAAACCTTCGCCGCGCATCATCATTTGCGTACCTTGCGGTTCTACCCAGGTTGAACGTCGTGCGATTCGTGAATCTGCATTGGGTGCAGGTGCTTCCCAGGTCTACCTGATCGAAGAACCGATGGCGGCTGCGATTGGTGCTGGTTTGCCGGTATCAGAAGCGACCGGTTCCATGGTGGTTGATATCGGTGGCGGTACCACTGAAGTGGGCATTATTTCCCTGGGCGGCATGGTCTATAAAGGTTCTGTTCGTGTCGGTGGTGACAAGTTTGATGAAGCCATCGTCAATTACATCCGCCGCAATTACGGCATGCTGATCGGTGAGCAAACTGCAGAAGCGATCAAGAAGGCAATCGGCTCGGCTTTCCCCGGTTCTGAAGTCAAGGAAATGGAAGTCAAGGGACGCAATCTGTCCGAAGGTATTCCACGTTCTTTCACTATCTCCAGCAATGAAATTTTGGAAGCGCTGACAGACCCGCTGAACAACATTGTGTCTGCCGTTAAAAATGCGTTGGAGCAGACCCCACCAGAACTGGGCGCAGATATTGCTGAAAAAGGCATGATGCTGACCGGTGGCGGCGCACTCTTGCGCGATCTGGACCGCCTGTTGATGGAAGAAACAGGTTTGCCAGTCATCGTGGCAGAAGACCCGCTGACTTGTGTGGTACGTGGTTCTGGCATGGCTCTGGAGCGCATGGATAAACTGGGTTCGATTTTTTCATACGAGTAAACAATCGCATGTGGGGGCGAAGGCAGTTGAAATCTGTTTTGCCTCCTATGTCATTGCCAAGACGTGATAAGAGCTGCTGATACAGTTCTGAACAACTGAAAAAACCTCGATCAGGCTATTTCTGCTTATAAAAACTGGTTAACGCTGGTTATTGAGAATCACCGGTAAAGTATGGATTACAGCCCACCACCACTTTTCAAGCAAGGCGCGTCTGCACGCGTCAGAGTGGTCTTCTTCGCCGTTTTGGCGATTTTTCTTCTGGTTGTTGATTCCCGTCTTAAATCACTGACTTTGGCCAGGCAAGTGCTGGGTACTGTGCTGTATCCTGTGCAGATGATCGCAGTCATGCCGCGCGATACGGTCAAGCGGGTTTCTGATTACTTTGTGTCGGTGACTGCGCTGGAAAAAGAAAACGCCCAATTGCGCCGGCAACAGACACAAAATGCCGATACCCTGCAGCAGACCGGACAATTGCTGGCGGAAAATAACCATTTTCGCAAATTGCTGGAAGCGCGTGAACGCCTGCCTGTCAAATCTGTCATGGCCGAGATTATTTATGACGCCCGCGACCCCTCTACCCGCAAGGTGATTATTGATCGCGGTATCAAGCATGGTGTGGCACTCAGCCAGCCTGTGATTGACGAGCTGGGTGTGGTTGGGCAAGTCACCAGGGTATTTCCATTGACTGCTGAGGTTACCTTGCTGACTGACAAAAATCAGGCTATCCCGGTGCAGATCATCCGCAATGGCTTGCGCAGCGTTGCCTATGGGCGTGGGCAATCCAGTTATCTGGACATGCGTCTGACCGCTAATGCAGATATACAGAATGGTGATCAACTGGTGACTTCCGGTATTGATGGTGTCTATCCTGCCGGTCTGGCAGTCGCCAGAGTGATGCAGGTAGAAAACAAGGCCACCACCACCTTTGAAAATATCCTGTGCATTCCTGCTGCAGGTATTGATCGCAACAAACAGTTATTGGTGCTGATGGTATCCACCGACAATTTGCCACGCCCTGATACCGAAGATGTGCGTGCCAAGAAAGAAAAACTGAATCGCAAGGTGACGCGTGATGCGGCAGCTCCCGTTTCTGATATTCACCCGGTCGATCAGCCTTTCAACCAAGGCATCAAGGACCCGTCCGCTAAAGATACACCGATGAGTCAGGCCAAGGATGCACCAGCTAATCAACCAGGCGACCAGACCAAAGATGCTGTCAAGGATCAACCCGCCAAAACAGCACCAGTCAAAGAAAACTCACCGGTACTCAGCAAGGAGAAAGGACAATGAACAGTCCCCATTACATACTGTTACCAGTTAGCCCAGTCTTCATTGCACTCAGTTTTGCAGTCGCCTTTTTCCTGAATTTTCTGCCCTGGGGTAACTGGATAGGTGTGCCGGATTTCGTTGCTCTGGTATTGGTGTTCTGGACCATTCATCAACCACGCAAGGTAGGTATAGGCGTTGCGTTTGCCATGGGATTGCTGATGGATGTGCATGATTCCATCAATCTTGGTGAAAACGCACTGGCTTACACCTTGCTGTCGTATTTCGCGATCATGATACACAGACGCGTGTTGTGGTTTCATCCGCTCACCCAGTCGCTGCATGTCTTCCCGCTGTTTCTGTTTGCGCAGGTGGTGCAAGTGGTGGTGCGGCTACTGATAGCACCAAACTCCCATTTCGCAGGCTGGACGTATTTCCTCGTCAGTGTGGTGACTACTGCTTTGTGGCCAGTCGCCACCCTGCTGTTGCTGGCACCGCAAAAACGGGCGATTGACAAGGACGATACCCGTCCCATCTAGCCCTGCCATGTTGGCTCTGGCCGGGCCACCAGCAGTATTGCACCTGTAAAGATAGTCCCACGTTGATCCTATGACCGAACTCAAGAACACGGAACGCGAACTACATTATTTCCGCATGCGCCTGCTTTTCATCGGCGTATTTGTGTTCCTGTGCTTTGTTGCATTGATTTCTCGTTTTGTGTGGCTGCAGATTATCAAGCATGATGACTATGCATTGCTGGCAGATGAAAACCGCATCGATATCGTGCCCGTCGTACCCAATCGCGGCTTGATCATGGATCGTAACGGTATTATCCTGGCACGCAATTATTCTGCTTATACGCTGGAAATCACACCGTCGAAAATCCATATGGATCTGGATGTCCTGATTGATCAACTGGCGGCATTGGTCGACATACAACCCAAGCACCGTAAGCGTTTTCGCAAGTTGCTGGAAGATTCCAAAAGCTTTGAAAGCCTGCCCATACGCACCCGTCTGACAGACGAAGAGGTAGCCCGCTTTACGGCGCAACGTTTTCGCTATCCCGGTGTGGATATTCAGGCCCGTCTGTTTCGTCAATATCCTCAGGGTGATTCGGCATCCCATGTCATTGGCTACATCGGTCGCATCAGCCCCAAAGATGCAGAGATTATCGATGAGATGGAAGATGCCGCGAATTACAATGGTACGGACTACATAGGTAAGGAAGGGCTGGAAAAAAGTTACGAAAAAATCTTGCATGGGAACACCGGCTTTGAAGAGGTTGAAGTATCTGCGGGGGGGCGCGCCGTCAGGGTGCTGTCACGATCAGCACCAACTTCAGGAAAAAATCTGATCTTGTCGGTAGATATTGAACTGCAAAAAATTATAGAAGAAGCATTTGGCGAACGCCGCGGCGCACTGGTGGCGATAGAACCGGAAACCGGCGATGTATTGGCATTTGTATCCAAGCCCACCTATGACCCGAATCTGTTTGTAGAAGGTATCGATCAGCAAAGCTGGAATGAATTGAATACCTCAGAAGACAAGCCTTTGCTGAACCGGCCATTGACAGGCGCCTATCCGCCGGGTTCCACCTACAAGCCTTTCATGGCATTGGCCGCGCTGCAATTGGGCAAGCGCACAACGACGCAGGCGATTGCCGATCCGGGTTATTTCACCTTTGGTAACCATACGTTCAAAGACGATAAACCGGGTGGGCATGGCATGGTAGACATGTACCGCTCCATCGTGCAATCCTGTGATACCTATTACTACATGTTGGCGAACGACCTGACCGTGGATGTCATGCATGACTTCATGGCACCGTTTGGTTTTGGTCAAAAGACTGGCATTGACCTGGAGCATGAACGCACTGGTTTGCTGCCTTCCACCGCATGGAAGCGCGCGGCATTCAAAAAGCCAGAGCAAAAACGCTGGGTGTTGGGAGACACCATTTCCCTGGGCATCGGACAGGGGCAGAATACTTTCACCCCTTTGCAAATGGCGCATGCCGTTGCGACTCTGGCCAACAACGGTGTGGTGATGAAACCACATCTGGTCAAAATGACGGAAGATCCCCAGACGCGTCAACGGACTTTGACTGTACCCAAAGAAAGTTACCGCATCCAGCTCAAGCAGGAAAACATCGACTTCATAAAAAATGCCATGGTCGGTGTAACCAAGGAAGGTACATCGGCCAAGGCATTCTTAAATGCCGAATATGTATCCGGCGGTAAGACTGGTACGGCGCAGGTGGTCGGTATCAAGAAGGGTGAAACCTACAACGCCAAACGTGTCACGGCGCGCCATGTGGATCACTCCCTGTATATCGCCTTTGCACCTGCCGACAAACCCAAAATTGCGATTGCGATTATCGTAGAAAACGGTGGTTTTGGTTCCGAAGCGGCAGCCCCTATCGTGCGCAAGGCGCTTGATTATTACCTGTTGGGTAAACGTCCGCAGGACAAGGGGGTCAAAGATCCTTTGCCTGTACCAAAACCTCAAAGCGACATGGCCCTGTACCGTTCCGATGCAGAAATAAAGGCACCTGCCGAACCAGATCCGGGGCCTAAGCCTGGTGGTGAAACCAGTGGCAATAAGGATTGATCATGCAAAAACGCGGCATTAACTGGCACTTTATCCGCTCGCACATTCTGGTATTTGATGCGACGCTGGCGATTTTGATTTTCCTGATCATGTCCATCGGCATTATCACCCTGTACTCGGCTGGCATCGATTTTCCGGGGCGGGTGGAAGACCAAATGAGGAACGTCCTGGTTTCCTTCGTCATCATGTGGATAGTGGCGAATGTGCCACCACAAACTCTGATGCGCTTTGCCATACCTATCTATACTTTTGGTATAGCCCTGTTACTGGCGGTTGCAGTCTTTGGCATGGTTAAAAAAGGGTCAAGGCGCTGGCTGAATGTCGGCATGACCATACAACCTTCCGAGATGATGAAGATCGCCACGCCGCTGATGCTTGCCTGGTATTTCCAGAAGCGTGAAGGGGCTTTGCGCTGGCGTGATTTTGTCGTTGCCGCCATCATATTGGGCATACCAGTGGCCCTGATCGCCAGGCAGCCTGACCTGGGAACGGCCATGCTGGTCATCGCCGCCGGTTTTACCGTGGTGTTTCTGGCAGGGTTGTCCTGGAAATTTTTGCTGTCGTTGGGTGCCGCTGCTGCCTTGATCATCCCGACGGTGGTCTGGCCCATGTTGCATGACTTTCAGCGGGACCGTGTCCTGACCATGCTGGACCCAAACCGGGATCCGCTGGGCAAGGGCTTTCACATTATCCAGTCCACTATTGCAGTCGGGTCAGGTGGTTTGCATGGTAAAGGCTATCTGAAAGGTACTCAGGCCCATCTGGAATTTATACCAGAACATACTACCGATTTTATTTTTGCTGTCTTCTCTGAAGAGTTTGGTTTTGTCGGCAACGTAATACTGGTCAGTCTGTATTTTCTATTGATCATACGCTGTCTGATGATTGCCGCTAACGCACCGACCATGTTTGCGCGTTTGATGGCAGGTGCCGTGACCATGATATTCTTCACCTATGCCTTTGTGAATATGGGCATGGTAAGTGGTATCGTACCGGTGGTGGGCGTACCCTTACCCTTTATGAGTTATGGTGGCACGGCCCTGGTAACATTAGGTATGGGCCTGGGTATCATGATGAGTGTGCAGCGCAACCGTAAGCTGGTGCAAACATGAAAACAGTCTGGACACAAAAAATTCGACAGGGTAGCCTGCTCTCAGCAAGTCTGTTCTTGCTGGCGGCTTGCGGCAGCGCACCAAAACAGCATATCATCATCGCCGATAATCAACGTCCGGCAAGCAGTACCAAGCCAGCAAACGGTAGCCAGACCGCTACCGCACCCAAAGCCAATTCCGGAAAAGGTGCCTATTACAAGGATGACGGCCCTGGTGATAATCCACCAGAAGGGCTGGAAAACACAGTAGACCCGATACCCATGGTCGAAGATTTTTCGCGCTCAGGTAACAAGCCTTATGTGGTATTTGGCAAAACCTATACACCGATTGCAGACAATAGCACCCCCTTTGTTCAGCGAGGGGTCGGTAGCTGGTATGGCAAGAAGTTTCACGGCCAGAAGACATCTTCCGGTGAGTTGTACGACATGTACAAAATTACTGCCGCCCATCCTACTTTGCCAATTCCCTCGTATGCGCGGGTCACCAATTTAAATAACGGCAAACAGATCATTGTACGCATCAATGATCGTGGCCCCTTCCACGCTACCCGTATTATTGATTTGTCCTACACTGCCGCGCTGAAGCTGGATGTCATTGGCAAAGGTAGCACCCAGATCGAAGTGGAACGTCTGCTGCCTGCCGATATAGAAAAAATGGCAGAAAATCGCAAGAACCAGCCGCCAACAAGGCCAGTAACTGTCCTTGCCACGAATATGCCAGCACCTGTGGCAGCAAGGGAGGAAGCAGCCCGGCCAGCAGAAAAAACCACCAGCATGACGATGGAAGAATTGCTGGCTGCGCAAGAAAGCCGACCTGTAGAAAAATTGCCAGCACCAGCAACCACCCCGGTGGCATCTGCTAGCAGCGCTTACTACATTCAGTTTGGTGCCTATGCTATACGGGCCAATGCTGAATCCATTATGGGTCATCTGAAGAGCAGGGCGACCAGTTTGCTGCCGGGTTTTGATATCGTCCAGCAGGGTAGTCTTTACCGTCTGGTCAGCGGGCCATTCAATAGCCGTTCCGAAGCCTATGCCGCGATTGCCCAGGCTAGCGAACTGGGTGTGGGGCGACCTATGGTGGTGCAGCGCTAACCCATGAAGAATGCTGGTTCAGCTTTCTTCAGTATCACCCTGCTTCATTTCCAATGCCAGTTGATACAGGGCATTTTTCTTTTGCCCCGTTAATTGAGCGGCCAGTGATGCAGCCTGTTTGACCGAACATTCTTCCAGCAAGATAGCCAGTACGCGTCGGGCTTCCGTCTGTTGATCATCTTCTGCTGCAGTTGCAGCTTCGATCAGGATCACATATTCCCCTTTTTCACGATGACTGTCAGCTGCCAGCCAGGTGGCAGCTTCGCTTAGTGGGCAACGGTGGATTTCTTCAAAAAGCTTGCTGACTTCACGTGCCAGTACGATACGTCGTGTCGGGCCAAAAGTCGCCAGCATGGCTTGCACCGATTCGATGATGCGGTGTGGTGCCTCATAAAAAATCAGGCTGGCAGGCACATTCATTACTTCACGCAGTATACTCTCGCGCTGACCGGCTTTGGCTGGCAAGAAGCCGACAAAATAAAAACGGTCGTGGATCAAGCCACTGGCTGACAGTGCACTGATGGCCGCTGATGCTCCAGGCAGAGGCGTTACTGGCAAGCCCGCCAGCTTGATGGCATCGACGATTTTAGCGCCGGGATCAGAGACGCCCGGCGTGCCGGCATCCGATACCAGGGCAATGCGTTCCCCAGCCTGCAGGCGTTGCAGGATTTTTTCAGCCACTTCACGTTCATTATGCTGGTGGGCAGCGATCAATGGTTTGCTGATGCCATAGCGCGCCAGCAATTGTGCCGTATTGCGGGTATCTTCACAGGCAATTGCATCGGCCAGTGACAGTAAATGCAGGGCACGTAAAGAAATATCCGCTACGTTTCCAATTGGGGTGGCGACTACATATAATGTACCTGCCGGGTAATTTTGCCGGGTTACTGTTTCTATGATGCTGGCACTTGTGAACAGTGCGTTTTCAGTCGTGGTCATGCGCGCTCGTTCCTGTGCATAGAGAGAAGCTGCTGCAACAGGCTATGGTCCGTAAGATGGGCCGCAGAGCATTGCAACAGTTTAGTTTATTAAATTGATTGTCGGGATTGTACGCCAATGAGACCTACTCTGAACGCTGAACAGCAAGCTGACCAGCAACTGGATGACCGCCGTACCAGCCGTCGCCGCAGTGGTGATGAAGCAGAAAACCAGGCGCTGCTGTATCTGCAAAAGATGGGCTTGAAGCTCGTGATGCAAAATTTTTCCTGTAAAGGCGGAGAAATTGATTTGATTATGCAAGACGGCGCAACACTGGTGTTTGTTGAAGTCCGGAAACGTAGTTCCATGCAATTTGGTGGTGCTATCGCCAGTGTCACACCGGCCAAGCAAAGACGCATGGTGCATGCAGCGCAGGTGTATTTACTGTCAAAAAAATCGCGGTCGGCCTGTCGTTTTGATTTGATTGCGATCGATGGTGACAGCATCAACTGGTTGAAAAATATTATTGTGGCCTGAAAAATTAGAAAAATGACGGCAAGTGCCACGAACATGCAGTAAAACTTTGTTTCTGCCGGATATTTCCAAGGTAAATCTATCTGTTGCTGTGAGTGTTTCCATGCGGCACATCGCTGGCAGCTCTGCCGGATTTGCGATAATTGCTTGGTCAGGCCCGGCCTGCCGTATAATTTGACGCACTATGACAAACCAACGCATATTGGCGCACTTCCAGGAAAGTGCCGAATTAAAAATGAGGGCAGCAGCTGAACTGGCTTTGCCTATTTCGCAAGCCGTGGAACTCATGTTCCTGGCACTGTCTAACGGTAACAAGATACTTGCCTGTGGCAACGGTGGCTCTGCTGCGGATTGCCAGCATTTTGCGGCTGAACTGGTAGGGCGTTTTGAACGTGAACGCCTGCCTTTGCCTGCGATGGCATTGACGACCGATACATCCATACTGACGGCTGTCGCCAATGATTACAGCTTTCAGGAAGTGTTTTCCAAGCAAGTACAGGCATTCGGGCAGTCTGGCGATATCTTGCTGGCTCTTTCCACATCGGGCAATTCTGCCAGTGTGGTGAATGCCGTTAACGCTGCACTTGAACGGGATATGCGTGTGGTTGCGCTGACTGGCAAGGGCGGTGGTGAAATCAGGAATATCCTGACTGAGGCAGATGTGCATATATGCGTACCGCATGAGCGTACTGCACGCATTCAGGAAGTTCATTTATTGGCCATACACTGTTTGTGTGACGGCATAGATGCCGCATTATTCGGAGGTGATGCAGATGAGTAGAAAAAACTGGAGCAAGTTGACCCGTCCTGTGGCGATGGTTAGCCTGTGCTGTGCTGCTGCCATGAGCCTGCAGGGCTGTGTGGAAATGGTCGTCGGCAGTGCAGTAGTCGGAACCTTTGCTGCAACTGATCGCCGCACTTTTGGTGCACAGACTGAAGACAAGGCTATTGTTATCAAAGGCGAGACCCGTATCCCACGTCTGTTGGGGAAAAATGGTCACGTCAACGTCAATTCATTTAACCGTCGCGTCTTGCTGACAGGTGAAGTCGTCGATGAAAATGCCAAGGCAGCGGCGGAGCGCGAAATACTCGCCATAGATGGTGTGGTTTCTGTCATGAATGAATTGCAGGTGACAGGTTTTTCCGACTTTTCTGCGCGCTCCAACGATACCCTGTTGACTACCAAAGTAAAAGCGACGTTTGTCGACAACAAAGAGCTGCAGGCAAATGCCATTAAGGTAGTGACCGAAGCTGGCGTTGTCTATCTGATGGGCCGCGTAACTCAGCGCGAAGGTGGCCTGGCTGCTGATCTGGCCAGCAGCATCAGTGGGGTTCGTAAAGTGGTGAAGGTGTTTGAATACATCAGCGAAACGGAGTGGAAAGAATATCAGACGACACCCAACAAGACGGAAAATAAGACGGAAAACAATAATTAATTGAAATAGAGTGTGCTGACCTAAGTAAGCAAGACCGACATGTTGTCGGTTTTGTTTTTTTGTGGAGGATGCGCAGTATCTTGCTTTAGTGCATGAACACCGCGCTGACAAATCCTCTTGCCCACATGCACCTGCCTTCCATCTTTGACAGGAGAAATCATGTTCACATTGGTATTGCTGGTCGCCGCCGCCCTGCTGGTATTCTGGGTAATCGGCGTCTACAACCGTTTGATCATGGCGCGCAATCATTTCAAGAGTGCGTTTTCGCCAGTTGATATGCACCTTAAACAACGTTATGAACTCATACCAAATCTGGTAGAGGTTGCCAAAGGTTATATGAAGCATGAGCGGGAAACCCTGGAGGCCGTCATCACAGCGCGCAATCTGGCCGTGGCCGCGATTGGCAAGGTCAGCGCAGATCCTTCCAAAGCAAGGGCCGTGCAGCAGTTGGCTGCGGCTGAAGAAGTGTTGATTGCGTCTTTAGGGAAAATGTATGCCTTGTCCCAGTCCTATCCTGATCTCAGGGCCAACCCGCACATGATGCAGTTGAGTGAGGAACTGAGCAGTACGGAAAGCAAGATCGTGTTTTCACGTCAGGCCTACAACGACAGTGTCATGAAGTACAACATCAGCATTGAACAGATGCCTGGTTCGGTGATTGCAAAGATGTTCTTCTTCCGTGAAGGTGCGTTGCTCTAAGCAACCGCACACTATCCATTACCCTAGAGACTGAGTGTTTAAGTACGGCCTACGATGGAAGCGGTTGCCATCAATTCATCGATCAGTGCCAGCAGTATTTTACCCGACATGCGATGTGGTTCCAGCACCGGCAAGGGTGAATATTTCAACAGGATAGAAGGATTGATTTTCCCCATATTGGCCTGACCCATGGTCCAGCCTGAATAACGGCGCTCAAGGATTTCTTCATAGTCCAGCAGTATCACGTCCGTGTGGCGAGGATCGCGCAGGATATGGCCATACAGCGTATTGACCGCATCCCGGCCACCTTCCAGCACCTGCATGAAAACCTGATCGCTGTGGCAAAGTACGCCGGTAATTCCAAATTGTGGATTGTGCAGGCGTGACTGGCTGACGATGGATTGCACTACGTCGCAGATTTTATCGTCGACCGCGCGGCTGGCATAAAGTAGTCGTACTAGCATGGCAAATCCTGGTTAGCGTTTAATCAAAGATAAAAATTCACGACGCAGATTCGCATCCTTGAGGAAGGAACCGTGCATCACACTATTAATCATCGCCGCATCCATGTCCTTGACGCCACGCCAGTGCATGCAAAAGTGATCTGCTTCCATCACCACGGCAAGGCCGTCGGGTTGCATTTTTTCTTGCAGGGTATCGGCCAGTTGCACCACGGCTTCTTCCTGTATCTGCGGGCGGCTCATGACCCATTCGGCGATACGTGCGTATTTTGACAGACCGATCAGGTTTGAATGCTCATTTGGCATGACCCCTATCCAGACCTTGCCGATAATCGGGCAAAGATGATGTGAGCAGGCGCTGCGTACCGTGATCGGGCCGATGATCATCAACTCGTTTAAATGCGAGGCATTCGGGAATTCGGTGACGGAAGGCATGGGCACATAGCGCCCCTTGAATACTTCCTGGATAAACATCTTCGCCACACGTCTGCCAGTATCCTGCGTGTTGTGATCGCTTTCAGTGTCTATCACCAGGCTTTCCAGAACGGCGCGCAATTTTTCTTCCACTTCTGCCTGCAATTCTTCCATTTCGCCAGCTTCGATGAAATGGGCAATATTGTCATTGGCGTGAAAGCGCGTTTTGCTGGCCGTGATGCGCTCACGGATGCGCTGTGAAACAGGGACATTGACAGCTTTGTAAGCGAGGGGTGTATCGTTGGACATGCTGAACTAACCAGATATAAAAGGCTTATGGTAACTGAATTGCCGGATCGGCGTCGTTTGCGCGCCCTGGTGCTTCACGTTCGGCTTTCCATTGTGGCAGGCATTGTGCACAGAAACAACTGGCATCGGCATCCAGTTTGCCACCAGGCAAGGTGCTAAAAGAGATGGGAGGCAAAGCCGTGCACCAGCAAGCTTGCCCCGTCTGGTCAGCCATGGCACAGGTGAATGCAGTTTGGCAACGTGGACAAATACTCATTTGCCATCCTCCTTGTTGCCCGGTTCAGTCGATAACAAGGTCTGTACAGCAGACTGTCGCATGGCTTTGCGCATGAAGGACATTTGCCCATTGAAACTGGTGCAATAATGACATATCGCCAGATGCATTTTCAATTTGCCACGTTCGGACAGGCTCAGGCGCCGGTCCATGCCTTCCGAAATAAGCTGGTGTGCCTGTTTGCAAGCGATAAATAATGACATGTGTTTTCCTCTGCTACTTGTGGCCGAACCAGTTCAGGTCCAGGCATTCGCGCAACCGCAGACGTGCGCGATACAGCACTACCCAAAGATTAGACGTAGTCAGCTCCAATTCCTTACAAATTTCTTCTGTTTCCAGTTCCAGCCATTCGCGCATCATGAAGACCCGTGCAGTTTTGGCAGGCAAATTTTCAAGACAGACTTCCAGTACACGGAAAAAATCTTTTTGTTGTAAAGCTGCCTCAGGCGCATCCCAGCAGGGAGGATTGCCGATGACATGACCATTGGCATTAAATAAACTGTCTATGAGATCGTCTTCGGATTCGTCATCTTTTGTTTCCAGCGGCTTCTCTTTTTTCAGTGTGCGAAGATGATCGATGATCTTGAACTTCAGTATGCCTGTGACGTAAGTACGCAATGAAGAATGACCAGCAAAGCTGTCCGGTTTTTCCAGCACAGCCAATAATGTTTCCTGAACGGCATCTTCGGCAGCACTTTCATTCCGCAGTTGTAATTGTGCAAAGCGGAACAGGCCGGGCCGCAAAGTTTCTAGCTGCTGATGCAGGTCGGTGATGGATGGCATAAGAATGGCATAAGTTTCGTGACTGAATTGAAAAAGCTTTTGCTGCAATTCCTGTAAAATTCGGGTTAGATAAAATAACCTTTTTTCAGGACTTTCAAAAAATTGTCCCGGCAAGACGTAGTAGCGACGACAACAGTACCATTGTACGGCCAGGCGCTGCAACTCAGCTGGGCAGATTTTCTGAGAGTCCTGCTCATCATCTCTTCAGGATACCGTCATAATGAGTGATTTGAATGCTAATACGGCAGAAGCGCCTGCAACCGAAGACAGACTGGCAGGTGTAGAACCTGCAATCAAAGCCGAAATCCTGGCGGAAGCACTCCCCTATATCCGTAAATTCCATGGTAAAACCATCGTCGTCAAATACGGTGGTAATGCCATGACCGAAGAACGTCTGAAACATGGCTTCGCCCGTGATGTCATCCTGCTCAAGCTGGTAGGCATGAATCCTGTCGTGGTCCACGGTGGTGGCCCGCAAATTGACAATGCCCTCAAGAAGATGGGCAAGCAAGGTACTTTCATCCAGGGTATGCGTATTACCGATGAAGAAACCATGGAAGTGGTGGAATGGGTACTTGGTGGCGAAGTCCAGCAGGATATCGTCATGTTAATCAATCACTATGGTGGTCAGGCCGTGGGTCTGACAGGTAAAGACGGCGGCTTGATCCGTGCCCGCAAGATGATGATGCCCGATCGTGAAAACCCGGGTGCCATGCTGGACATCGGTTTTGTTGGTGAAATTGATGCAATCAACCCGGCGGTTGTCAAAGCGCTGCAGGATGACGCCTTCATCCCCATTATTTCACCCATAGGTTTTGGTGAAGATGGTCAGGCTTACAATATCAATGCCGATCTGGTCGCTGGCAAGATTGCTGAAATTTTGAAAGCTGAAAAGCTGATCATGATGACGAATATCCCTGGCGTCATCGACAAGCAGGGTAATCTGGTCACCGATTTATCTGCACGTGAAATTGATGAAATGTTTGCTGATGGCACCATATCTGGCGGAATGTTGCCGAAAATCTCGTCCGCACTGGATGCTGCCAAGTCTGGTGTCAACACCGTGCATATCATTGATGGCCGCATCGAACATTCCTTGCTGCTGGAAGTGCTGACCGAGCAAGCCTTCGGCACCATGATACGCAGTCATTGATGGGTGGCTTGTTGGTGGGCGGAGTGTCAGCCTGATGCGAAGACGCTCCGCGCCCCTGTGGCTGTTTGATCTTGACAACACCTTGCACAATGCCTCGCATGCGATTTTCCCGGCCATCAACCGCAATATGAATGCCTTCCTGGCACGTGTGCTGGGTGATGGTGAAACGCCTGCAGATCCTGACAGGGTGAATGCCATACGGCAAGAATACTATGCGCGCTATGGCGTCACCATGCTGGGCATGGTCAGGCACCATGGTGTCAGGGCCGATGATTTCTTGCATGAAGTGCATCATTTTGATGACCTTGGCAGCATGATACGATATGAACGCGGCCTGAAAAAACTGCTGCGTCGTTTGCCTGGCAAGAAAATCCTGCTGACGAATGCCCCTCGTGCCTATTCAGGCCGTGTGCTGCGGCACATGGGCCTGCATCGTCATTTTGATGCCCATATACCGGTAGAAGCCATGCGCGTGCATGGCCAGCTACAACCCAAGCCTTCGCGTCCCTACTTGCGCAAGCTCCTGGCCACCTATGGCAAACGGGCGTCCGACTGCGTGCTGGTGGAAGACAGCATAGAAAACCTGCGTGCCGCCAAGCGGGAAGGCCTGCGTACGGTGTGGGTAACTGGTTACACTCCAGCTCATCAACTGAAAAAATCTGCTGCTTGTGCCGATGTGAAAGTAAAATCGGTCATGCGGCTACCGCGCCAAAGCTATCGACTTTTTGCACGCTGATTACGGCTGTTCTGCATCAGTTGCGGTAGAACCTTCTTTTTTTTGCTGTTTTTGACACAGAATGCATGCATGGGGGATTGCTTAGCTGCAAGCCAGTCTTTAAAATCCGCTGCGGCAACGGTTACATATTGCCTGCGGGAATCTCATCGCATTTCATAATTTACTTCTTACAGATAAAAACATGGCAAGCACCAAACCCGGCGAAAGAAAATTGCAAATCCTCCAGACGCTGGCGGCCATGCTTGAACATCCCAAAGGTGAAAAAGTCACCACGGCAGCCCTGGCAGCCCGGGTAGAAGTGTCAGAAGCGGCGTTGTACCGCCACTTTGCCAGCAAGGCCCAAATGTTTGAAGGTTTGATCGAGTTTATCGAAGCTTCGATTTTCGGACTGATCAACCAGATTTGCGAATCACAAGACCAGGGTTTGATGCAGGCACAGTCCATCAGTGGCATGTTGTTGAATTTTGCGGAAAAAAATCCCGGCATGACCCGTGTATTAATTGGAGATGCGCTGGTGAATGAAGACGAACGTCTGCAACTGCGCATGAACCAACTGGCAGAAAGACTGGAAATGGCGTTCCGTCAATCCCTGCGCCTTGCCGTAAGCCAGGGATATCTGACTGAACCGGAAGTACAGGCGCGCGCCAACCTCCTGTGCAGTTTTGTGATGGGACGTTGGCTGCGTTTTGCCAAGTCTGGCTTCAAATTATTGCCGACTGACCAGGCTCCCATGCAAATCGCCCTGTTGCTGCGCTGACCCTGCGGTGCATGGGTTGACGCCGGTTTATTGCTGGTGCCATACTTGGTCGTCGCGGTATTCTCTTATCTGCAGGACCGTAATGCACGCTATCAGCCCATGAAACTGCCGATCAGACAAGGCCATTTATTTTTGTGGCGTGGATGTGCGCTGGTTATTTCACCGGGCATAGATTCTACGCCGCACGCGCATTTTGCCGTGCAACTCAGCTATGGCCTGGACCGGTCATTCCGGGTGCGCCTGTCACCTGACGCCCCCTGGACAGAGACCCGCAGTGCCTGTTTCGTCGCCAATCGCATCCATCAGATTGACAGCAATGGCGGTATGCTGGCCCATCTCTTTATCGAATTACCGCGTGCCAGCCAGACCGATTTCACCGACCTGCAAGCCGCATTTGGACAGCATCCAGCCTTTTCGGCTATCGCCGTGACACTGGCAAACAGAGCTGCTGAGCTTGATATGCAGGGAGCAGAAGCCTTGCGTCTGGACTGGCAGGCATGTGCATTGCCGGATAACTTGCTGATCACTAATTATGATGGTCGCATCAGTCAGGCGTTAGCGCACATCAATGGGCAGCGCGACCTGGAATGTACCGGGGCCAGCCTGGCGCGCCAGGTACATCTGTCCGAAAGCCGTTTTACCCATTTATTCCGGCAACAGACTGGCATGACACTGTCACGTTACCTGTTGTGGTCACGCATGCTGGATGCGGTTGCTTTTGTCGCCGAAGGGCAAAACATGACAACCGCTGCCCATGAAGCCGGTTTTGCCGATCTGGCCCACATGAGCCGTACTTTTCGCAGCATGATGGGGGTAGCACCATCCGAATTGCACAGGATGGCGATTGCGTTCAAGCGCGATGCTATTTGATGGCTTAGTCTGCAAATATGCAATGTCATACGGCTGGACTGATTTGAATGTCCTTGCTGATGCACATCAATATAAAGGAGACCATCATGGAACCACATAGCCCCACACAGACCAGACAGATAGACCAGTTACTGTCGAAATACAGCGAAAGTCACTTGAACCCGACCAATGAACTGATACATTGCGTCTGTGTACCTGCCATCGTTTTATCTTTCCTGGGGCTGATCTGGGCAGCACATCCACTGGCTGCACTGCTGGTGACCGTCGTGTCTCTGGTGTATTACCTGAGCTTGTCGGCAAGTTTTGCTGTCGGCATGCTGGTCATGTCAGCCAGCATGTTGTGGATATTATCGCAACTACCGCAACAATGGATGTGGCAAATCTCGCTGGGGATTTTTGTGGTGGCCTGGATAGGGCAGTTCATAGGCCATAAAATCGAAGGCAAGAAACCTTCTTTCTTTGACGATCTGCGTTTTTTGCTGATAGGCCCGCTGTTTGTATTGGGTGTCTTATTTCGCCGTTTGCATATCGCGTATTGATGACAGCTGTGGCCAGCCTCTTTTGTTTTGAAGGTTTTGCCTCTTTCCAGACCGGTCAAAAGTTCTAATGCTGGATGGGTGGTGATGCCTTTGGCAGGTCGCTGCTAAACAGCCGCCAGGTATTGCGGCCTTCTGCTTTCGCTGCTTTCAGGGCAACATCCGTGTTGTGCAAGAACAGGCGTTGTTCTTTGGCATGCAGGGGGCAGCAGGCCACACCAATGCTGGCGGTGATCACGATTTGTTTGCCGCGCAAGGTCATGGGTTGATGGATGGCCTGCACCAGGCGCTCTGCCAGGGTTTTGACCACATCCAGATTGCCGACCTGGGGCATGATGACGGCAAATTCATCACCATCCACCCGACACAGCGTGTCAGTGCTGCGCAAGACGGCGCACAGGCGGTTGGCCATGGTCGCCAGGATCAGGTCGCCGGCATCGTAACCAAAACTTTCGCTCAAGCCTTTGAAGTGATCGAGGTCGATAAACATCAGGGCCGCCAGCTCATCACTGGCAACGGCGTCATCCAGGCAATTGGTCAATAGCCGGTGGAAATAATGACGATTCGGTAATTTGGTCAGGCTGTCGTGGTTGTTCAGGATCGCCAGGCGGCTGTCGGCTTCGCGGCGCTCGCGGGCTTCGCTTTGCATATCGTTTTCCCATGCTTCCATGCGTGCCAGCACCAGATTGAAATGCATGTTCAGACTACCAAAGTCATGTTCGGGGTCTTGTGGTGCCCGCAAGCTGTAATCGCCCAGAGTGGAAACTTTTTCAGCAATGACCGTCAATGCCATGACAGGATTAAGGTCCTGTAATTGTTTTTGTGTCAGCCAGTAAGCTGCCGTCATCGTCATTAAAACAGCAATGAGCCCACCCACCAGCAAAAAACTCAAGATGTGCTGATTCAGTGGCTGGCTGCTGCTATACAGCAACACCTGGCCGATGACGGTATTGCCACTGGTGATAGGGGAGATCGCCATGAAATAGCCGGAACGATATTCTGACTGGTGACGCCTGACCAGAGAAACAGCGCTGAACTCGTTGGTCTTGATCAATTGACCCTGTATATTCCAGGCAAGTATGGCTTGACCGTTGCGGTCATACACTGTGGCGCTTTGCATGTCCTGGGTATTGGTGGCATTTAACAGCAGATTCTGTAACTGGCGGGTATCGCCGGCCGTCATGGCATCGGCCATATTACTGGCCAGTGTGTCGGCCTTATAGATTGTTTCTGCGCGTATGTTTGCCTGCATCAGATAGGTGGAAAGGCCCAGTGTCAATAACAGTACCATCAACATGGATATTGCCATCGCGATCAGATTCTGGCGAAATATTTTTTTTGCCAGCGGCAATCTGAAAAAAGCATTTTGCATGGAGGAAGAGATATGCCGAAATTGTTCAGAGGAAATCATCAATGAGCGACTATACCTTTGTGGCACAGCAATGTCATATAAAAATAGTAGATTGGCCGATCACAATTTTATGTGGCAACAAGCCACCAGCTGTGGTGCCGGAAAAAGCAAGGCATGCACAAGTCTGTATCTGCGGGTAAACTGCGCCTCATCTCTTCCTTGACCTGAAAAAGCGTGTCAGATTTTTCCAACAATGTTCCAATACCCTTTCCTCTGCCGCAGGCGGGGAAATGTTTTGCCTTGCTTGATGATGCCCAGGCACATACTGCCCAGTCGCGTCTGTACACTGACTTGCGGGCCAGGTTGTTTTGCCGCTCCAAAGAAGAGTGGCCCAGCTTATGGCAGGATACACAGATCGCCTTGCAACAGGGTTGTTTTGCCGTTGCCCTATTGTCTTATGAAACTGGGGCGCAGCTACAGGACATCACCCCTCGTGATGGACAGGCTATTTCCCAGGTATTGCTTTTCCGCCACTGTCATGTCCTGACTGCGGCGCAGGTGCAGGATTTTTTGGCTGCGGAACTGCTAGCCACTGGACAAACGGGGTCCGTTGCCGGTATTGCCGGCATCCACGCTAATGTCGGTGTGGATCAGTTTGATGCCGGAATAGCCCGTGTGCTTGCCTATATCGCAGCCGGTGATACCTATCAGGTGAATTACACATATCGCCTGCATTTTGACAGTTATGGTTCCCCCCTGGCCCTGTATCAGCGCTTACGGCAGCGCCAGCCCGTGCCCTATGGTGCGCTGATTTGCCTGCCCGGTGGCGAAGCTGTTTTGTCATTTTCGCCGGAATTATTTGTGCGCCATCACCAGGGCCAATTGCTGGCCAGACCAATGAAAGGTACTGCTGCGGCCAGTGATGATGCCGATGAAGATAAACGTCTTGCCACTGCTCTGGCTGCTGACAGCAAAAACCGCGCAGAAAATCTCATGATCGTGGATTTGCTGCGCAATGACCTGGGCCGCATTGCCGCTACCGGCTCCGTCAGGGTCCCCGCCCTGTTTGAGGTCAGCCGTTTTTCCAGCGTCTTGCAAATGACATCAACAGTACAGGCAGAATTGAAACAGGGCTTGGGTCTGACCGGGATTCTGACTGCGCTATTCCCCTGCGGTTCGATTACTGGCGCGCCCAAGCGTCGCACCATGCAAATCATCCGTGAATTGGAGAGCGAGGCACGTGGTTTGTACACCGGTGCCATAGGCTGGTTTGATCCGCCGCAAGAGCATGCCACCCTGGGAGATTTTTGCCTTTCAGTACCGATACGGACTTTGCAGTTGCAGGCACCGGCAGATCCGAAAATTACAGGGATTCGCCGCGGCGTCCTGGGTGTCGGTGCGGGCATAGTCTATGACAGTGTGGCCAGGGAAGAATTTGCCGAGTGCCACTTGAAAGCCGGTTTCCTGACGGGTTTGCCAGCGCAATTTGACTTGTTTGAAACCATGCATGCCAGCCGAGAAGATGGCTGCCGCCATTTGGAACACCATCTGCAACGCCTTCGCAAGTCGGCTGGCTATTTTGGATTTGCCTGGAATGAATCCCTTATACGGCAGCGTGTATCGGAAGCCTGCCAGCAATTGCCTGCAGCACAAGCTTGCCGTTTGCGGTTGGCGATTAATCCAAAGCTGGACATCGAACTGACCAGTGGCGTACTGTCCCCGCTGCCAGTCAGACCTGTTGTTATGCTGGCGCCAGAAACCACTGACGGCAGCGACCTGTTTTTACGTCACAAAAGCAGCCTACGTCAGCGCTACGATGCTGCCTGGCAAGCCGCAGAACAGCAGGGCGCGTTTGACATGCTGTTCTTCAATGAGAGTGGTCACCTGACTGAGGGCGGGCGCAGTACTGTGTTGTTGAAAAAAGCTGGTGAATGGCTGACGCCGCCAATCAGTGACGGTGTTTTGCCTGGCATCATGCGTGCTGTCTTGTTGGACGATCCGCAATTCGGGTTACGCGAGTGTAGCCTGGTGCTGGATGACCTGTTGAATGCTGAAAAAATTATGTTATGCAACGCCCTGCGTGGTGCGTTTGAAGTAGAGCTAAGGCGCTGATTGTTTTGGTGTGATTTGGACACGTGAGGGTGCTGTATCTTTCATGTTGGAAATATAAGAAAAAACTGCCAATGTGCGCTTATCTGAAGTATAAAGAGTGATTGTCCGCCAGTGTGGGTTGTGTCTGCACGTCAAATTTGACCCTGATGTTGTGCCTGAGCATAGGAAAGGTTACACTGAATAAAAAATTAACCGACCGATCGGTCGGTTAATAATTTCATAAACAAAAGCAAGACAGGAGACTATCCATGAAGAAACGATTCGCACTGGCGGCTTTGCCAGTTATGTTGTCGCTGGTATTGGCAGGCAGTGCTTATGCGCAGATCAAGGTAGGCGTGAATGTATCCGCAACCGGCCCTGCTGCTTCTTTGGGTATCCCGGAAAAAAATACCTTCGCCCTGTTGCCGAAAGAAATTGCTGGCAAGAAAGTGGAATACATCGTGCTGGACGACGCGTCCGATACCACGACCGCAGTAAAAAATGCGCGCAAGCTGATTGCCGAAGACAAGGTAGATATCCTCATTGGTTCTACCATCACACCAAATTCGCTGGCCATGATCGATGTGGCTGCTGAAAACGAAACTCCCATGATTTCCATGGCAGCGTCGTCAGCGATTATTTCACCGCTGGATTCCAAGCGCTTCTGGGTGTTCAAGACCCCGCAAAATGATTCACATATGTCGACCGCCATTACTGGTCACATGAATGACAATGGTATCAAGACCGTTGCTTTTATCGGCTTTGCCGATGCCTATGGGGAAGGCTGGTTCAAGGAATTTTCCAAAATCGCCGAACTGCGGAAGTTGAAAATTGTTGCCAATGAACGCTTTGCCCGTAGTGATACGTCAGTGACAGGTCAGGTATTGAAGATCATGGCAACCAATCCGGATGCGGTGTTGATTGCCGGTGCCGGCACACCTGCGGCCTTGCCACAGAAAACCCTGAAAGAACGCGGTTATAAAGGTAAGATTTACCAGACCCACGGCGTTGCCAACAACGACTTCCTGCGTGTTTGCGGCAAGGACTGCGAAGGCACCTGGTTGCCAGCCGGACCATTGCTGGTGGCCGAGCAGTTACCGGCTGATAACCCAGTCAAGAAATCTGCGCTGCGTTATCTGAAAACCTATGAAAAAGAATATGGTGCTGGCTCGGTTTCCACTTTTGGTGGTCATGCCTGGGATGCCAGCCTGTTGCTGGAAAACGCAGCAACAGTGGCTTTGAAGAAAGCTCAGCCTGGCACCAGGGAATTCCGCGCTGCCTTGCGTCTGGCGCTGGAAAACATCAGCAACCTGCCTGTCTCGCATGGCATCGTCAACATGAGTGACACGGATCATCTTGGTCTTGATCAGCGCTCACGGGTCATGGTGCAAATCGTCAATGGCAAATGGAAGTTGTACGGCCAGGCCAACTGAACTCTGCAAGTCTGAAAGAAGGGAGCTGCGGCTCCCTTTTTATTCGACCAACAGAGAGCTAGAGAATAATTATCAGGATTTATGCAAAATTGCTCCAGCAAGGAATTGCAACGCAACGGGGGCTGTTTTGCATAAGTCCTAATCAGGTAACACCAAAGAAAGTCAGGTATCCATGGATTTTTCAATTGCTGCCATCCTGGCTCAGGATGGCATTACCAACGGTGCCATCTATGCCCTGCTGGCATTGGCACTGGTATTGGTATTTTCCGTCACCCGGATCATTTTCATACCACAGGGTGAATTCGTTGCTTTTGGTGCTCTGAGTCTGGCCGCCATACAGTCGGGCAAATTCCCGCAATCGGCCAGCCTGCTGCTGGCCTTTGGCCTGCTATGCATGATGAAGGAAGCCTGGTTTGTCCTGCGTGCTGTGCAGCCAGTGACCAACGCCGGCAAGAGTCTGCTGTTCAGCGCGGCCCGGCTGGTGCTGGCACCTATGTGCATCTGGCTGCTGGCACGTAATGTGTCGGCCCAGGAATGGCCACTGTTTGCCCAGGTAGGGCTGGCATTGGCGATCGTGATACCGATGGGGCCGATGATATACCGGCTGGCCTATCAGCCCCTTGCCGAAGCCAGTACGCTGGTACTGCTGATTGTGTCTGTTGGCGTACACTTTGCCCTGACTGGTTTGGGATTGGTGATGTTTGGTGCCGAAGGCTCTCGTACCACCGCTTTCAGCGATGCCCGCCTGGAAATCGGTGCCATGCAGATATCCGGTCAGAACCTGGTGGTGATAGGCGTGTCAGGTCTGCTGATAGCGGCCCTGTATTTTTATTTTGAGCGCAGCCTGTCAGGCAAAGCCTTGCGTGCGACGGCAGTCAATCGCCTGGGCGCGCAATTGGTGGGAATAGGAACCATCAAGGCTGGGCGTTTGGCATTTACCCTGGCGGCAGCCATGGGCGCGCTGTGTGGCGTATTGATCGCCCCGGTGACAACGGTCTATTACGACGGTGGTTTCCTGATTGGTCTCAAGGGTTTTGTCGGTGCCATTGTCGGTGGTCTGGTCAGTTATCCGGTGGCTGCGGCTGGTGCTTTGCTGGTGGGTTTGCTGGAATCTTATTCGTCGTTCTGGGCCAGCGCTTACAAGGAGGTTATCGTATTCACCCTGATTATTCCGGTCTTGTTGTGGCGCTCACTAAACAGCAAACACAATGATGAGGATGAAGAATAATGAAGACACTCATCCAACACGGAAAATGGGTATTGCTGGTACTGATATTGCTGTTTCCTCTGATACCAGTACCTGAATTCTGGATTACTTTGGCCAACTATATCGGCCTGTATGCCATCGTGGCCCTGGGACTGGTACTGTTGACCGGTGTCGGTGGCATGACCTCATTCGGGCAGGCAGCCTTTGTCGGGCTGGGGGCCTACTCCAGTGCTTATCTTTGTACTGCATTGGGCTATTCACCCTGGCTGGGTTTGCTGGCAGGTCTGGTGTTGACCATGGTGGCCGCATTTACCATCGGCATGATCACCATGCGTTTGTCCGGGCATTATCTGCCGCTGGGGACCATTGCCTGGGGCCTTTCACTGTTTTTCCTGTTTGGCAATATGGAAATTCTGGGCAAATATGATGGTTTGAACGGCATCCCGGCAATTACCCTTGCTGGTTTCAAACTGGATAGTGGACGCAGCATGTTTGCCCTGATCTGGGTCATTCTGCTGCTGGCGATTGTCGCCATTCAAAACCTGTTGCAATCCCGCCCGGGGCGCGCCATACGTGCTTTGAAAGGCGGCGGTGTCATGGCCGAAGCCATGGGGGTCAACACCGCCAGGATGAAGGTCATCATTTTTGTGATTGCTGCCATGCTGGCGAGTATTTCCGGCTGGTTGTACGCTCACTTGCAACGCGCAGTCAACCCTACCCCTTTCGGTTTGAATGCTGGTATCGAATACCTGTTCATGGCAGTGGTGGGTGGTGCCGGGCATGTCTGGGGTGCCTTGCTGGGTTCAGCTTTGCTGACCCTGTTGAAAGACAAATTGCAAAGCATCCTGCCGGTGCTATTAGGGGCGAATGGTAATTTTGAAGTCATCGTTTTCGGTGTCTTGCTGATACTGCTGTTGCAAAGGGCACGCGATGGCGTATGGCCGTACCTGGCGCGCTGGACCCGGCGTATTTTTGCTGCCTGGCTGCCAGAAGACCAAGGCATACAAGTCAAACCGGGGGCCGCTGTTCTCAGTACGCGTGCCAAGCCTGCTGCCGATACCGTCATTCTTGAAATTGACAAGGCGCGCAAACAGTTCGGTGGCCTGGTGGCTGTCAATGATATGCAGTTCACCGTCAGTGCCGGGCAGATCGTTGGTTTGATCGGCCCCAATGGTGCCGGCAAATCTACCATGTTCAATCTGGTGACCGGGGTCTTGCCATTGAGTGGTGGAGCTATCCGTTTTTATCGCGATGGCCAGTTACGTGACATCGGCAACCTGCCGTCGCGTGAGATTGTCAAACTGGGTATAGGTCGCAGTTTCCAGCACGTGCGTTTGCTGGCCAGCATGAGTGTGCTGGAAAATGTCGCCATCGGTGCCCATTTGCGCAGCAAGGGCGGTGATGTGATGGAAGTGATTTCCAGTATTTTGCGACGTGGCAGCAAGATAGAAAATTCCCTGCTGGCAGAAGCGCAGCGGCAACTGGAAAGGGTGGGCCTGGCCCATCTGATGCAGGAAGAAGCTGGTAGCCTGGCACTGGGACAGCAACGCATACTGGAAATCGCCCGTGCCCTGTGCTGCGACCCTGCACTGCTATTGCTGGACGAACCAGCAGCCGGTTTGCGCTACAAAGAAAAACAGGAACTGGCAGAATTGCTGCGCAAACTGCGTGGCGAAGGCATGAGCATTTTGCTGGTCGAACATGACATGGATTTTGTGATGAACCTGACTGATCATCTGGTGGTGATGGAGTTCGGCACCAAGATTGCCGAAGGTCTGCCGCAAGAAGTACAACAGCATCCGGCCGTGCTGGAAGCATATCTGGGTGGGATAGACTGATGACGACGCCAATTTCTACAGAGCCGGTCATGCCGGTGACTTCATCGACCGAAGCAGGCTTATTGCAGACCAGAGACTTGCAGGTCTTTTATGGCAAGGTAGAAGCCCTGCAGGCCGTCAACATACATGTGGATGCCGGGCAGATCGTGACCGTGATCGGCCCCAATGGTGCCGGCAAATCCACCATGCTCAATGCAATTGCCGGTGCATTGCCGACGAATGGCAGTCTGCGCGGACAAATACTTTTATCTGACAAAGATTTGGCAGGCGTCGCGATAGAAACCCGGGTTGCACAGGGTATGTCACTGGTGCCAGAAAAGCGGGAGTTATTCGCCAGCATGAAGGTGGAAGATAATCTGTTGCTGGGCAGCTATCGGCGCTATCAGGCGGGCGAAAAAAATTATGCTGACCAATTACCGGTCGTGTATGATTTATTTCCACGTCTGAAAGAAAGACGCAATCAGGAAGCGGGTACCCTGTCTGGCGGTGAGCGCCAGATGCTGGCACTGGGCCGCGCCTTGATGGCCAAGCCACAATTATTGATGCTGGATGAGCCCAGTCTCGGTCTGGCACCATTGATCGTCAAGGAGATTTTTCACATCATCCAGCGCCTCAGGCAAACCGGCGTTGCCATTTTGCTGGTCGAGCAAAATGCCCGTGCAGCGCTACAAGTGGCAGATTATGCCTATGTGCTGGAAACCGGACAGATCGCTTTGCAAGGGCTAGCGGCTGAACTGGCCAATGACCAGAGGGTGATTGATACCTATCTGGGGTTGGCAAAAAAAGTCCATTGAGAAGGAAGAAATCCGTGATTTCACATGTGTTTATAGGTATTCACGATTTTAAGGTAGCGTTCGAATTTTATTCAGCACTGATGGCCGAGCTGGGGTTAGTGCTGAAATTTAGTGATGCAGAAAAGCCCTGGGCAGGCTGGATGGCCAGCGGGCAACCCCGCCCGCTATTCGTGATTGGCTTGCCATTTAATGGCGAGCCAGCCAGTGTTGGTAATGGCCAGATGATTGCGTTACTGGCACCATCGCGTGAAGCCGTCCGGCGCTGTCATGCGGTCGCCATGGCGCATGGCTGTGTCGATGAAGGTGAACCGAGCCTGCGTCCGCATTACCACCCCAATTATTATGGCGCGTATTTTCGCGATCCAGATGGTAACAAGCTGTGTATCTGCTGCCACCATGCGCAAGAGGATGAGGCTTAACAGCTTGCTCCAAAAAATGTAATTATTTTTTTAACGACAGGGGAGTTCAGATAGCAGCTTGAGTATAATCGACAGGACTTCACTTTTTGACGTGTGATTCGATGAGACTCTTGCTTTGTTCTGCCGCTTTACTGTTGACAGCCTGCGCATCCAATTCCAGCGTGATGCCGATAGGCAAGGATACCTATATGGTATCGCGCCAGGCAGCAACCGGATTTTCTGGTCCCGGTACATTGAAGGCAGAGGCATTTCAGGTAGCCACACAGTATTGCGAAAAATTGGGTAAGTCCTTCCAGGTAGTCAGCAGCCAGGAAGCCCAACCGCCATATATTCTCGGTAATTTCCCCAAGGCTGAAATACAGTTCATGTGCCTTGATGCGAATGACGTCGAGTTGAACCGCCCCAAGCTGAAAAAGGCCGCCGATACCGTGATAGAAATTAAGAACGATAGCCGGGGCAAGGCTGATGCTCCTGCCGCTGTTGCCGCCCCGGCATCCAAAGATATTTATTCTGAATTGCTGAAGTTGGACAGCCTGCGTAAGCAAGGCATCATCACTGATGCTGAATTCCAGACGCAAAAAACCAAACTGCTGAATGCCAATTGAATTTTCGACTGGCGTAGTTTGATAAATGGTTACTATTGTCTACGCTGACTTAACTTCAATACCTTATCTAATTCTTCAAACCATCCACCCGTGTCACCATAGGCAGTTTCTGTTTGATGGAGATGAAGCCAGGGTGTTTGGCTTGCACTTGGAGAAGTAAATCCAAAGACTACCCCATATGTTTTTGAAAATGAGTATTCAATTTCCTGGATTCTTAGGTTGTCCCCATTCTTTTTTTGCATCCTCTTCTACTTCTCCCCAGTGTTTTTGAACTTCCAGTATTTGTGGTAACAGAAGTGAAAAGACTTCCACCAGATCCGGATCAAAACGGGTGCCGGCCTCTTGGCTCACATATTCCAGTATTTTTTCTGTGGGCCAGGGATCCTTGTAAGGGCGCTTCATGCTCAGTGCATCAAATACGTCTGCCAGGGCTACTATGCGCGCTGCTTCGGGTATTTCCAATTTTTTCAAACCACCGGGATAACCGCTGCCGTCCCATTTTTCATGGTGTCGCAAGGCGATGGTCGCTGCCAATTGAAAAACAGGTGCCTTGCTCATACTGAGTATGTCGTGCCCAATTTGCGGATGTGTTCTCATTACATTCCACTCTTGCTCACTTAGTGGGCCGGGTTTCCGTAAAATTGACTGTGGCACACCAAGTTTGCCGGTATCGTGCATGGGGGCAGCCATTTCTAGTTGTGCACTGCGTTCGGCATCCCATCCAACACCTTGAGCAATGATGCGAGCATATGCTGCCATGCGCCAGATGTGGGTGCCTGTGTCGGTATCGTTGTAGTGCCCGGCATGGCCAAGCATTAATATGGCGTCACTATGGCTACGTTCTAGTGCCGTTGCTCTTACCAGTGAAAGGTGTGCAGCGACTCTGGCGCGCACCAGTGGAGGTGAAACAGGTTTGATGATGTAATCAATCCCACCGGCTGCGAATCCGGCTGCTTCATGCGTGGTGTCTGAATAGGCGGTAACAAAGATAACTTGTATGGTTTGTAAAATATCGAGCTGCTTGATTTGCTTGCAAAGTTCATAGCCGTCTATGTCAGGTAAGCCGACATCAAGCAATACCATATCGGGTTTGTGTTTTTCTATGACGGCCAGGGTTTCTGCGCCATTACGTGCGAATACCAGCATGTAATGGTCAGCCAGAATTTCTCTCATGATTGCCAGGTTGCCAGGCTCGTCGTCTACGACAAGAATTTTATGAAGGATCATGATTTATTCCCCGGATAGCGGCCGATCATTTAACGGTATGCCTAGTTCCCTGGCTAAAAGCTGAGTATTTGCTTCGGCGCTACGAAAATCAAAATTGCGTATGTCAGTCCAGATGGCGTCCAGTTTTTTTTCCGGTAATTGCTTTGCCAAATTGAACAATACGGTTTCAGCTGGAAGTGGGTTATCTGTATCAAGTGCTTTCAAAAGATCGGAAAACATTGGTTTCAGGCTGGATAGTATTTCTACCGGTATTTCATCATTGGCGGATGCCGTGATTTCCGATTGCATACTGGCTTCCGGTGCGAATTGCCTTAACACATACTTCGCTTTCTCCAATGCGTCACCCAACCGTGCCAATGCCAGGGTGGGGTCGTACCCTGCGATCAATACGCGTTCTGCTTCACCGGCTAGTCTGTGGGTGTCAGACATGGCCAAATTGCCAGCGGCACCGCCCAGTTTGTGAACCAGAGCCGCAGCCGCTTGTCTGTCGTCTGCAGCCAGGCTGGTATTGATCATTGTGATTGCTTCGCCATAATTGCAGGCAAAGTTGTGTAAATAGCGTCGGTACACCTGGATATCAGACCAGATTTGCAGACCCCTTGCGGTGTCAAGTACCGTCAGATCCGTTGAATGTACGGCGTTGTCAGATAGCTGCTGTAGCGGTGCCAGGTCTTGCACTATTGTTGTGGCTGTCCCTGGATTTCCAACCAGTCGCCTTATGAGTGCAATAGTTGATGGGATGTCGATGGGTTTGCTGATGAAATCCGTCATTCCTGCAGCATAGGCAGCATCTTGTTGCGATTTGAAGGCCCCAGCGGTAAGAGCAACTATCGGGAGGGTCTTGAACTGGGGCATGCTGCGTAACTGCTTTGTGGCATCAATACCGTCCAGTACAGGCATTTGTACATCCATGAGAACAATGTCAACTTCACCGGGATGCGCCTGCAGCCAGTCGATGGCATCCTTGCCATCGACTGCTGAGTTGACGGTGGCACCGCTTTTCAGCAAAATCAATTGTGCTACCTTGCGATTGATCTCGCTGTCGTCGACTACCAGTACCCGGATATTTTCAAGATCACGGTTGGCAGTTTGATGTACAACCGGTGAAGTGGCGCTTGGTGCATTTCGCCTGCGTTGGACTTCCAGCACGGCGTTATAGAGCGCAGAAGCGGTCAGTGGTTTGTTGAGGACAGCGTCCACTATGCCGGTGCCTGACTGTATGGGCAAGCTCGCATGCGAATAGGCAGTTATCAGGAGCAGGATAGGGCACTTATCTGATGCCAGCCCTTTACGCAGGGCTTTGGCCGTCGCCAGCCCGTCAAGATCAGGCATTTTCAAATTCAGGATTACGAGGTCGGGTAACTGACTCTTGTCGCCACCCAGCAACTGTGCGAGCACAGTTTCTCCAGAGTCAGTGGTACTGACTTGCCATCCCAGACTCTGGACTATCATGGCTATTGCATGTTGCGCAACCGGATTGTCGTCTGCAACCAAAACATTTAATCTGCTTGTATCTTGGGGGTAAGTATCGGTATTGCTTAATTCGCAGAGAGGTAAGGTAAACCAGAATTCACTGCCCTCACCGATAACGCTGACCAAACCAATTTCTCCCCCCATCAATTCAACAAGTTGCCGGCAAATGGTTAAACCAAGACCGGTGCCGCCAAAGCGACGAGTCGTGGAACTGTCTGCTTGAGTGAACGGTGAAAAGACATCGCTTTGCGATTCAATCGCGATCCCTATACCAGTGTCTTTGACACTGAAACGCAGAGTTATTTTTTCGTCCTGCTTAGCGACAAGTTTTGTGCTTAACTCTATCTGACCGACCTGGGTGAATTTGATTGCATTGCTGGTCAGATTCATCAATACTTGTTCAAGTCTCAAGGCATCCCCCTTTACTGAAGAGATACCTGATGGTAAAGCCTGAATGATCAATTCAATGTCTTTGTCACTAGCAGCGATGGACATGGAATTGCCAATTCTTTCAAGTACATCGTCAAGGCGAAACGGTACGTGCTCTATGACCATATGACCAGCTTCAATCTTGGAGACATCAAGGACATCGTTGATGATGCCTAGCAGGGAGCGTCCGGAAGTCCGGATCTTGCGTACCATATCTTTTGCATCACGCTCCAAAGGCGATTGTTCCAATAAATAGGCGAGACCCAGAATTGCATTCAATGGAGAGCGCAATTCGTGTGACATATTGGAGAGAAACTCGGACTTGTGGCGACTGGCCCTGACCAGTTGCTGGTTTTTATCGGCAATCTCTTCCTGGCGTGCCAGCAATTCACTGTTGGCGATTTCCAGATCGCGATTTTTTTGCTCCAGAACTGACAGTAAAGCTGCCCGGCTTTCAAATAATTCCCTGGCCGCCCGTGCTTCTGTAACTTCAAGTTCCTTACTCATCAGCTCGGCATGTACTCTTTGACTTTCGTCTTCAAAATGCTTGCGTCGCAATTGAGCACGTAATCTTGCCTTGAGCACGTCAAGTTCGCTCGACTTCAGTACATAATCGTCGGCACCAGTGCTCAATCCTTCTATCATTGCGTTGCGGTCTTCCATCGCCGTCAGCATAATGAGTGGAATATCCCGTGAAGCCGGAGTGGATTTTATCTTTTTGCAAGTTTCCATGCCGCCCAATCCGGGCATCAGACGATCCAGCAAGATGCAATCAACTGACTGAACGGCAATCATGTCCAGTGCTTCCTCTCCGGATCTGGCAAGTATGACGTCGTAGCCTTCACCACTCAATGCGTCACCCAGTTCGTGCAAATACGTGATGCTGTCGTCGACTGCCAGGACTTTCTTGGGTTTATGCAAGTTGATGAATTGACCTGCAAAGTCAGGGCTGCGAATATTGCGTAGTACGGCAATGATGCGCGCCAAAATGACATCCAGATCTTCATCTTTTCGAACAAAGGAATCTGCTCCCGATTCAAGTGCGCGCAATTCTGCATGCTGGTCCTGTGAGCCTGTCAGCAAGATACAAGGTGTGTGTCGGGAAACAGCGTCCATTCGCAATTTGCGGACGACAGTTGATCCGTCAATACCAGGTAAGACTTCATCAACAACGATTGCATCAGGCCGGTTGGCAGCAATGCTACGCAGGCCATCTTCACCATTGGCGGCAGTCAGGACATCGAAATTCTGAGCAGTTAACAGTTCGCTTAAACTTTCCCGAAAGGTCACACTGTCATCAATGAGTAACACTCTTGTCTTTGTCGGTTGCGATGGGGGGGATAGGCTTTGAGCTAAAAGATGGCGGGCACGTGAGATGACATATTCCAGATCATAAGGCTTACCGATGTAGTCATTGGAACCCATGTTCAATCCGCGTATCCGGTCTTGTACTTCTGCCTCAGTCGACAGCATCAGCACAGGGATATCAGTTCCCTGCGGCATGGACCGGATTTCTTTCAGCAGACCTACTCCATCTCCATCTGGCAAGATGACATCCAGGATGAGCAGGCTAAATGTTTTATTCGCCAGCTGTGTACGCGCCTCAGCAATGCTGCCACACCCAATTATGGGTAAGCCAGCTTGAGAAAACGCCTCCAGCAGGTCTTCCCGTACGGTGAGGCTATCGTCTACTATCAGTGTCGTTCCAGTCATGACTGTTTCCTGATGGATGCCAGCGCCGGGCCGATTTCCGTTAAAGATAATATACGTTGTGCAGCTCCCAGTAATGCAGCCTCACGTGGCATGCCATAGACCACCGAACTGGCCTCATCTTGCGCAATGGTAAGGCCACCAGCCTGTCGTATCGCCAGCAGGCCACGTGCCCCATCTACACCCATACCGGTGAGCAGACAAGCGATCGTGGCGGCACCATACTGAGTGGCCAGGGATTCAAACAAGACATCAACTGAAGGGCGGCATGAATGGCGTTCCGGGCCTTGGTCTAATTGAAAGCAACCATTGCGTAACGTGAGATGGTGACCAGGTGGGGCCAGGAATACACCACGTTGCCCAAGTCTTTGTCCATTCCTTGCCATGTTAACAGTATGAATTGTTTGTCCGTCCAGCCAATCAGCAAATGCTACTCCGAATGGCTCTCCTATATGTATGACGATCAGGATAGGTAAAGGAAAATCTTCCGGCAGTGCTTTTAATATTTCTATGATTGCACTTGGGCCACCGGTAGATGCACCCAGTGCGAGTACACTGATGCGGCTTGGCGTGGTCTGTGCCGGAGCTGCAGTTGATCGCTGAGCAAGTACCTGTTGGGCCCCCGCCAAGCGCTTTCGCATATGCGTGATGACTTTGACCCGTGCTACCAGCTTGAGCATCGTTATGTATCGCTTTTCCCACTCACCATCAACATCATCTGCTTTGGGTTTTTCCATGACTTCCACGGCACCTGCTGCCAGGGCTTCATAGGTCTTAAATAACTCTCCACGATTGATGGACGACGACACCACGAGTATCGGTGTCGCACAGAAGGCCATGATATATTCTGTGGCAGCAAGGCCGCTCATTACCGGCAGCATCATATCAAGCGAGATGATGTCTGGTCGTAATGACTGGCAGAGCTCAATTGCCTGCTTCCCGTCTTCAGCTTCGCCGACAATATCAAATGCAGAATCGGTTTCAAGAATCTCACACAAACGCTTACGGACTGTGAGTGAATCTTCGACGACTACAATGCGTATCTTGTTCATCGCTGCACCAAATGCTTGACACGTTGCAAGAATTCTACCTGGTCGAATTCACCTTTCACAATATAAGCTGATGCACCAGCATTGATTCCATGCTGGCGGTCATCCTGAGAATCGCGTGACGTGACAAGTATGCAGGGGACTGTGCGTAAAACGGAGTCAGCGCGGGTGAGCGTGACAAAGTCAAAGCCGTCCATGCCGGGCATTTCAACGTCAACCAGAAACAGAGCATATTGCTTGTTTTGTGCCATCTCCAGACCTTCTTCTGCCGAAGAGGCTAGCTCGACTGCAAATCCTGCTGATTCCAGTATGCTGCTTTCAAGCATGCGTGTGGTGAGTGAATCATCGATAATCAGGATGGGAAGTTGGGTCTGTGTCTTGGTTGCTGCATTATTTGCTTGTTGTTTCAGGCTGCTGAAATGTTCAGGATTGAGGACAATGCGGGGATTACCTTCGCTATCAAGATGCATGCCGAGGACAATGGGGTCAGCAGGTGCCATAGCAGGAAGTGGACGCAAAATGATGGTGTCGATGCCATGCAGGCCAGTAACACCGATTGCCATGGTGTCATGACCTGTACGCACAATCACGGCCGTCATTGCATCTGTACGTGTCTGTCTGTGTTGTTGGTTCAATTTTAAAAGGGCCAGCGGGATTAGTTGATCTTCAAAGACCAATGCTTCTCCATCGGGGGTATGGACTATGCCGTCTGCGGTAGTTCGTTGCGTGCAGAGCACGCTGTCCAGAGGTAATGCCACTGTTTGCTGGTCCGCTTCGACTAGCAGTACTTCCAGTGATGCCATCGACAGCGGTACACTAAGTTCTATCATGGTACCGAGACCAGCCGAAGTTTCCGCAAAAACCTGGCCATTCAACCGCTGCGCAGTTTCGCGGACCACATCCAGGCCTATGCCACGCCCGGCCAATTCGGTGACGTTTTTGGCGGTAGTGATACCTCCTTGCAGGAGAAGGGCCAGCAATTGCGCGGCGTCAAGCCCCTGGATATCCGTAACCCTTGAGCCTTGCTTTAACATTGCATGTTTTACTGCTTCCAGATCTACACCACGCCCGTCATCACTACAGCGAAAACAAATACGATAGCCGCGCCGGATAACCGACAATGTGATGCGGCCAGCGGAATCTTTAGCTGCCGCCTGACGTTCTGAAACGGTTTCTATGCCGTGGGCAACCGCATTGCGAACCAATTGAACCAGTGCACTTTGTACGCCGTCAAGCACCTCTCCATCTATTCTTACATCACCCCCCGTAGCTTCAAATACGACCTGCTTGCCTGCACTGTACGCTACGTCGCGTGCAGTACGCTCAAGGGTATTGAAAATGCTGGACACGGGAACCAGTCTCAATTTTTCTGCTGCATCGCGCGCCTGGCGCAATTCCCGGTCTACCAGTTCGATACTGGCTGTCATGTTGCGCGCTATGGCATCAATCAATTCATCCATCTTGTCCGCGATAGCGACAGTTCGCGGATCAGGCTGCGCTGATTTTTCAAGAAGTTTTCCAACAAGGCCAAGTACATCGTTAAAAGACGCGGTGTGCTTGCGCATTGACGATAACTCGCTACCGATTTCTCCAAGCCCTTCTAATAGAACATCTATTTCGACAACATCAGATCTTACTATGCGGACGGTTTCAGGTATGGGCGTCGCGATTGCGGTATTTTGGGGTAGGGGCAGTTCTGCCAATTTTCCGGAAATGGCATCCAATGCCTGAAGTACTTGATCTATCCGGTCACGTGGCAGTTTTTCCTCCACATCACGAAAAGGGGTAAGAGTATCTTCAACGCCATGAATCAGGTCTGCAATAGCTACCTGTTTGACGACGCGTGCAGCACCTTTCAATGTATGTGCAAGACGTAACAGACGTTGCACCAGTTCAGCGCTGGCAATACCTTTTTCCAGGTCGAGTATGCCTCTTGCAAGCTGATCCAGCAGCTCGCGCGCTTCTACACGGAAATAGCGGTAAGCATCCTTTGCCATAAGTTAGTCACCTAGCTTGCGTTCGGTTGTATCAGCCGACGCAAATCCGTCGATAAACCTGCAAGTTGCGATGCGGTCTGTAGCGTTTGAGCTGAACTCGTTTCTGATTCCTGAGTGGCCTGTGCTACGTCAGTCACTGCGATGCGTACTTGTTCCGCTGCCGTTGCCTGTTGTTTTGTCGAAAGTTCTATCTCGCGTGCAGCATCGGTGGTGGTCGCGACCAGGTCAGCAATTTGCTTGAATGCCGCAGCCACATCAGTGAATTGCCGGGCTCCTGCATCTACGGCTTTGGCACCGCTTTCCGTCGCCATGACCGTGGTATTGACGGCACCGCGCACGTCTTCAATCTGGGATCGTATACCCTTGGTGGAATTGGCGACACGGTCAGCCAGTTTGCGAATTTCTTCTGCGACAACGGCAAAGCGTTTGCCAGCTTCCCCGGCGCCGCTAGCCTCAATCGTTGCGTTGATGGCGAGAATATTGGTTTGCTCTGCCAGTTCAGAAACGATGTCCAGAACTGCTCCAATTTCTTGCGACTTCCGGCCCAGGTCCAGCATATGATTGACCACCAGGTCAATCTGGCGGCGAATGTCAGCAATTGCTTCCTGCCCTCTGTCTACCGTACCCTCACCGCTGCGGGCCGAGGTGGCAGTTTGTTCGGCAATCTGCGCGACACGTTTTGCACTCTCGGCAATTTGGCGCGATGTCGCTACCAATTCACTGATCGTGGTACTGATTTCAGTCATGGCGCCTGCCTGCTCTTTGGCGCCAGATGCCTGCTGGCTGGCAGCTGCCTGCAATTCGGCGGATGAACTTTGCACGTGGCCGACGGCGGCACCAATCTGGCGGCGCAATGTGCGTGTCAGCAATAGTGCGATCACCAGTGCAAACAAGCCGGTCGCCACGGCAAGCAATAGCACGGTTGTTACCGCTTCAGATGCGGTGTTGCTGGCCGCTTGTCTTGACTCGGACAGGTGACGTTCTTCAAGATTAATCAATGAGCGCAAGCTTTGATCAATCTGGTCCCGAACCGGCAATAATTTCTCATCAAATGTACGCACAATCAAGTCGATTTTTGCCTGGTCGCGTTTTGAGATGATCAATTGATCTATGATTACATTATATACAGCTACGTTCTTTTCGATAGAATCCAGCAAATGCTTGCCTTCGTCACTACTGACCTTTGCCCTCAACCGGATGGAGGTCGCGGAAAATTCTTCCCGTGTACCGCGCAAGTGAGTAAGAAAACGCTCTTCCGGCGATATGATGTAGCCACGGATATTCGCTCCCATCCTTTCCAGTTCTGCATATAATCTTTCTGCTTCGGTCAATATTTGTGCATTCGTGCTGATGACCTGATCCTTGCTTTCAACTACCGTGTGCAATGCATAGGCAGATACAATGCTGGTAATGAGAACCAGTATGAACATCATCACGTAGCCTGCAGTCAGTTTTTGTCCAAATGTCCAATTCTTACTCATGATGAGAGGCTCCTTTGTTGAATGGATGGGTCTGCTCTTTGCTGGATGTCGTGGAGCAATGACTGCAATTGAATGATGGGCCGGAGCACCTGATCGATCCGTACAGCGTAGGAAAGATGTGGAATATCGGTTTGACGGATCTTGTCCTGAGTTGAAACTATATGGTCAACGGGGACCGAGATATGTGATTCAAAGTGATCGAATGTCAGAGAAATTATTTCTGGCGAGCGTAGTTGAATAAACCAGCGAGGTGCCTTGGCGCCTGGGTAACCCAGAAGTGCAGCCAAATCGTATACGGGTACAATCCGCCCGCGAAAACCCGTCACACCAAGTAGTTCTTTGACTGGCGTTGGCAAAGGCATGATGCGCTGGTCAACATATAGTCCGGTAATTTCTGATATACGTATGGCATATGGATCGCCACCTATGCGTATCGCCAGCAGATTTTCATGCGGCACATTTCCCAGGCGCGGTGGTTGTGAAAAAGACTGGTCAAATTGCCGACGCAGTGCAAGCAGAGTATTGTTTAGATCAGCGTGACTGGAGGTGGAGTTCATACGCCCTCTCCCAAACTTGCGAGCTCAGCACAACACAGTGCAATCAGCGCTTCTCGCTTAAAGCCCCCGCCAAATAACAGCAAACGGGACGCCTCTTCTTTTTGGAGCAGTAACATAGCCTGTTTGAGATCATGCTTTGCGCTTACAGTTTCACCCCGCCGTCGCTCAAGTAAGCCAAGATGCAAACGTGGCATGGCGAAACCCGGATCAAGATAGGCAGCCATCTGATCGTGTTCGAGGGCTTTGTCCAGATTGTCGTTACCTTCGTGACAAAGTGCCAGAACATAGTGTGCGCCAGCATTCAATTCGTCGCGCTCCAGCAAGGTCTGGCAAACAGCTTGTGCCGCTGGCAGCTCGCCACTATGGCTCAGGGATACGGCCTTCAATAAGAGCACTTCGGGGTTGCTCGCATATGTTGATGACAGCGCACCAAGTTGTTCAAGGGTTTGATCGTAACGTTCGTTTTGCAAATACTCGAGAGCGCGATTCAAATTGGGTGCAGGGCAGGTATTGCTCCTCTGTGCAACATGCGTTCTGATTTTGCTTGTTTCATCTTGTGGTAAGGATAAGGCTTGAATGCGTTCAGTTGCCAGGCGAATAGCTTCGACCCAGGAGGTATCTCCCAGATCTGCAGCGGGTTGCCATGCTGCAATCAGTACCTGCGACAAATCATGTTGCTCCACGAGATATTCTTTACGTTGGTAATAGAATGTGTCGTGTGTGTGACAAAGATGGAAGTCGTTCGAGAGGCCACGTAGCGTTTCCGCGTGGCCAAGGAACAGATAGCCTCCGGGCGTCATGGCATGGGCTATGCGTTTGATAATGGCCTGCATCTTTTCCGGGGAAAAATACATCAATACATTGCGACAAAAGACGATATCGAGCGATGAAGGCTGGCCGAAATGGAAGTCTTCATTTGCCAGATTTCCACGTTCGAATTTGACCATCTGACGTATGTTTTTATCTAGCAAAAAACCGTCTGTTTCAGCTTTGAACCAGCGTGCTTTCAGCTCAGAAGGAAAATCACGTAGAGACCAACTTGTATAACGTGCTTGTGCTGCTTTTTCGAGCATCGCCGGGTTGATATCCAGTGCGGCAATAGCGATGTGATTCTTGGCCCAGGCGAAGTGTTCCTGAACAATAATTGCCAAAGAATAGGGTTCTTCACCGGAAGCGCAACCAGCAGAAAAAATACGAATGGGCCTTTTTCCCGCGTTGTCTGTCAGAAGCTTTGGTAATGCGACTTCTATGCAGGCTTTGAATTGGTCACGGTTGCGCAAGAAATATGTTTCAGTGACCGTCAGTTCACGGGCAAGTTGAAAAATCTCCTCGCTGGCTTGATGCATTGTGCCAAGGAAAGCCAGGTATTGTGGGTAATCTTCAGCTCTGGCTTGTGCACGAAGATGCAATATCTTTGTCAGATTACCGAACTTTGATTCGTCAAAATATAGACCCAACTGCTTGGAAATCAAGTCGCGGAATCGCACAACCTCATGTACTTGCGGGAGCGGAATCATACTTTTGCGGCCTCGCTGTTGAGTGTTTCCCAAACTTCCTCGGTGATAATGTGCGTGCCTTGCAATACCAATAGTAATTCGGCATCCAGGGTAGTGATGGCTGCGACAGTGGCGGTATCTGCCTGATGCAAAAAGAGTGGAATGTCTGCCATTGAATGCATGCTTAACAAGCGCACACCAATCACTTCGTCAAAAGCAAAAGCAACCTGGCGAGCACCGGGCATCACTGTGACATAACGTTTGGGGGTTGCTTCAGATTTTGCACCTATCAGCACACCTACATTGATGACCGGGACGACTACACCACGGATGATCGCGGCTCCGATAAGAAAGTCGGGCATCGACGGAATAGGCTCGACTGGTAGCGGACGCATCGTTTCTACAACGTCAGCCAGCCGCAGGGCGCATAATCTGGATGCGCTACGACAGACAAGGAATGTGTCGGGTGCCACGTATTCTGCAAACATCGGACCTCCTGATGAAGAAGTCATTCTTTACATAACGTAGTGCTTAAGGGTTTGATAGCCTTATTCTTTGATACAGATAAGTTAACATATTTTACATTAAGAAATATTAACTTTTTTGTAAAGTACACACTTATTTGCACTTTTGAATTAGAGAGTGTTGCATATCACTTAATGTGTAATGTGCAACGACTTGAATAAGTCAGGATGGGAGGGTTGCTTTCAATTTTTTGGGTGCAGTACTACATTTGCTCAGCCATCCAGGCTTTCAAACCATTCACCCATTTCGCTGCAGGCAGTTTGGTAGCCAGGCGTATTTCTGTCGCACGTTCGTATAGATCTTCGAAATCAACCGCAGGCGCCTGTTTGAAGGCGATGGCGACGGTGTTGGCGTCGTGTACCAGCGGCAGCCAGACCACGGCATCAAATGCGGCTTCCAGTGCGGCAATGTTGGCAGCGCAATTGGCTTCATAGTTTTGCGGATTGCCAAACAGGTTCACTGTCAGCATGCCATCGTCTTTCAGGCAGTCTGCACAGGCTTGATAGAAAGCGGTGCTGCTTAGGGCAGGTGCTTCGGCTGCAGCGTCATACAGATCGATTTGCAGGATGTCGATGCTGGCATGATTTTTTTCATTGCTGACATATAGCATGGCATCCATTTCCAGCACTTGCAGGCGTCCATCATCTACAGGCAGTTTGAAATCCTGACGGCAAGCTTGTATCACATTCGGATTCAGTTCTATTGCTGTGACCCGTGCCTGTGGAAACTGGCGATAGCAAAATTTGGTCAGTGATGCTGCACCCAGGCCCAGCTGCACGATATGCTGTGGTGACTGATTGAACAGCATCCACATCATCATTTGCTGTACATATTCAAATTCAATCTGGTCAGGCATCGCCATTCGCATGGCACCCTGTATCGCCTCCGAAGACAGATGCATGTTACGCACGCCACGAAATTCGGTGATGGACACTTCCGGATGAACGATATTTGTCTGCATGGCCGCCTGGTTGGCGGCATACAGTTCACGGGCTTTGCTGGATTTACTCAATTGGATGTCGCCTTGGGCCAGACATCAATGCTTTCGATTTCGACCATTTTTTGCCAGCTTGGGCGTGCGACGATCAGGTGTGCAAGCCGCTTCAATGCTGGCCAGTTGGTGGCTGGGCGCGGCATATTACGTGACCAGCGCATCAGCATGGTCAGTTGCAGATCAGCACCGGAAAAAGTGTTGCCAAGCAGGTAGGGACCATGTTGACTCAGATGCTGGTCAAGCTGGTCCCAGATGGCGGCAATGCGATTCTGCAGGGCCTGGCGAGTGATTTCTGTGTGCTCTTCATAGCCTAGTTCGGCCGGATAAAACCATGCGCGAAAGGTCGATTGCAGACTTGTGCTGATGAACACTATCCATTGACGCCATTGATCGTGTTCAATACTGCCAGCGGCAGGCATCAGGCCAGCTGTCGGGTGGCGCTCGGACAATAGCATGAGCAATGCTGCTGACTCAATATAAGGGCGGTTATCAAAGACCAGGGTAGGTACCACGCCGTTTGGATTCAGACGCAGGTAGGTTAGGTCTTTTTGCTGCTTCTTTTCTACATCGACAAGTTTCAGTTCATGCCCTGCCCCGATTTCCAACAGGGCAAGGTGGACGATCATGCTGGCCGTGCCGGGACAGTAATACAGTGTGTACATGGTTTTCCTTTCAGTTGTGCCGAGGAATCAGGTAAAGCTCATACAAATGTTCAGCATGCGTGATGCTGGCCACAAACCGGGCAATCAGGGTTCTTGCTGATGCCTATACTGGTCCATTCCATGTGCAGGGCATCCAGCAGTAGCAGGCGGCCGCTGAGTGGCTTGCCAATGTGCATGATAAGTTTGAGCGCTTCTGCTGCCTGGGTGCTGCCTATGATGCCAACCAGCGGGGCAAACACACCCATGGTGGAACACAGCACTTCTTCAAACACCTGGTCCGGCGGGAACAGGCAGGCATAACAGGGCGATACCGGGTCGTGGCTGTCGAAGACACTGATCTGGCCATCAAAGGCAATTGCAGCGCCGGATACCAGCGGCACACCATGTTTGACACAGGCGGCATTGACTGCATGGCGGGTGGCGAAATTGTCGCAGCAGTCGAGCACGATGCTGGCCTGGCTGACCAGTTCTTCCAGACGTGCCTGTTCAGCTCTTTCCTGAAGTGCAATGATGCGGATGTCGGGATTGATACCCTGCAGGCTCAGTCTGGCGGAGTCGACTTTGGCCATACCCACCCGTTCTGTCGTATGCAGGATCTGCCGTTGCAGGTTGGTCAGGTCGACACTGTCGTTGTCGACGATGGTGATGCTGCCGACACCGGCGCTGGCCAGATACAGAGCCACTGGCGAACCAAGGCCGCCAGCACCGATGATGAGGGCGCGTGCTTCAATAATTTGCTGCTGGCCTTCTATGCCTATCTGATCAAGCAGGATGTGACGGGAATAGCGTAAGAGTTGCTGGTCATTCATCGTAGTAAAAAAGGCCGCTGCGTGCGGCCTTTTTGTCAGGGTTTATTTTTTCTTGCTGTCGGTTTTGTGATCTGTCTTGTCTGTTTTGTCTGCTTTGTCAGCCTTATCAGATTTACCGGCTTTTTCAGCGTCCTTGCCCGCATTTGGGGTATCTTTACTGTCCTTGCCATCCTTGTCGGCGACTTTGGCTTCAGTGACTTTGACTGGCAGGCCCTTCAAGTGATTCAATGCCTGGGCCAGCTGGAAGTCGTCAGCACCACCATATTCCAGTGGTTTGCTCTTTTTCGCCAGGGCGATCAGACGTTGCTCTTCTTCCACTTCATCTACCTTAGGACGGGCGACTTCTTTTTCCTTGTCATTGGTCAGATGTTTTTGCAAGTCGGCTTCACGGGCACGCAGACCATTGAAACCATCACCATCTGCTGTTTCTTCTACATTCAAGTCCGGGACGATACCTTTGGCCTGGATGGAACGGCCATTCGGCGTGTAGTAACGGGCAGTAGTCAGCTTGACCGCGGTATCGGCAGAAATCTGGCGTATGGTCTGTACTGAACCTTTACCGAAACTCTGGGTACCGAGGATGGTGGCACGTTTGTAATCCTGCAGGGCACCAGCCACAATTTCAGACGCAGAAGCCGAGCCGGTATTGATCAGCACCACCATGGGTACGTTTTTTACGGCTTCTGGCAGTTTTGCCAATGGGTCACTCAATGTGCGTCCCGAGTAAAATTCGCGCCTTGCGTAGAAGGTTGCCTTGGAGTCTGGCAACTGGCCATTGGTGGAAACCACTGGCACGTCCTTGGGCAGGAAGGCAGCAGAAACACCGATGGCGCCTGGCAAGACACCACCCGGATCATTGCGCAAATCCAGGATCAGGCCCTTGATAGCTGGGTCCTGTGCATACAAGGTCTGGATTTTCTTGGCCATGTCTTCGACCGTAGGTTCCTGGAACTGGGCGATTCTTACCCAGGCATATCCAGGTTCGACGATCTTGGCTTTGACGCTTTGCTGTTTGATCAGTTCTCGCACGATAGTGACGATAATCGGCTTATCTTCATTCTTGCGGGAGATGGTCAGGGTAATCTTGGTATTTGGTTCGCCGCGCATTTTTTTCACGGCTTCATCCAGCGACAGCCCCTTGACTGGAACGGAATCCAGACGGGTAATCAGATCGCCCGGTTTCAGGCCAGCACGGTAAGCCGGTGAATCTTCGATAGGGGAGATGATTTTGACATAGCCATCTTCCATACCGACTTCGATGCCCAGGCCAACAAACTTGCCCTGAGTACCTTCTTTTAATTCTTTAAATGATTTCTTGTCCAGATAGGCTGAATGTGGATCCAGCGATGCCACCATGCCGGTAATGGCTTCAGTCAGGAGTTTGTTGTCTTCCACCGGTTCGACATAATCTGATTTGATCAAACCGAAGACATCTGCGAGCTGTCGCAATTCTTCTACTGGCAAAGGGTTGCCTGGGGTCTTTTGTGCCACTGCGGAAAACTGCATGGAAACCGCTACACCCGCAACCATGCCGAGGCCAATTAAACCGAAATTCTTGAATTTGCTGCCCATGATTCACCTAAAGCCTATTTAACGACGATCCAGTTGAGTGGATCAAATGTACGTCCCTGATGACGTACTTCAAAGTATAAACCTGATTCTTCAATGCCGCCGCTGTTTCCAGCGCTGGCAATCACATCACCTGCTTTTACTACATCACCCACATGCTTCAATACTGCCTGGTTATTGCCATATAAACTCCAGTACTGGCCACCATGGTCAACGATGATCATATTGCCATAGCCTTTCCACCAATCAGCAAAAATCACCTTGCCAGGCGCGATGGATTTGATCTCTGCACCCTCATTGGCCTTGATGAACATGCCTTTCCAGCTTGGTCCATCGGCACGTTTACTGCCGTATCTGGCCACAATCTCACCTTTGACTGGCAAGCGCAACTGCCCCTTGAGCTTGTCGAATTCACCCGGCGGCGGTGTTTCTGCTTTTGCCTGCCTTGGTGGTTCGTCGGCATCAATCGCATTAGGATTGGTGATTTTTGCTGGTTTCTTGCCTTGTGCTGCCTGTTTTGCTCTTTCTTTCTGTGCTGCTGCAATTCTTTCCTGGCGCTGTTTTTCTTCCAACGCGGCCTTGGCTGCATCCGCCTTGGCCTGCTCTTCAATCAGTTTATTTAATTGTGAGACCAGATTGCCCAGTCTTTGTTCATCTTTTTCCAGACTATCAGCCTGTTTTTTTTGTATATATAATTTTTCTGCCAACTGACTTAGTAAAGTGGCATGACGTTTTTTCTCTTTTTCCAGCGATGACTTGTGACTTTTTTCTTCATCGGCGATTTCATCGAGCTCGGCCTTGGCTTCCTTCGCATCATCGGCATTTTTTTCTGCCGCTTTCAGGCTGACGCGCAAGGCATCGATCATCTTGGCCTGGGTTTGTGATACATAGCTCATGTATTGCAATTCGCGATTGATGCGGTTGGGGTTGTCACCAGACAGCAGGAGCTTGATGCGGTCACTGTCGCCTCGTATATATTGACGACGCAGGAAGCTGGATAGTTGGGCCTTTTGTTTTTCAACTTTGGCTTCAAGACGCTGTTGTTCTTCGGCCAATTGTTTTACTTTTTCTTCAGTTTCGGCCTGCTCGGTCTGCAAATCACGCAGCGAGCGATTCGCTTCAGAAATTGATTTTTCCGATTCTGCCAGGGCGTCACTGGCATTGTCTTTGGCGGTTTCGGTCTTGTTGATGTCGTTTTTTAGTGACTTCAGACGGTTTTGCAACTCCAGACGGTCTGCTTCGGCCTTGCTTTTTTGCGCGGCACGGGCATTGCTGGCCGCCATGGCAGAAGCTGCCATGCCCGTCAACGACAGGCACAGCACGATGCTCAACAGGGGTTTCAGCGACTTCTGTGTAAGTGGCATCAAATACTTATTTGGATTTACCCTGGCTGGCAACTGCCTGCAAGGCTGCTGCAATGGCTGCCTGGTCACCCAGGTAATAATGCCTGATCGGCTTCAGATCGGCATCCAGTTCATACACCAGCGGTTGGCCGTTGGGGATATTCAGGTTGACGATATCGTCGTCGCTGATACCGTCCAGCATCTTGATCAGGGCGCGCAGGCTATTGCCATGGGCAGAAATCAGGATACGTTTGCCGCTGCGGATAGCTGGGGCAATACTGTCATTCCAGGCGGGCATGACGCGGGCTACCGTGTCTTTAAGGCATTCGGTCAAGGGTATCTGACTGCGTTCCAGACCGGCATAACGCGGGTCATTGAAAGATGTACGCTCATCGTTTTCATCCAGCGGCATGGGTGGCGTGTCATAGCTGCGACGCCATACCAGCACTTGCTCGTCACCGTATTTGGCGGCGGTTTCTGCCTTGTTCAAGCCTTGCAGTGCGCCGTAATGACGTTCATTCAGACGCCAGTCGTGGATCACTGGCAACCACATCAGATCCATTTCATCCAGAGTACCCCATAGTGTGCGAATGGCACGTTTCAGTACTGAGGTATAGGCCAGATCAAAGCTCAGGCCTGCTTCTTTCAGCAGTTTGCCGGCCTGGGCCGCTTCAGCGACGCCTTTGTCAGTAAGATCAACATCTGTCCAGCCCGTGAAGCGGTTGTCCAGATTCCAGGTAGATTCGCCGTGGCGCATGAAAACGATTTTGTACATAGAGTGTGCGATAAGTTGAAATAAGTGATTTAGTATGCATCTGCGGCATCTATTTTATAATGACGCGCTTCTGATAACCATTTTTACTACTGGAAACCCGTGAAATTCATTCTTGATAATATCTTTTTGATTGGTATCGCCCTCATTTCCGGTGGCGCGCTGTTGTTCCCGGCTTTACAGAAACGTGGTGCCAAAGTATCGCAATTACAAGCCACCCAATTGATGAATCAGGGAAAAACCTTGGTATTGGATGTGCGCGACGCCGAAGAATTTGCTACCGGACACCTGCCCAACGCGAAAAACATTCCTCTGGCAGAATTAGATAATCGCCTGAAGGAAATCGAAAAATCGAAAAACAATGCAGTTATTACCGTATGCGCGCGTGGTGTACGTTCAGCCAGCGCGGCAGCTTTGCTGACCAAGGCTGGTTTCGGACAGGTCGTCAGCCTTGAAGGCGGTGTGGATGCGTGGAAAACGCAAGGCTTGCCGACAGTAAAGTGAGCAGGAGAAAATGATGAAACCCCATGTAGTCATGTATAGCACGGCTGTTTGTCCATATTGCACTATGGCAGAGCGTTTGTTGAAATCCAAGGGTATTGATGACATAGAGAAGATCCGTGTTGATCTTGACCCTGGCATACGCGAAACAATGATGCAGAAAACCGGGCGCCGTACCGTGCCGCAGATATATATCGGGGATACGCATGTAGGCGGTTTTGATGATTTATCGGCACTGGACAGAGCTGGAAAACTCGATCCGCTACTGAATCCAACAAGCTAAAAAGCGAAATTTGCCGGATTTTCTACGGGTTTTTCAGGTAAATTGCTGTTTTTGCAGACTACTTGTTACAATAGCGCGCTGCGACCTTGAAATGGCTGTAAATGACCTTATCTGCCAGTCTCGCTGTTCATTATTAATCTTTTAGAATATTAGAAAGTTTCACATGTCTGACGAAAATCTGCAGCCCGTATTCCAAATTCAACGCGTATATCTGAAAGATTTGTCGCTTGAACAGCCAAATTCTCCAGCTATTTTCCTGGAACAGGAAGCGCCTGGTATCGAAGTATCTGTTGACGTTGGCTCTGAAAAGCTGGCTGACGGCATCTACGAAGCCACTGTCACTGTGACTGTCACAGCAAAAATCGGTGAAAAAGTGGCTTTCCTGGTAGAAGGCAAGCAAGCCGGTATTTTTGAAGCACGCAATATTCCTGAAGACCAGCTTGAACCACTGCTGGGTATAGGTTGCCCGAATATCGTCTATCCTTACCTGCGTTCCAACGTAGCAGATGCGATTACACGTGCAGGTTTCCCACCTATCCACCTGTCTGAAATCAATTTCGAAGCCTTCTATGCACAACGCCTGGCGATTGCTGCTGAACAAGGCAATGCAACAGCTGATGCACCAGCAACCATCCAGTAATTGAAGCAGTCTGATCTGGCAAAAGCCGGATCAGATCGACGAAGGAAGCCTATGCGACGCCCGATAACGACAGTTCCCTTGATCTTGTTCGCCCTGACGGTGGGTGGTACAGCCCAGGCGCTGGAGTTCCGGTCTGTCGGTGCGTCCCCGGTCATCATGTATGATGCACCAGGGGCGAAGGGTGCCAAATTGTATGTGGCACCGCGTGGCATGCCGGTTGAAGTCGTGTTTACGTCGGGTGCCTGGAGCAAGGTGCGTGATATGTCTGGCGACATGAGCTGGGTCGAGTCCAAGGATTTGATCACACGACGCAGCCTGGTGGTGCGTGTAGCCAATGCCAAGATACGTGCTGCAGCTGATGATGCTTCGGCACTGGTATTTAGCGCTGACAAGCATGTCTTGCTGGAAATGGCGGAGCCGGTGAGCGCTGGCTGGGTCAAGGTCAAGCACAAGGATGGTCAGATAGGCTTTGTTAAAATAAACGAAGTCTGGGGTCTGTAATCATTTGGCGAGCCTGCCACCGAAGCTAATATAGAGGACAGCATGCTGTCCTTTTTTTACATCCGGAATTCATCTTTAGTATATGAAACAAATGCCAGCTTTGCAGTGTGGTCAGGGGGCAATATGAATATCAGCGTATTGGGAGCGGGTGCCTGGGGTACTGCCATGGCAATGGCTTTTGCGGCAAAAAACCAGGTCTTGCTATGGGGCCGCAATCAGCAGGCTATCGCTGCCATGCAGACCGAGCGCCAGAACAATGTCTATTTACCGGGTTTTGTGTTTCCGGCTTCCCTGCAATTGACCGCAGATTTTTCTGTGGCGTTGCTGCATGCTGCAGGGCCAGACAATTTGCTGGTAGTGGCAACTTCAGTATCCGGCTTGCGTGCCACTCTGGAAGCTTGTCTGCCCTTTCAGGCGAGTAATATCGTCTGGTTATGCAAAGGTTTTGAAGAGGGTAGTCAGTTGTTGCCACATCAGGTTGCACATGAAGTGCTGGGAGACAGCGTGGCTTTTGGTGCCCTGTCTGGCCCTTCATTTGCACAGGAAGTCGCTAAAAGTTTGCCTTGTGCACTGACCATTGCGTCTACCTCAGCCAATTTGAGCCAGTTGGTCGTACAAGCTTTACATGGAAATGCCATGCGTGTGTATTCCACCGACGATATGGTTGGCGTTGAAGTTGGTGGCGCTGTCAAAAATATCATGGCCATCGCCACTGGCATTGTTGATGGCATGGGCTTGGGCTTGAATGCCCGTGCCGCATTGATGACACGCGGTCTGGCAGAAATCAGCCGCCTTGGGGTTGCCCTGGGCGCACGGGCTGAAACCTTGATGGGATTGACTGGCGTCGGTGACCTGATACTCACCTGCACTGGCGACCTGTCGCGTAACCGCAGGGTGGGGCTGGCGCTGGCCCAGGGTAAATCACTGGAAAATATCGTGCAGGAACTGGGGCACGTTGCCGAAGGTGTGCGCTGTGCACAGGCGGTACGTGGGCTGGCGCGACAACTCGGGGTGGATATGCCCATCACCGAAGCGGTGGCGGGCGTACTGTTTGACGGTGTGTCGGCGCAACAGATGGTGGGGCGTTTGCTGGCACGGGATGCCAAGCAGGAAAGCCATTGACAGGACTTGCGCAAAACCGCCCCAGCTGCGTAAGTCCTGATTGATCCAATAATTGCGTGAATAACGGCGTCAATAACGGCGTCGGCATTCGGGAAAGCGCAGCACCCTGCTGATGACCGTATCCGGCACCTGATGCTTGCGCAAGAAGTCCATGGCCTTGTCCAGCCCCAGTATTTCCAGATAATGTATGCTCAGGTCCACCGTGAACCGGGTCAGCACATCACGCCTGCGCAAAAGCAGTTTGCGCTTGTGCTGCATTTTTCGCTGTCGGTTCCCTGACATGTGACTATCCCCGTCGATACTGATATTTCAGTGTAGAACGGCAACACAATACAGGGCTGATTTTTGACATAGCTTAACAAAAAAGACCATGTGATTCATGGTCTTTGTCTGTCGCCTGCCACAAGGAGTATCGGAATTCCTGAGCAAAACAGATGTATTGCTAACTCATTTGATATCACTGGCAGCCATGAAAATGGCGACCAGTTGCTCCAGTCCTTGTTGGTCCTCGAGGCTGAATCTGTCCAGGCATGGGCTGTCGATATCAAATACGCCAAATAATTCACCGTCTTTGATCAGCGGGATGACGATTTCAGAATTCGATGCCGAATCGCAGGCGATATGGCCGGGAAAGGCATGCACGTCAGACACCAGCACAGTGCGTCTTTCTGCCGCTGCCGTGCCGCAGACACCACGTTTGAATGGGATGCGGGTACAGGCGACCTTGCCCTGGAAAGGTCCGAGCAAGAGTTCATGCGGGAATTCGGCAGTCGGTTTGCTGGCTGCTGTGCACAGGTAAAAGCCAGCCCAATTCAGGTCACTCATGCTGTTGTAGATAAAGGCAGAAAACTGTGCCGCATTGGTAATCAGATTGCGCTCACCCTCCAGGACGTTGGCAAGCTGGCGCGACAGCATGGAATAGTCGGGTTTGTCGATGGCAGTCGGGCTGATAAACATGGTGCTTCCTCTTTTTGAAAGGGATTATTTTCCCCCTGGCTTGTCTTTGCTGGTGGCATTGACAGCAGGGGAAACTAAGTTACGGTTGGCAGCCAAACCGCGATTGCCTGGCTGCGCCTTGTTGAAGCGCTGCTGTGGACGATTGGCTGGTGTCTGTGCAGGTTCAACGCGGAACTGCATGCGTTGTCGTGTTGCCAGCGCCTTATTTGCCATGTTGAACCCTTGGGCTAGCCAATCAAAAATTACAGTACGTAGCGCGACAGATCTTCGTTCACCGACAGGGCTTCCAGACGGTCATTGACGTAGGCCGCATCGATGGTGACAGTCTTGCCACTGTTCTGGTGTGCATCGAAAGAAATTTCTTCCAACAGCTTTTCCATTACCGTGTACAGGCGGCGGGCACCGATATTTTCTGTCGTTTCATTGACCGCATAAGCGATACCGGCCAGACGTTCCACCCCTTCTGGTGTGAAATCTATCTGCACATCTTCGGTGGCCAGTAGCGCCTGGTATTGACGTGTCAGGCAGGCATCGGTACCAGTCAGGATGCGTTCAAAATCAGCGATGGACAGGGATTCAAGCTCCACGCGGATAGGGAAGCGACCTTGCAGTTCCGGTATCAGGTCAGACGGTTTGGCCAGATGGAATGCGCCTGATGCAATAAACAGGATATGGTCAGTTTTGATCATGCCGTATTTGGTATTCACGGTGGTACCTTCCACCAGCGGCAGCAAATCGCGCTGTACACCTGCACGTGAGACTTCAGCACCGCCGGTTTCGGAGCGTGAGGCAATCTTGTCAATTTCATCCAGGAAGACGATGCCGTTTTGTTCTACATTGCGAATCGCCTCCTGCTTCAGCTCATCTTCATTGACCAGCTTGCCAGCTTCTTCTTCAATCAGCAGCTTCATGGCTTCTTTGATTTTCAGCTTGCGTGATTTCTTGCGGCCACTGCCCATGCCCGAGAACATGGTCTTGATTTGCTCGGTCATTTCTTCCATACCGGGTGGTGCCATGATTTCCATGTGGGCCACGCCTTCGGCGACTTCAATTTCAACCTCTTTGTCATCCAGCGCACCTTCACGCAGACGCTTACGGAAAGTCTGGCGAGTGGTATTGTCCGCCGGCGCTGCTTCAGCTTCATGCGGCTGAAAACCAAAATCGCGTGCAGGTGGAAGGAGGATGTCGAGCACCCGGTCTTCTGCCGCATCTTCGGCACGGGCGCGTACTTTGCGGGTAGCAGCTTCACGGGTTTGCTTGATGCCGATATCCACCAGATCACGAATGATGGTGTCGACGTCGCGTCCTACATATCCAACTTCGGTAAATTTGGTGGCTTCGATCTTGATGAAAGGGGCATCTGCCAGCTTGGCCAGGCGACGGGCGATTTCGGTTTTACCGACGCCGGTCGGGCCTATCATCAGGATATTCTTCGGCGTGATTTCATGACGCAATGGCTCCTCCACCTGCTGACGACGCCAGCGGTTACGCAGGGCAATGGCAACAGCGCGCTTGGCCTTGGACTGGCCGACTACATGTTTATCGAGTTCGGAGACGATCTCTTGTGGGGTCATGTTCATTGCTTATTCCAATTCATTCCAGTGTTTCTATGGTGTGCGACAAGTTGGTATAAATGCACAACTCGCCGGCAATAGTCAGTGATTTCTTGACGATGTCGACTGGCGACAGGTCAGTGTTTTCAAACAAGGCGATTGCTGCCGATTGGGCGAAGGTACCACCCGAGCCAATGGCACCTATGCCCTGGTTTGGTTCCAGCACGTCGCCATTGCCGGTGATGACCAGGGTCGTGTCTTTGTCTGCTACCAATAGCATGGCTTCCAGGCGGCGCAACATGCGGTCGGTACGCCAGTCCTTGGCCAGTTCTACAGAGGCACGCATCAGGTGGCCCTGGTGTTTTTCCAGTTTAGATTCAAAACGTTCTATCAGAGTAAAAGCGTCGGCCGTGCCACCAGCAAAGCCTGCCAGGACCTTGTTGTGATACAACTTGCGAACTTTGCGGGCGGTGCCCTTCATGACGATATTGCCCAGAGTAACCTGACCGTCGCCACCCAGTGCGACCAGATTGCCGCGTCGCACCGTCAGGATGGTAGTGCCGTGAAATTGTTCCATGTGAACCTCAATAATATTTGCTACGCCTGCTGCATAGACTCAGGCCCGGATAGGCTGAAGGCGATTGCCAGGCTGGATTGCCTGTTTTTTTGAAAATGGGGTGTTTTCGCTGAATTACAAGCTTTGTAGCAGATGGTGCAAACGCAAACAAATACCGCATCCTGGTTACATAAACAGGATGCGCAATGTGTTATTGATAATTTCTTTAGTGTTTGCGGACGATGATGCTGGCGATATTTTTCAGGCCCATGGCGTGGAACAGCATCATGACCAGATAATTGACGTTTTCAAAGCGTATGCTCATGCCGTGTTTGCCGGCGATGGGAGCCAGACCATTCAGTAATTGTGCCGAGGCACCGAACTCTACCCGCTCAAGTCGTGAGCAATCAAGTATCAGCGGGTTCTGGGTTTCTGCCTGTTCAGCTATGCCTTGCAGCAAGAATTCGGTCTTGCCTTCGACGACTTTAGGCATCAGGAAATTGTCAGAAGACGCCTCTTCCTTGTTACTAAGTTCCGGGAAGGAGCTGGTAACATTGTTTTTTGGCGCTTCAAAAGATGGCGGCGACACTTCGAAAGTGACACAGTAATCCATACTGACTTCTTCGAAAGCCTGTTCAAAATGCAGCAATTGCAAGATTTCAAGCAATAGCAGCCAAGGCGCTTCGGTTTCGTCACGACGGCCTACCAGCAAAATCCCACGGATTTTGTCTGACAGATCTTTGGCACCAACCAGCATCAGGTCATGCCCGGATTTTTTCAAATTTTTGAGAGCGCGTAATAACAGGCCGCAACCGATAGGATCCACTTCCTTGACGCGCACGAAATCCAGACGCAGGCTGCGGCTCTTGGCACTGGCGTTTTGTATTTTTTCCAGTACTTTGACTATGCCAGCATCCAGTTTGGCCGGGAAACTGATATTTGCCATGGTGTTGTCAGCATGATTTTCTGTTTCATGATCAGTGTTGTTCAGTTCCTCGGGCCACAGGGGGGGCGAGGTTTCAAATTTATTCGCATAGTCGAGAGACAAGCTTTCAAATTTGTGTTGATTGTTACTGATGCGATACAGGTCAAACAGCATTTGCCAGCCGATTTCGGTGGCATCACCCAATTCCTGGTGTACAGCGGCAACCAGCATTTGCTCAGCGACTTCTATCTGGCCGCTGGCAAACAGGATGGCGGCTTCTTCCAGCAAAGGTACGGATTCACTTTGTGCTACAGCCGATCCTGGCATTTCTGAATTCTGCCCAAGCAGGTAGTCGGTAGGCAACATCAAAGGCATCGTCGTCTGGAATTCTGCTGGCGGTGCTTTTTTTGCTGCAGGTTCCGTTGGAGGATTCTGGAGATCAGTTTTGGTGACTGTCGGAGGCCGGGTCTTGACGATGTCGCGGGACATTTCAAATTCGATGGCGTCAATTTTTCTTTCCGTGGCACGGGCGATGTGACGCTGAGCAATTATGGAATTGCTAAAGACATCACTGTCCTGGAAACCGCCAATGACGGTATTACCATTCTTTGAACGTGTCTTCCTAGTAGAAGATTTCTCGGTGGAGCGATCTTCCTGCTTGACACCTTTTTTACCGAAAAGAGAAAAAATCCCCACTTTGTTCCCGAATAAGAATAAACGCTAGCCGCCCGCTAGCGAATTTGACGAGTGCTTAGTATATTCTGATTTAAGGTGGAATGGTTGACTGGGCTCAACAGGTCCAACCAGTTTTTTTTCAAATGTTCTTTTAAATGCTATGCAAGATCGTTGAAAACCAACCGATTAGACCGGTTTTTTAATGAAATTGGAGGTGGATACCACCTCCTGTACTTGCAGGTTATGAATTGATAACTAAATGTGCCATTACATCTGCTTACATTTTTCTTGCAATTCTTAGCTGACTTTTTGGCATCAGAAGCTTGCTCGTAGTCCTGCGAGTAGATTTCTACCTGGCTGTGGAACACTTTCCCGCAATACCGACGTTGACAGGCGAATGTCTTGATTGAGCAGGTTTTTGGCCATCAGAAACCAGGTTAATTGCATATTCTGATACGGATGGGTATAGGTCAGGCTGGCATCTACCTTGGTGTAGGAGGGGGTTTCAAAACTTTCAAAACTGGCCAGTCTGTCCTGACGTTGCGCATGCAGGATATTCAAGCCACCGCGCCATCTGCCTTCGCGATAGCCCAGTTCCAGACCAGTGCGGGTGGCTGGTTGCAGCGGCAGGCTACCCGCGTTATCAAGGCTACCGCGTGAGTAATCTGCAAAAGCGCGCACTGAAGACCCTTCACCCAATATGTTATAGGTGATTTCTGCCTCTCCGCCGCGGATAGTGGCGGAAGCTTGCGACCAATTGCGACGGGTAAATTCGGCGTCGACATTGGGTACACCTTCTTCATCCACTTTAGTGCCATCGGTATGGCCGTAGATATAGTTGCTGACTTTGTTCAGGAAGGCATTCACCTTCCAGCGCAGGATGCCGCCGGTCTTTTGCAGGCTGAGTTCCAGATTGCGTGAGGCTTCTTTCTTCATATTGACATTGCCAATGTCAAAGGTGGCCGTCGATTCATGTGGGCCTGCTGAATATAACTCCTCCGTGGCTGGTGCCCGCTGCGACCAGGAAACACTGAGGCCCGCGCCATAATCCTTGTCAAAATGCCAAAGTCCACCTGCGGAGGCAGAAAACAGGTTGAATTCGCGCGAGACCAAGCCCGTGCTTGCGTCCGGTTTTCGGTTGATATTTTCCATGCGTACGCCAGTGCTGGCGAGGACATCACCGAATTGCTTTTGCTCGACGGCGAATGCGGCCAAGGATGTGGAGGTAGTGGGGGGAACAGTATCAGCCCGACCCGTGCTGGCGGACAGTGCAGAGAACTTTACCTGTTCGGTCTGCAAGCCCCAGCTGCCTTGCCAGCCAGCCCAGGACGGGTGTGACAGTACGACGCGGCCTTCCATGGATTTATTTTTGAAGTAGGTATTCGGCGAGCCATCTTCTGCTTTTTCAGTGTGCTGATAATCGGTGGCGCTGAATTTATATTTGAGACTGTCAAAGCCGTTGAGTGGGGAATTCAGCATACCATCGAGATCGAAGCGATTCTGGTGCAGGTCAATAAATGAACGTTCTGCTGTCGGGATGCCATAGTGATCATTCATGGTCTGTACCGCTGCGCCGACATAACCCCAGGGTTGGATTACGGATGCGCCCAGTGCCAAAGTGGATTCACGGGTAAAGCTGGATGGCAGGCGGCCACTTGTTGAGGCTGGATTATTCCATTCACTGTTGCCTGGTATCTTATAGTTGCCGGTATCGCGGCTGCTGCCATCGGCATGCAGACCTATGACACCACTGGAACCATCAAGGGAAAAGGACAGGCTCTTTTCCTGGTTGACAGTACCGACGCGTACTTCTGCCTCACCAGTCGTCTGTTTGTTGAGTACAGTCGGGACGCGATTATCAACCACATTCACCAAACCACCAATGGCACCGCTGCCATACAAAAGAGCAGCAGGACCGCGCAAGACTTCGATCTGCTGTGCAGTCGCACTTTCGCTGGCAACTGCATGGTCATTGGACAGACTGGATACGTCGGCAACACCCATACCGTTCTGCAAAATCTTGACGCGTGGACCTTCCAGTCCCCGGATGATAGGGCGTGACGCGCCAGCGCCGAAGCCGGATGCAGATACGCCCAGTTCACCACTCAGCGTATCCCCCAGAGAGGTTCCTACCTTTGCCTTTAGTTCCGGCCCGGACAATATTTTGGCTGGCGTCAGCACCTGCAGATCTTCATTATTGCTGATGGGATTGGATGTGACCGTGACCGTGTTGATGGGAGAACCTTCCGCCTGAGCAGCATGGTTGAATTGGGTCAGCAGTGCCATGACTGCGGTAGCAATCAGTGTACGTTGAAAAGCCATATTGTTTCCTGTTTGTAAACGATGCAATGTCAGACCTTGATCAAGCAGGTCTGAACGAATTGATGCCATGCTCTTCTTTTCATACAGAAAAAGAAGAGCCAATAAGTGATTCAGGCAAACAGGGAAGGCGGGGCGCGGGAAGAGAAGGATACTCGCAGCAGGGCTAGCCAGTCAGTGCTGCTGTGATGAATGGAAACCAGGGCATGTCCATCCAGCAGGCAGACCTGGGCGGGAAGCAGGTGCAGGTATTCGGCTACACATGCGGCATCGTACAGAGCGCAAGAGTGCAGGGTGCTACTGTCATCCTTGCTGTTTGACCATAGCGCTTCGGTAAGGCTGGTGACTTCGCCAGCTTGTTGACTAAAGGCGACAGGTGCTTTGCCTTCAACCCAGCCGGCATGTGACATGCGATGCGCAATCCCTAGCCACTGACTGAATAACAGTGCAGGCAGCAAGAATAGCAGCAAGTAGCGCTTGCTGTTGTTCTTGCTTGAGCTTAGTGATGGCAACATGACGAGGCTGGCTTATGTGACGCTAACGGGATGATTGAGGTGAACGCAAAAGTAAAAAAGAATCAGAAAATTGTAGCAAAAAACCGACATTTTGGTTTCGATGTGCTGTGGGCGTGCAGCATTTGACAGCATCGTTACTGACATATGAGTTGTTTTTGCCGCAAAAGTTCAGGCAACTGCAACATTGTTGCATCTTGTTCCGTAAAAAAGCGCGCAGTAGTTAGCTGCACGCTTTTTGCGTTCAGAAGCGTCGTTGATCCGGATTATACTCAGTCGCCGTACAGCTTTTGCTTCATCTCACGTCTTTGCTGCGCTTCCAGAGACAGGGTTGCAGTAGGGCGTGCCAGCAGGCGTGGTATGCCTATCGGTTCACCGGTTTCTTCGCACCAGCCGTAATCGCCTTCATCAATACTATTGATGGATTGCTGTACTTTTTTCAGCAATTTGCGTTCACGATCGCGGGTGCGCAATTCCAGCGCATGTTCTTCCTCTATCGTGGCACGGTCTGCCGGGTCTGGTACCAATACGGTTTCACGAAGATGCTCGGTGGTTTCGTCGGCGTTCTTCAGTAAATCCTTCTCAAGCTGCTGCAAACGGGCCTTGAAAAATGCCAGTTGTGCAGCGTTCATATAGTCCTTCTCGCCCATCTTGAGGATTTCTTCCTCAGTGAGCAGAGCTTCGGGTGCGCTGACTGTAGCAGTCGATTTAGGTGATTTAGTTGCCACTTCGCTTACTTTCGATACGACGGGTTAATACATAGAACAAATCTGAAACATGTTTGCTCCAGATAATTATCCTCCCCTTATTGATAAAGTAAATGACATTTGCATGAACGCCACTTGCACGACAGACAACAGCTGTCTTCAATAGCCCGCTAGTTTATACCAAACAATGCTCCAAACCTTCAATAAATATGTCTTTAGGTAGATTTTTGCCAATAAATACCATCTTGCTTTCACGCAACTCGTTTTCTCCCCACTTTGCACCAATGTCGGTACCCATGATTTGGTGCACTCCCTGGAAAATTACTTTGCGGTCGGCACCTTCCATCAGCAAGACCCCTTTGTAACGCAGCATGCGCGGGCCGAACACTTGTACCAGACCACCCAGGAATTCATCCAGCTGCCCGGTGTTGAAGGGGCGCGTACTCTTGAAAACGAAGGCGGCGATATCGTCGGAATGATGCGCATGATGGTGGTTATGGGCATGATGTTCATCTTTGTGGTCGTTATGATGGTGTTCATGCGTGCAATGTTCATCGCATTCATCATGTTCGTGGGCATGTTCCTCTTCTTCTGCGCGCAGGAAGTCAGGGTCCAGATCCAGCTTGGCGTTCAGGTTGAAGCCTTTCAGGTCCAGCACTTCGCTGATCGCTACCTTGCCAAAATCAACGGCAGTGATGGGTGCGCGCGGATTCATGCGCGCCAGGCGGGTACGCAGTGTCGCTACTTGGCCGGCATCAACCAGATCGGTTTTGGACAGCAGTATCTTGTCGGCGAAACCAACCTGGCGCTGGGCTTCTTCATGCTCATCCAATTGTTGCATGCCATGGCGGGCATCAACCACTGTCACCACAGCATCGAGCATATAGTAGGTGCCCACTTCTTCGTCAACGAAGAAAGTCTGCGCCACTGGGCCTGGATTGGCAAGACCCGTGGTTTCGATGATGACGCGGTCAAAATGCAGTTTGCCTTCATTTTTTTGCTGTATCAACTTGCTCAGGGCGATGATCAGGTCACCGCGCACAGTGCAGCAGATGCAGCCATTGTTCATTTCCACAATTTGCTCATTGCTGTCTTGTACCAGGATTTCATTGTCGATATTTTCCTGGCCAAATTCATTTTCTATGACAGCGATCTTGTGACCGTGGTCTTCTTGCAGGATACGGTTAAGCAAGGTGGTTTTACCTGCACCCAAAAAACCGGTGAGGATGGTGGTAGGAATTAGTGCCATAATTTTTCTCTGATACTGTAACAGTTTGTAGACGGTTTATTTCGCGCAGTCGGCGCACCAGCCTTTTATCGTCAATTCTATGTCATGGCTTTGAAAGCCGTGCCCCAATGAAGCTTGCAAGCTCAGTTGTAATTGTTCGCGCAAGGAGCCAGGTTCCTGAGTTTCATCCAGGCAGAACACCTTTGTACAACGCGTACATTTAAAATGCCCATGGTGATGGCCTTTTGCAGGCTTGTTGACGGTATCATGCTCGCTGCCTGTGCTATAGCGAAATACCCGGTCGTCACCAGGGATTTTATGTGCCAGACCCGCTTCAGTCAGGCAATCAAGCGCCCGGTAGAGTGTTACCCTGTCCATCGCTGGAAAGGCGTCCTGCAATTCCAGGTGGGACAAGGCGCGACGACTCACCAACAATTCAGACAGCACACTACGGCGGGCATCGGTTGCACGTATGCCTGCTTCATGCAATAAGCCCAAAGCTGTGTTTGGCACCTGTAGAGTCGGAGAGGATTTCATATATGCAAATTTCAGGTTCGAATTGATATTATGCCTGAAATTGCAATTCAGTTGCAAAACTGAATTGAGTGTTGCTGAATCGTGTTACTGAATACGATGATTAACAAATTTCAGCCTTGATTGCAGCGATGGAGAAGCATGGTCAGCTACCTTGCATAATAAAAAGTTGCGGCATCCTGTCTATTGCAGAAAAGTGCTGAAGAGGAAGTCTTGAAAAAACAGTCAGGTCGGATTTTGCTTGTGCTACATTATTGAATGTTGTAAAAAATTACATAAATTTCTTTTGTCAAAGGCTTTTGAAATCATGCAAAAATCGTTTACTTCACTCTTGCTTTGTGTACTGGCAATTGTCGCGATGACGGCTAAGGCTGCAGTGAATCCTGCTTATGAAAAAGTGCTGACTACCGATGCCCCCAACGCCAAGGATCATCCCCTGACCGGTCGTTACCAGGGTTCCAGCATACTGTTGCAGACGCAAAAAGCCTTTGATGAAATTGTCTTTCCAGCAGGCCCGGCAACAGAGCCTGATTACAGTAGTAATAAAAAATTCTCCAAAGTACAAAAAGCAGAAGGCACACTGACCCGTACCGTGTACATGGTGCCGAAAGGCCGGTCGTCGCTGGAAGTGTTTCGCAATTTCACTGACAGTTTGAGCAGCAAGGGTTTCAAGCCGGTTTTTCAATGTGATAACGACAGTTGTGGTCCTTCGTTCAAAAGCCTGAAATACAGCTGGAACGACAAGCGCACCCATGTGCAAGGCGAGGGCTACGACGTCAACCGGAATCGTTTTGTGCAGGGGGTGTTTGATGGCGCCAAGGATTTGCGCTATGCCTTGCTGCAAAAAGGCGCGGGGGCGGCCACCACCTATGTCGGCGTCTATGCCGCGCTGAACGCTGGCGGCACCATGGGAGATCTCACTGATAGCATGAACGACCATGTTGCAGTTCTGGTTGAAGTGTTGGAACCCAAAGCCATGGAACAGAATATTGTCACTGTGGATGCCGATGCCATCAGCAAAGAACTGGCAGCAAATGGCGCAGTCAGTTTTTATGGTCTGTATTTTGATACCGACAAAGCTGTCATCAAGCCGGAATCCAAACCGCAGTTGGATGAAATGGCGAAATACCTGAAGGCCAATAGCGCTGCAGTGTATATCGTCGGCCATACAGATACCCAGGGTGTGCTCGACTACAACATGACTTTGTCAGGCAAGCGTGCCCAGGCCGTAGTGGATGCACTGAAAGCCTATGGCATTGCTGATGCGCGTTTGATTGCCAGGGGCGTTGGCCCGTTGGCGCCGCGTGCCTCGAATGCGGCAGAAGCCGGGCGTGCCAAGAACCGGCGTGTAGAAATGGTGTTGCGCTAAGCCGGCTGCTGCCGCTTATTTTTTAGCTCTTGGATGTGTCTGGTCATACACTTTGGCCAGATGCTGAAAATCCAGAGACGTATACACTTGGGTCGCAGCGATGGAACTGTGGCCCAGCATTTCTTGTACCGCACGCAAGTCGCCTGACGATTGCAGCAGGTGCGACGCAAATGAATGGCGCAACATATGCGGATGCACATTGGCCGGGATGTCCAGGCTTTGCGCATGCGCTTTCAGGCGCAGTTGTATCAGGCGGGTGGAAATACGGGTGCCGCGTTCGCTCAGGAACAGTGGATGCGGATCCAGCCTGACCAGAGTGGGGCGCACAGCCAACCAGTCTGCCAGGGCTGCCAGTGCGGGTTTGCCGACTGGCACGATACGCGGCTTGCCACCTTTGCCGGTGACATGCACTTCTCCCTCGACCATATCCACATAGCCGGCTGAACTATAGTCACGTTCATGAATGGCAGCTACATCCAGGCTGGCCAGTTCAGACACCCGCAAGCCACTAGAATATAACAGTTCAAACATGGCACGATTGGCGCGGGATGACGGCTGATCACTACCTTTGTGATCAACCAGCCTGACGGCATCATCTGCTCCCAGTGCCTTTGGCAGGGGTTTGTTTTTCTTTGGTGCGCGCACCCCTTCAACCGGATTGGCTGGCAGGTCTCTCTCTTCCGTCAGCCAGCGATAAAAGCCACGCCAGCTCGACAGCTTGCGTGCAATGCTGCGGGCGTTTTGTCCGCTGGCATGCATTTGGGCAGCAAAACGGCGCATGTGATGGGTGTTCAGGCTGGCCAGATCTTGCTGCCCGGCCAGTTTGATGAGTTCGCGCAGGTCCAGCAGATAACTGTCCAGCGTGTGCTGCGACAACTGTCTTTGACTACGCAAGACCTCCAGATAGCTGGCCAGATACTGATCTTGTGTCGTCATGCGGACCTCCTGCTATGACCATGTATGCGATGGCCTGATACTTATTTACAGATCCACCAGACAGCTCAGTGCGGCACTGCTGGTATCAGCAATTTTCACCAGGAAATCGGTCGCCATGTCTTTGGTATAACGTGCCGGATCGGGTGAACCCAGTACCAGCAAGCCAAAGGTGGGGGAAGTGGCGGTCAGACGCAGTGGCAACATGGCCAGCGATTGCACGGGCTGGTCGGTATCGATCCAGCCAGCGGCTTCAAAATCATGGTTCTTGCCACAGTAAGGTGTGCTCAGACCCTTGGCGAACAGGCGGGCATCGTCACTGGTGGTGCTGGCAAACCAGGTATGTGCATAGTCTGTACCGACATTCCACAGACGCAGGGTGGCATGCGGCAAATTAAATATATCCTGCAGGCCCTGCGTCAGTACGTGGGGCAGGTCGACATCATTACGTGCCAGCAGCAGCGCCCGTGTCCAGCTTTGGAATTTTTGGCTGATATCGTGATTTTCTTCAGCGATACGCAGCAAATCTGCCATGCGTAATTCCAGCCCGCGGTATTTTTCACGTACCACCTCCATCTGACGTTCTTGCAGCGAGATGGCGCGCCCCATGACTGGACTGGTGAGCTTGATGGTGCCCAGCAGTTCCGCATGTTCTTCAAAGAAATGCGGGTGCTGTATCAAATAGGTGGCGATGTCGTTGGAATTCATGGTGTTTCTGTGAGATTAATTTCGCCTTCAAAAACGGTCACTGCCGGACCGCTGAGGAATACCGGCTTGCCTTCACCTTCCCAGGCAATAGACAGTTCACCGCCCCGCATGCTGACACGCACCGGGCTATCCAGCAAGCCACGGCGTATGCCGGTGACGACTGCTGCACAGGCACCGGTACCACAGGCCAGTGTTTCACCAGCACCGCGCTCATGGACTCGCAGGCGTATGTGCTTGCGTCCCATTACCTGCATGAAACCGGCATTCACCCTTCTGGGGAAGCGTGGATGATTTTCTATCAGTGGGCCGTCGACCGGTATCGGAAAATCATCCACCGAGGCCACCACCTGCACCGCATGTGGATTACCCATGGAAACGGCGGAAATCCAGATGGTCTTGCCATTGATTTCCAATGGCCACAAGCTGTCGTCGGCCTGGTGCATGGGTGTCAGCCCGTCTGCCTGGAAGGGAACTTTTGCTGCCTCCAGTATCGGTGCCCCCATGTTGACGGTGATGCTGCCATCTTCTTCCATGCGTGGCTCAATAATGCCAGACATGGTTTCCACGCGTATGCTGGATTTGGTGGTCAGACCTTTTTCAATCACAAATTGAACAAAGGCACGCGAGCCATTACCACATTGCTCTACTTCACCGCCATCGTTGTTGTATATAACATAACGAAAATCTACGTCGGGATTATTTGAACGCTGGACCACCAGTATCTGGTCGGCACCAATGCCAAAGCGACGGTCAGCGATCAGTCTCCATTGGGCTGATGTAAAATTGATTTGCTGGTTGATGGCGTCAATGACAACAAAATCATTGCCCGCACCATGCATTTTGGTGAATTTGAGTTTCATATCATGATTATATCGCGGCGCGGCAATTACCACGAGATTATGCTGCAAGCGCTACTGATTCCTGCCCTACATAGACTGAAACTGAGTTTAAACCAGGCTTAAATCTTATATACACCACAGCCCAGAACCAGATTGTCGGCGACGATTTCAATATAAGAGGTTTTGGATTCCACTTTCTTTGATACAGGATTGACGATGGTGTAATCAATCCAGCCACCTGTTGCATCAACCTGAAACGCGTCGCTGACCAGCTTCTTTCCATCCAGACCATCAACATGGAATAGATTGACTTTCAGCTTTGCTGCATTGCCTGCAAATGCCAGGTATTGACCCTTGCGGTCAAAGGCAAACACATACATATCACGATCAGCATACAGTTTGTCTGCATTCGCCGTAATCATGGACAAGGCCCGGTGGCCATGCCTGTCATACAGGCTGACTGCTTTTTTGACCAGGGCATGGGCTTCATCTGCCGTACCTTGCTGTAACTTGAAGGTAGACACGGATTTGGTCAGTGCCCGTGCCCGTTCTTCCAGGCTAAGCGAGGATTGTTTGGCCTGGTCAGCCATCTGCGCATTGCTTTGTGTGATTTCATCAAGATGACGCAGTGCCTCAGAGATTTGTGACAGGCCATTACTTTGTTCGCTGGAAGCAGTGGAGATGGAATTGATGTTGCCTGCCAGACTGCGTATGCCTTCCACGATTTCGCTCAGGGTTTGATTGACGTTGTTGATTTGTTTCACGCCATCGTCGACCCGGTTCACAGAATCATCAATCAGACGGCGTATCTGACGGGCAGAGTCAGCACTGCGTTGCGCCAGACTGCGTACTTCGGTGGCGACTACAGCGAAACCACGGCCATGTTCACCTGCGCGGGATGCTTCCACTGCTGCATTCAAGGCAAGAATATCAGTCTGAAAAGAAATACCATCAATCAAGCCGACGATCTCCTGCACCTTGCGTGCACTTTGATGTATGCCATTCATGGAATCGACTGCCGAGCTCATCGCATCGCCGGTTGATTCGGCGATCAGTCGCAAATTGGCTGCCAGGTTATCAACAGCACGTGCGCTGTCGGCATTTTTTTTGACGGTATCTGCCAGATCGTCGACACTGGCCGAAGTCTGTTCCAGACTGGATGCCTGTTGCTCCGTACGCATGTTTAATTCGTTAATGCCCAGCGCCAGACTTTGCCCCAGTTGCGCCACCATACTGGCATTGCTGCGTACATTGGCAACCAGGCGCGACAGATTTTCATTCATGCCTTCCAAAAGGTTGCCGGTACGTGCCAGTTCGTCACGACCAGTGATATGGATATGATTGGTCAAGTCGCCAGCAGCGACCGAATGGGCAGAGCGGCTAACTTCATTCAGGGCGAACATGAAACCACGATAAAACCCCAGTGCGAGATAGCAGCTAAGTAATACGATAAGCAGTAACACCGTCAGCATTACGTGACGGTAAGTATCGAGGTGGTTGATGCGTTCTTGCAACACGGTATTTAGCCTGCCATGCATGTATTTTTGTAATGCGATGGTTTTTTCTATGGACTGGGTTCCCTGTGCGAAAAACTCACTGGCGTCACCGCTAATGCTTTCCCCCAGCAGGTTTTTCTGGGCCTGGGTGACAAAGGCGAGGCTGGCATCCAGTGCTTCTTTTTCCTTCGCGTCAACATTTTCACCGGCACGTTTGATGGCTTCATCCATGTCTGTGACTGCAGTGATGGCGGTCTGCAAGGCATCAATACGTGAAACCATGCCTGCTTTTTCAGCAAACTCCATACTGCCTGTCTTGATATAGGCTGAACCCACACCCCGTAACTGCGCCAGGTTTTCTATCCAGACTGGCATTTTCCGGATGGATACATCCATCAACAAGAAACTGGCATTGCCGGCATCAGTTAACAGCCCGGTTTTTTCATTGATGAGCGCAGAAAACAACAGGCTCTGCTTGATCAAACGGCTATGCTGTGTAGTGTTTTCCTTTACCGTGGCGGCAGTTTGACCTGCAACCAATTGTTGTAATTCACTGGCTGTGGCTTTCCAGCTACTTGCCAGGTCTGTTCCTGCGATGCCGGGTAAAAAGGCGTCAAGCAGGTCAAGATTGTTTTTCAGTTCTTTCCGGGTTTTGGCCAGATCGTCATCCAGGTTTTGCCCAGACAGTTTGAGGTTCATTTGGCCGCGATGTCTTTGCGTCTGAACGATGATTTTCATCATCAAGTCACTGGCCTCCACACCCTTCAACTCCAGCCGGGATTTGTTAGAATCTTCAGCAACTTGAAGTATGACTGTGCCGGTAAGTAACACGAGAGGCACAAGTAATGTGGCAAATATGCCCACAAACTTGACGCGCAGGCTCAGCTTACCCATCAGGAACAGGCTGGGTTGTATGAGCTTGCTGATCAGTGTTGCCTTGGTTTGCGACATGGTTTTCCTTGCTATTGAAAGGTGTTCAAAAGTATTTTCCCAGATTCTTGCCTCGGGTACGAGGGGAAATAAATAAAAAAACAATCTATCTTGAAAGCAATCATTGAATTGATTCCAGTACACTTCACTAAAGTGTCAGTCATACTGTACTGGTCTTTTTGTGTGCTAGTGTCCATTGGGACGGCCAATACAGCATGTTAATGTGCGAGGGCTTGTTGACCTATCTTTTGGATAATGTGTTGTTGCTGACATTCAAACCCAATCGCTTGCTTAAAAAATAGGTCAACACGACCTAGCTGTACTAAAAAGTATATGATTCACTCACAAGGTGATTCTGTTTTGTTGCGCACACCATTGCCACACGATAAAAAGCACGGAGACCCAATGAACGCCCCTCTCAAACCCGAGCAGCACGCGCTGATCGACAATCATATTTCCCTCGACGATAAATTCACACTGGAGCGCGGACGCGCTTTCATGACCGGCACCCAGGCGCTGATACGTCTGATGATGTTGCAGCGCCAGGCTGATGAAAAAGCGGGTCTGAATACTGCTGGTTATATTAGCGGTTATCGTGGTTCGCCATTGGGTAATGTTGATCTGACCGCTGCCAAAGCCAGAAAACACCTGGAAAAACACCATGTAAAATTTCATCCGGGTGTGAATGAAGACCTGGCTGCCACCACAGTATGGGGTACGCAACAGGTTAACATGTTCCCGGGTGCAAAATACGATGGTGTGTTTGCCATGTGGTATGGCAAGGGACCGGGTGTGGATCGTTGTGGCGACGTGTTCAAGCATGCCAATCTGGCTGGTACTTCCCGGCACGGCGGTGTGCTGGTGGTGGCTGGTGATGATCATGCAGCAAAATCGTCTACGGCTGCGCATCAGAGTGAACATATATTGAAAGCCTGTGGTATTCCAGTCCTGTATCCGTCCACCGTGCAGGAATATCTGGATTATGGCCTGCATGGCATCGCCATGTCGCGGTACACCGGTCTGTGGGTGTCGATGAAATGTGTGACTGACATTGTAGAATCTGGTGCCGTTGTTGATATTGATCCAGATCGTGTCAAACCGATTATTCCTGATGATTTTGTCTTGCCTGCCGATGGCGTGAATATCCGCACACCTGACCCGGTGCTGGCGCAAGAAACCCGCATGAATAATTACAAATGGTATGCGGCGCTGGCTTATGTGCGTGCCAACAAACTCAATAAAATCATCTGGGATAGCCCACATGCCAAGATAGGTATCATCACTGCCGGTAAATCCTACCTCGATACACGCCAGGCCCTGGCTGATCTGGGTATTGATGAGCAAGTCGCCAAAGACATAGGTATACGCCTGTACAAGATAGGTCTGACCTGGCCGCTGGAGTCGGAAGGGGTACGTGAGTTTGCCACTGGCCTGGAAGAAATCCTGGTAGTCGAAGAAAAACGCCAGATCCTGGAATATGCTTTAAAAGAAGAGCTGTACAACTGGGAAGATAAGGTACGTCCGCGTGTCGTCGGCAAATTTGATGACACGGGTGAATGGAGCAACCTGCATGGTTCTGGCCATGGCGAATGGCTGCTGCCAGCGACGTATGAACTGAACCCGGCACAAATTGCCCGGGCGATTGCTTCCCGTATCAGCCGTTATTTCGCCGGTCACCCGGTAGAACAGCATGTCAAGGAACGTGTTGCTTATCTGGAAGCCAAGGAATCCATGTTGAACGTGGTTTCCAAGCCTGATCCAAATAAGGACCGAGTGCCGCATTTCTGTTCAGGCTGTCCACATAACACTTCCACCAAAGTGCCGGAAGGCAGCCGCGCTCTGGCCGGTATCGGTTGCCATTACATGGTGACCTGGATGGACAGGCAAACCTCCACCTTCACACACATGGGGGCAGAAGGTGTGACCTGGGTAGGACAAGCACCTTTCACTACCGAGAACCATGTGTTCTGTAATCTGGGTGATGGCACCTATTACCATTCTGGCTTGCTGGCGATACGCGCAGCGGTGTCTGGTGAAGTGAATATCACTTATAAAATTCTGTTCAATGATGCGGTGGCGATGACCGGTGGTCAGGAATTTGATGGCCCGCTGGATCCTGGCATGATTTCACGTCAGATCGCTGCAGAAGGTGTGGGCCCGATTATTGTCGTCACTGATGAACCCGATAAATACGGTGCCGGTTACCCATGGGCACCAGGCGTTACTGTGCGCCATCGTAGCGAACTCGACGCCGTGCAACGTGAATTGCGCGTGGCCAAGGGCGTGTCAGCGATGATCTATGACCAGACCTGTGCTTCTGAAAAACGCCGCCGCAGGAAAAAAATCGACAAGGATGGCAAACCCGGCTTCCCTGATCCTGCCAAACGTGCAGTCATCAATGAAGCAGTTTGTGAAGGCTGTGGCGATTGCTCTGTGCAATCGAACTGTCTGTCCGTGGAGCCGCTGGAAACCGAATTCGGTCGCAAGCGCCAGATCAACCAGTCTTCCTGCAACAAGGACTTTTCTTGCGTCACAGGTTTTTGCCCCAGCTTTGTCACGGTTGAAGGTGGCAAGCTGAAAAAACCGAAGAAAACCAAGATAGAACCAGGCAACGCACTGGATGTGAATGCTTTGCCTTATCCAGCCTTGCCAGATACCAAGCTACCATTTGGTGTACTGGTCACTGGTGTGGGCGGTACCGGTGTTATTACTATCGGCCAGATCATGGCCATGGCAGCGCATTTGCAGGGTAAAGCCTGCTCCGTACTGGACATGACGGGTCTGGCGCAAAAAGGTGGCGCGGTGATGTCGCATGTGCGCCTGGCTGACAAGGCTGACGACATACAGTCAACACGTGTAGGTACCGGTATGGCTGATCTGGTCATAGGCTGTGATCTGATTGTGACGGCAGGCAAGGATGCGCTGTCACGCATGGGTGAAGGCCGTACCCATGCTGCCATCAATGCGAATGGCACGCCGACTTCAACCTTCATCAAGAACCCAAACTGGCAATTCCCAGGTGAATCGGCAGAAAACGATATTCGCAAAGCCTGTGGTGCCGACCGGGTTGACCTGATCGACGCAGCATCAATAGCCACTGCTTTGATGGGCGACAATATCGCCACCAATATGTTCATCCTTGGTTATTCCTGGCAAAAAGGTTGGGTACCGCTGGAAGAGGCGGCATTGATGCGTGCGATAGAATTGAATGGCGTGTCTATCGACTTCAACAAACAGGCATTCAACTGGGGTCGTTTGGCTGCACATGATCTGGCAGCGGTACAGCGCCTGGTTGCGCCATCCCAAGTCATAGAGTTGAAACGCGCACCGACGCTGGATGACACCATCAACAAGCGTGTAGCTTTCCTGACTGAATATCAGGATGCAGCCTATGCCAGTCAGTACAGTGAATTTGTTAACCAGGTCAAAGCCGCAGAAAGCAAGCTGGTCGAAGGCAACAAGCCCTTGCGCCTGACAGAAGCCGTAGCGAAATACCTGTTCAAGCTGATGGCATATAAAGATGAATATGAAGTCGCCCGCTTGTACACGGACGGCAAATTCCAAAAGAAAATTGCTGACATGTTTGAAGGTGATTACGCCATCAACTTCCACCTGGCACCACCACTGTTTGCCAAGCGTGACGATAAAGGCCATCTGATCAAGCAACAGTTTGGCCCATGGATGATGAAGGCTTTCGGTTTGCTGGCCAAGTTCAAGTCCTTGCGTGGCGGCACTTTTGATATCTTCGGTTATACAGAAGAGCGCAAAATGGAACGTGCCTTGCCAGTGGAATATAAACAGACTTTGAACAAATTACTGCCGTTGCTGAATGCAGACAATTTGTCCAAGGCGGTGGCGATTGCCAGCATCCCTGAAGACATACGCGGTTATGGTCATGTCAAGGAAAGGCATTTCAAGGCGGCAAAGGCCAAAGAAGTGACGCTGATTGCTGAGTTCAATACAGCACAGTCTGCGCAAAAAGCTGCTTGACTGGGTTTGGCTTAGTCTGACTTAAGTAGTAGTACAAAACAGGTCGCCTGCGGGCGGCCTGTTTTGTTTCATCCGATTTCAAATTTTTTTGAATTTGTTACTCACATTTGCAGATAAAAATATTTTTGCCTGGCATCAGCATATTTCGTCTTGCCTTACAATGCAGGCTGACTGATTTTTGGGATATCTCATGCAAGCACGTTTCTTCATTGCTACTGCCGCCATCGTCATGTTCATAGGTGTAGCTGCTGGGGCCTTTGGCGCACATGCGCTGAAGCTAGTGCTGACTGCTGACATGCTGGCGATCTGGCAAACTGCTGTGATGTACCAGATGGTGCATGGACTGGGTATGCTGGCAGTGGGTATCTGGTTGCAGCAACAGGATAATGCCTTGCTACGCCGGGCGGCTTGGGCAATGTTGACAGGTGTGGTGATTTTCAGTGGTAGCTTGTACGCATTGGCTTTGACCGGTATACGTGTGCTGGGGGCGATTACCCCTATCGGTGGTGTGGCGTTCCTGGCAGCTTGGGCCATGCTGGCATGGGCGGCATTAAAGCGCTGAAACGCTAAACATGAATTTTCTGGATTGTTTGTGGTGAGGCAGGCCAGTTGATCTGATCAAACAAAGCTCGCAATTTTGCCGTGCGTGCCGGATTGATCATGTGCATATAGGCGAGCTTGCCAGCCAGGTGTGCCCGGAAATCGGCATGTCCTTCGCGGTTTTGTGATGCTGGATTATTGCGTATGCAGTTCGTCAAAATTGCTTTCAGCGTATCGTAATCGCCGCGCTTGATATTGGAATGGCTATTCACAACGATACCGGTCACTTGCTGCCTTGTTGAAGAGCGCATGATACGGGTTTTCCGGTAGTTCAATACAAAGCCTTCTTCCAACGTAATTGCAGCAACTTGCGGGATGAAGCGGGCCAGGCTTTGCTCAAATTCTTCAGAACCAGAAAATGTCAGGTCGTCAGCATAACGACTATAGCGGGCTTGCATGCGATCAGCCAAAGCTTGCAGGCGCATATCAAGACGGTAAGCGCAAAGATTGGCCAGGGCAGGGGAAGTTGGCGCACCTTGCGGCAGATGCGGGCTGCGTAACAAATGACCTGAACTGACCGGTGCAAGCGGATCCCCAGGTTTCTTGATACTGACAGGTGTCCTGTTGCTACAGAGTCGTGCCAGCGTACCTGCTACTTTTTCCGGGTAACCCAATTTGGCAAACAGGGCATGCAGGCGTGAGCCTGGAATACTCGTAAAAAAATCTTTCAAATCGAGTCGTACCACGACGCGTTGCCCAGTGTGCATTGCCGCGTGACTGAGGCTGGAGCGACCATGTTGAAAAGCTTGTGCTGCTGCATGTGGCGGCACCAGGTTCAATATTTGTTGAAGAATTTTTCTTTGTATAGTGCGTAGGCGTGACTTGGGTACTTCCAGCAAACGCCAGCCGCCAGATGCTTTTTCCAGCCAGCGATAATGGTAGTGTCCAAGCTGTGGTGCTGCATGTGCATCCTGTCGCCATTGATCGGCAAACCAGGCAAGTTCACTGATGGTCAGATTCAGATGTCTGGCTAAATCAGACGAGTTGTTGAATTCAGGCAGGGTCAGCGCTTGTAGCCATGCAGGTCTTTCAGGTGTGATGGCAGCTTGCAGACAGTAATGTCTGACTTGTGGTTTTTCCGTACCACGCCAGGCATCCATGAAGCCGTGATCTGCCAGTACCAATGCAGCCATTTCATGACGGCTGTAATGATGGAAGTGCGGTCCTGCCTGTTGCTCAATTTTTCTGCATAATGCGGGTATCCAAGGCCACTTCTTGCCCAGTACCCAACGCATGTTTTTCATCAGGGCGATGTGGCTCGACTCACCCGCCAATAATGCATCGGCGATGGCTATGGCGACCTGACTTGGTTTATCCATGAATGTGAATAGTGGGGCGGCGGAGAGCCTGCAACCAGTCTCGTGAAGTGTGAGCCTGTCTGCATGGAATGCAGGGCGGCTCACGCGATGAAATGCTAGAACTCATTTCATCAATAGGGGGGAGATGCGTTTGCCTCATAACGTGGGCTGGCAAGGCGGACGAGGCAGTCAATAGTGGTGCTATTGATAACGAGTCCAACGCAGTCCAGCACGCGTTATGAGGCAAACCCTCCGGGAGCTGGCGATTCGGGCGCATTGCTACGTTGCGCCGCTTGCTAAGGCACCAGCCTTAGCTGCGCGTCACGCCTTGCACTGCATCCCGAATCGCCTTGCTCGCACTCATCCCTATTGATGAAATGAGTTCTAGGTAAATTTATCCCGCGGGGTAACCCCGCAGAGGCGCTATGGACTTGCGTTTGAGCGCCAGCTTGCAGGATCCGCCGCATTGAGAAGATAGAGTATGCGGTCTTGTATGTCAATCGCAGGGTTACAGTCCTCTAAATATTACTCACTATATTTTTCTACTGCTTTTTGATAAGCAGGACGTGCCGCTACCATATCGACAAAGCGTGTCAGGTTAGGGAAGGCTTCACGGCCAGCACCGCGCACGGCTGACTGTATGGCGAAAGACAGTTGTATGTCTGCACCTGTCAGGCTGTCGCCGACGAAGTAATCACGGCCTTCCAGTTCCATATTCAGATAGCTGAAATGGTTTGCCACTTCGCTGCTGATACGTGGGTGCAGAGGTGCACCAGCGTCACCCAGGCGGCCTACATACAGCTTCAGCAGCAGCGGCAACATGGCCGAACCTTCGGCATAGTGCAGGAACTGCACATAACGGTTGTAGTCAGATGTACCCACGGCGGGTGCCAGGCGACCGTTGCCATAGGTACGGATCAGGTATTCGATGATGGCACCGGATTCAATCAGGGTCTGGTCTTTATCCCGCACAACAGGGGCTTTACCCAGAGGGTGAATTTTTTGCAGTTCCGGCGGTGCAAAACGCGTCTTGGGATCACGGTCATACGAGATGACGGTATAGTCCAGTCCCAGTTCTTCCAGCAACCAGGTGATACGACGTGAGCGTGATTCTTTTAAATGGTGGACTTCTATCATGGGAGCCTTGGGTGATGGACTGTAAAAACCCATTATGCCTAGTTTTCAGAAAGCGTGTGGCAGTGGCCGGCGAAGTGTTAGAGAACCAGCTCTAGAATTTCCTGAAGGAATCTTCGTCGGCGTCACATCCCTGACATAAGGCAGTCCTACTATCTCTCATTTTCCAGGGGAGTAGCCAAATGCAAAACGATCAGAAAAAAGACCAGCAAGAAGACCCAAAGGACCAGCAGCTACTGCCGGCAAATATCGCCAGACGTGGTTTTGTCATCAAAATGTCTTCTGTCGCTGCCGTCATGGCATCGGGCGGTGTTCTGACAGCTTGCGGCGGTTCTTCGACTGTCCTGAATGGAGAAATGGCGGCCTTCAATTATGGTGTCGCCAGTGGTGATCCCTTGTCTGATCGTGTGATTCTGTGGACGCATGCCAAGATATCGACCGATGCCAGTGTGGACCTGACCTGGCAAATGGCTGCTGACGCAAGTTTTTCTAATGTGCTGTTTTCTGGCAAGGTCACCACAAGTTCAACCACAGGTTTTACTGCCAAGGTGGATGCGACCGGCCTGGCCGCCAATACCGAATATTACTATCGCTTTGTGGCACCGAATAATAGCGTGTCACCAGTTGGTCGTACACGTACCCTGCCAGTTGGCAACGTCGATCAGGTCAAGCTGGCAGTGTTTTCATGCAGTGATTATCCTGCTGGCTATTTCAATGCCTATGACAGTGCAGTATCGTCTGGTGCCCAGTTCGCCCTGCATCTGGGCGATTATATTTATGAATACAAGGATGGTGTTTATCCACCAGTCGCGTCACAAGTGGCTGGCCGCATTTCTGCTCCAGCCAATGAGATCGTTACGGTGGCCGATTACCGCGCCCGCCACGCCTTGCACAAGGCTGATCCTTACCTGAAAGCCCTGCATGCACGCATGCCCATGATTACCATCTGGGATGATCATGAATTTGCCAATAATGCCTGGATGGATGGAGCTGAAAATCATGACCCGGTTACCCAGGGCCCATGGGCCGCACGCAAGGCAGCGGCCAGCCAGGTCTATCATGAATGGATGCCGATACGTTCACCTGATACCAGCAATTTACTGAAAATTTACCGCTCGTTTGACTTTGGTAATCTGCTGTCATTGCACATGCTCGACACCCGTATCATTGGCCGTGAGCAGGCACCAGATCGCACACTGGATGCACAGGGCCGTGACATTGCGGATACCAAGTTCCTGCCGTATGCCTTCAACAAGAACAAGCAATTGATGGGTACTACCCAGCAAGCCTGGCTGGACACACAGATGACAGCATCCAAAGCAACCTGGCAGATATTGGGCAACCAGACTGTCATGGGACGCATAGAATTGCCGGCCTCGGTACTCGTTACCAATCTGAGCGCGGACTCTGTGACGGCTTATCTGACTGCCAAGGGAACGCCGGTAGCAGCACAGACTCAGGCACAAAAAGATTTGCTGGACCCGCTGAAGAATCCAAAGATTTCCTACAATTTCGATAACTGGGAAGGTTATCCAAATGCCCGTGATGCCGTCTTTAATTCAGCCGCGAAATTGAAAACGGCAGGCAAGAAATTTCTGGTCTTGTCGGGTGACAGTCACAATGCATGGTTCAATAAACTGACCATGTCTGACGGTACGCAAGTGGGTGCGGAATTTGCAGGTATGTCGGTGACTTCATCCGGTTTTGAAGGGGTATTCCCACCCTCAGTCGTTGCACCGGCAACGCTGGCTGGCACCATCAAGGCGCTGGTGGATGACATTACGTATATCGATACCTACCGCCGTGGCTACATGCTGATCACCGTAACGCCGACCCAGGCCAAGGGTGAATATGTGTATGTCAGTACTGTCACCAGTTCCAGCTATACCACCAGCGTGGATGCTTTCACTTACGCTGGTTAAGGGGGAAGGGGCTAGTTGAACACCAACGTAACAAGATCATTTCTCCAAATGATCTTGTATGCAGTTGATCAAAAAGTCTTTCATCGCCAGTACCCTGGTGCTGGCTTTCAAATCACGGTGATAGACCAGCCAGATATTGCGGAACATTTCTGTTTTGCAGATACTGACTTCCACAAGTTCAGTATCTGCATCGCCAATAAAGCGTGGCAGCACGGCCAGGCCAATGCCTGCCCTGGCAGCCTGCAACTGCACATTGGCACTATTGCTGAGCAAGCTCGGTTGCTGGGTTTTGAAATGCTGCTTTAACCATTGCGCCATGGGCAGGTGTTCCCAATCCTTGCCCCAGCTCACATATTGATTTGTATCTGCATGCCGTTTGCTACGATAGGCGGCAAAATCCATTCTGCCAATCGCGTGAGCGATGTAATCCTGTTCTCCAGGTTTTTCACCAGGATTGGTCAGGCGTAATGCCAGGTCAGCTTCGCGCCGGTTCAGGTCAACCAGCTTGATATCCACAGCCAAGTCCACTTGCAGGTGTGGGTGCAAGGCATACAACTTGGGCAGGCTGGGCGTGATCAGGTGTACAGCCATCATCTCGGCGCAAGCCAGACGTACATAGCCGCTGACCTGGCGGCAGGCACCTTCCCGCGCGTCACGCCGCTCCAGTGCCAGCAAGGCGTCTTCTACATTGATGATCAGGTCCAATACCTCCTTGCCTTCATCTGTCAGCAGGTAACCAGTCTGCTGGCGCAGAAAAAGCGTGTGCCCCAGGGCGGTCTCCAGTTGTTGCACGTGTCGTGCAACGGTGGAGGCACTGCTGCCCAACACCTTGGCTGCCTGACTGAGCCCGCCATGCCGGGCGACGGCCAGTGCGTATTTAAGATCGTTCCAGTCAAAATCCCGGCTTTCTATTTCTGGAAAATGCTTTGCCATTTTTTGCTATATATTTTTCAAAATTGGATGACTATAGTAACGCAATCTTAATGTAATCGTAATGCAATCAAAAGCTTTGGAGTCAATGATGAATATGATGACTGCCCGCCTGTTCGGTGCCACGTTTTTGTGGGCGACGGTGTTCCATGTCGGTAAATTTGCCCTGCAACAGCTTTCGCCACTGACGGTGGTGAGCTGGCGTAACGGTATCGCCGCACTGGTCCTGACCAGCCTGACCCTGCCTGCCTTGCGTGCACATTGGCTGGCGATACGCGCCCATCTGGGTATCTTGCTGGTATTGGCGGTGTTTGGCGTACTGGGCTTCAGCCTGTTCATGTTTTATGGATTACGTGCTACCAGTTCGGTCAATGCTGCGCTGATCATGGCGTTTAATCCTGGGCTGATCGTTTTGCTGAATGCGCTGTTGAATCGTGAACGGATACGGGCTTATCAGGCGCTGGGTTTGCTATTGGGGCTACTTGGTGTGTTGATCGTGGTCGCTCACGGTTCTTTGCAGGCTGTATTGAACCTGCATATTTCACACGGCGATATGCTGGTCAGTCTGTCCAGCCTGTGCTGGGCCGTGTATTGTGTACTGCCCCGGCGCTATGCCAGCCAGGTACCCAGCGCATTGCTGAGCAGCCTCACCGTGAGTATGGCCGCTGTCATGCTGATGTTGCTGGCTTTTGCTGAAGCACCAGACATCTTTATCATGCCCCATGCAAAAAGTTTACTGGCGATCGTCTTTCTGGGTCTGTTCGGTACGGTCTTGCCTTACTTGTGGTGGAACCGCAGCATGCAAGAAATGGGACCGGCCAAAGTGGGAGTGTATATGAATCTGGTACCGGTCTTTGCCAGTCTGGTGGGCGTTGTGCTTGGGCAGCAAATCGAAAGCAGTCAGTTGCTTGGTGCCGTTTTTGTCGTGCTTGGGGTGTTGCTGACGAATAAACGGTCTGCTGCCTGATTAACCACGATGATATTCCATCGCCAGTACCTCTGCATTTGAATCATTTGCTACCGCAACAAAGCCTAGTTGGCGATACAAATGCAGCGCCCCGGGATTGTCACGGTACACACGCAGGCTGATGATGGGCAAACCAGTGGCTGCGATGGCCCGCTGCATCAACTGCTCACACAATAGCCTGCCATAACCCAGGCCACGTGTTGCCGGGGACACGATAATGCGGCCCAGGTGCACACGCTGTTTATCGCGCTGCCAGAATTGGGCAAATCCAACTACCGCCTGTTCTGCATCAACTAATACAAATGCTTGTGCGTCTGGTTTTTCCAGCAAGCCTGGTAAATCTGCACTGGTGAAAGGATAGGACAGTTGCGGCCCGGCCCAACGGGCACAAGCTTTGGGATCATTTATCCAACTGGCGATGATGGCATAATCAGTTGTCAGGGCAAGACGTAAGATAGTCGACATTTTTGCGTAGATATTTATAAGAAATGCGTTTATTCAAAAGCCACAGATGGATTATACAAACGGTATTTATTTTTCAATTTAACCGTAGACTTAGCGTATATGGATACCGATAATCCGCACGTGGTCCCATGCAGATGCAGGCTACAATTATATGTCCCGCTACATATGCTTGGTGGGACATGCCTGATAAACCTACCTTAAACCATTTATGTCAAATGCGCTCGCTGGCCATGCCAGGCAGATCAAACCGAACTACCAACAAAAGTTGAAAACAATGGGGCGCTGGATTCTGAGAATCTTTCTGGTGGTCGCTTTGATCGCTTTGTCACTGCTGGCGGCATTCATTGCCATTAACTGGAATGATGAAACCTTAAAGCCAGAGGTGCAAGTACTAATGCGTGAGCAACAATTCCATGTTCCCGATGCACAGAACGGTTTTTATATCCTGGTGGCGATGCATGCGCCGCTGGGTACCGACCTGCTGAAGGCAGGTGCCGAGAAAACCCAAGCTGAACAGACACTGTATCAGAAAGATAAAGTCTATTATACGAACCATGCCCATCCCCTTTTTGATGTGGAAGAAAAAAACCTGATTTTTGACTGGAATAATAAGCGCTGCAAGCAAACCATACAAAACTGTGTACAGATGGATCTGGCGCAACGTGCAGAACTGACTCTACAGATGGCCAACAATCAGGTACTGGCAGAACGTTACGCATTAATGCGGAAAATGGGTGACTATGAAGAACACCTGATACCGTCTTTCAATGCCAGCCTGCCAACCTATGTTAGTTTGACCCGTGCGATTGATTTGCTGCTGACACAAGCCAGTTTTGATGTGGCGGATGGCAAGATGAATACGGGTTTGCAACTGTTGGAAAGTAATGACCACTATCTCAGAGTCATGTTGAAAAACAGTACCAGTCTGATTTCTAAAATGGTACTACAGACTGCGATACGCAAACAGGCACGTACCGTCAGTGAGCTGCTGGTTTTATATCCAGTGCAACTGGAACACTACGCTGGTCGCATCAACACATTGGTACAACCAATGAGTGAAGAAGAGCAAAGCCTGGAGCGCCCTTTTTTATATGAAGCTAGTGTGCAAGTGAATTTGTTCCAGAACATGCGTTCAGTTTTGGCGAAGACGCAAGATAAATCAGATAGTCCTCCCTGGCCATTGAATGTGCTGGGTGGGTTCTCTTTTCAGAAAAATGCCACAAGCAATATGGTCGCCGATGATTGGTCTTTGATAGTAGATACGGCCAAAAAACCATCCGCAGACGTCAGCGTAACGAAAAATCAGTTGATCAGGCTGCGTGAAAAATTAGGTAGCAGCGGTATTTCCTTTTGCCTTGGGCATATCTACAATCCGGTTGGAAAAATTCTCATGCAGATAGGCATACCTGACTATGCTATGACCTATATTGGCAAGAGCAGGGATACCGATGCATATCTGCGTCTGGTCAGTTTGCAGACCGGGATATGGCATAAAAAAATCCCTGATGCGGATATACCTGCTTATCTTGCGAATGCCCCGATGGCTTTGCGCAGCCCGTATGACGGTTCAGCCATGTTATGGGACGCCCAGTCAGCACAATTGAAATTTATCGGTCACGAAAAAGCCAGCAGCAATCCGGATGCGGGCAATGTTAATATCGTTGCTTTGCGTTAGCTGGAGCCTCATCAGAGTTGATCCATCGTACTTATGTCCACGCTTGTTGTCGCTATCGTCCTGTTCGCCGCTTTCTTGCATGCAGCATGGAATGCTGCCATCAAGGTTGGTGAAAACAAATACTACAATACAGTCTTGGTAACCAGTGGCGCAGGGTTGGTATGCGCTGTCCTGTTACCTTTTGTCAGACAGCCGGACGTAGCAAGTTGGATGTATCTGCTGGCATCGGTTGTTTTGCAGGTAGTGTATTTTTACCTGCTGGCCGCGGCTTACCGTGTTGGTGACATGAGCCAGGCTTATCCTTTGATGCGTGGCACCGCACCCCTGTTGGTGGCACTGGCCAGTGGCAGCATTATCGGCGAGGCAGTGCCTGCCTTGCGCTGGTTGGGATTGGCCATGCTGGTGCTGGGCATCATAGGACTGAGTCTGTCTGGTCAGCCGCAAGCTGCGTCGCAGGGCAGACACTTATCCAGCCGTAGCTTTGCCTTGTTAAATGCAGTTTTCATCGCTGGCTATACTCTCGTCGATGGCTTGGGTGTCCGTAAATCGGGGGCACCTGCTGCTTACACCATGTGGATATTTTTGCTGACAGCGCTGGTCTTGCTGACCTGGATGGTGGTAAAAGACAGGCGGGCATTTTTTGCCTACAGCAAAGGCAAACGCGTCATGGGCGTGATAGGTGGTGGCGGCTCGGTAGCTTCTTACGGCCTGGCTTTGTGGGCCATGACACAGGCACCAGTGGCTGCGATTGCGGCATTGCGTGAAACCTCCATTTTGTTTGCAACTGCCATTGCAGCCTGGCTTTTGCATGAGAAAATTTCGGCTCGCCGTTTGGCGGCAATCTTGCTGGCTGTTGCTGGTGCCATCGTCATTCGCTACGCCTGATGCAGCTTATTCCTTGATCGCTTCTACGCTAAAATATAAAGTCACTTCGTCACTGACAAAGGGGACATAGCGTCCCACCCCATAATCACTACGCAAGATTTTGGTATAGCCATTGGCACCACAGGCGCGCTTCAGGTACAGGATCATGAAGCGGCATTCAAAGTGGGTGATGTCGACTTTTACCGGTCGTTTGACGTCGCGTATGGTCAGGTCGCCTTCTACTTGCACCAGTTTATCTTCATTGAAAATCAGCTTGCTGGATTGAAAGGATATCTGGGGATACTTTTGCACGTCAAAAAAACCGTCTGAGCGCAATACCTTATTGAACGTGTCTGAACCGGTATTGATGGAGTCGGCGTCAATGTTGATTTGCAGGCTGCCGCTTTTGCTTTCGGTGTCGATTTCTATGGTGCCGGTATTTTTGTCAAAACGTCCGCGCTGCATGGACAAGCCCCAATGCTTGTATTCAAAGCTGCTGAAGGTATGCTCGTTATCGACTACATAGCGATCCAGCGCAAGGGCCGGCACGCTGGCAGCCAGCATGGTCAGTATGAGGGGGAGACGGTAAAGGGGGATACTGAACATCGTGTACTCGTGAAATAAAAAAGGCAGTAGTGCCATGATAGGCCCTTACTGCCTTTGCCGCCATAATTTCAATATCCTGCCTGTCATCGGGTACAGGCATGTATTCCGAATATTAAGGTTTGACGAATTTCAAGGTCATGCGGTCGCTTTCACCAATGGCTTCATACTGCGCCTTGTCTTTTTCCTTGTTGGCAAAAGTGGGGGGCAGAGCCCAAACGCCGTTTTCATGATCAGCATTATCTTTTGGGTTCGCATTGACTTCAGATTTTGCAGCCAGTTTGAAGCCTACGCTTTCAGCCAGTTGGACGACATAGCTTTCATGCACATAACCCGTGCTGGCTTTGTCATCCTGGGTTTTGGCTGCCGGCAGGCGATGTTCAACCACGCCAAACACACCACCAGGTTTCAGACTGTCATAGGCGCTCTGGAACAGGGCTTTCATGGCAGGTTCGCCATTGCCTATCCAGTTATGGATATTCCTGAAAGTCAGTACCATGTCGACACTGCCTTTGGCGGCATAGTCGAGCTTGGCTGGGGGGGCAAACACACCCATTTGTACTTTGCCATAGACCGCAGGCGTGGCATCCAGTTTTTGCTTGAAGCTGGCTGCACCCTTGCTGGTTGCGGGGTCACCCAGGGCGGCGATCATCTTGCCGTTGTCGCGCAAATAGGGGGCCAGGATCTCTGTATACCAGCCACCGCCAGGGGACAGTTCAACCACCGTCATGGTCGGCTTGATACCAAAGAAAGTCAGGGTATCATAAGGGTGACGCGCACTGTCGCGTACAGCATTGGATGGTGTGCGTTGTGGACCGGCGATGGCGGCTTTCAGGGCATCATCAGCCAGGGATACCTGACTGGCACCTATACCTGCCAACAGGCTTACAGCGAGCAAAAACTGTTTCATTCAGACTCTCCTAAAGAAAAACAATATGACTGTCAGACAGAGTAAACGTTCCCTGACAAGGCAAGTGCCTATCGTGCAGCGCATCATAAGCGGTTTTGGCGTGATGTGCTGTGTCGCTATTTGCCGGTATCAGCTTCGTCTTCAGATGACAGGCCGTCATTGACCCATTCCATAATGTCGCCAGGCTGGCAATTCAGGCGTTCACAAATTTTTTCCAGGGTAGAAAAGCGTATGCCTTTTACCTTGCCTGACTTGAGCAGGGACAGATTTTGCTCTGTGATGCCGACAAACTGGGCCAGTTCCTTGGATTTAACCTTGCGTCTGGCCAGCATGACATCGAGGTTGATGATGATGGACATCAGATGAAGCCCTCATTTTCTTCTGCCAGCCTGCGACCCTCATGCATCATGCCGGTGATCAGGTAAAAGGCGATGCATACCAGCAGCAGTATCAATTCTTCTGAAGATACAGATACCGAGAAACTGCTGTCATGTTGCCCTGGCAATATCCGCATTGCAGCTATGCGGGCAGGCACTTCTGCGATGGACAACAGGGTTGACAGGGCAAGGGTACCGGCAAATGTCCGCAGGCGCGCAATATTCTGCAAGGAAAACAGGTTTTTTTGATGCATGCCTGCCAGCAATCTGTCCAGGTTCCACAGCCCGTACAACATGCACAGCAATGCCGGCAGACCCAGCAAGACACCCATACCGCGTTCCATGGTAGACATGGTACGCATCTGCTCGATGAGCAAGCCCTTGGCCGCGACATGCATGGACCAGGTACCCAGACTTAACAGGGTGTTACTCCAGGCCAGAATAAAGAAAGCCACTTCCGTGGCTGCACAAAGTAATAATAAAGGCCGGATCAGGCCAGATAGTCTGCTTATCTTCATAAATAGTTGCCTTGTGATTATAAATTATCGTTTCACAGTAATTTATTTCTGTTATAGTTTAATTGTAATGGAGTTGCCGACAAACTGTAAGGACCTGTTTACGATCTGTAGCGAGCGGGCGTCAGCGGAGTAAGGGTAATAAAAACGCAGCGCAAAAAGCGGAATGTACTCTGGTACATGAGCATTTTGAGCAGCACATGAGACCCGCTTGGACTCCGATTGCGCAGGCGCAGTAAGATCGTAGACAGGTTACTAAGGAGTAATGATGCACCACTTGTTCAAGAGCTTGGGCCAGGTATTGATGTGTTTTGGAGCATTGTGTTTGTCTGCCTGCATGAGTGTGAAGGTGAATGAAAACCAGTTCATTCATCCGGACAGCCGTTCCGGTTATCGTGCTGCCGAGCAACTGGATGCGGCCAGCCTGCAGCAAATGGCCGCGAATGCCGAACTGACCGATTGGCGTCTGGACAGTAGCGATAAGGTGACTTTGCAGGGAATACGCATACAGTTGAAACAGGCGCAGGTCAGTGTGCTGTATTTTGGCGGCAATATGTTCCATTTGGATGACGGCGCAAAATACCTGCTGCCTGCCATGCAGCAATGCGGGGCGAATTTTCTCAGCTTTGATTATCGCGGCTATGGGCGTAGCAGTGGTCAGCCCACCGTTGCCAATATGCAGGCAGACGCTTTGCGTATCTATGATTATGCGAGGGCGCAGACCACCGGCAAACTGATCGTGCACGGGCAGTCGCTGGGCAGCTTTATTGCCGGTTATGTGGCGCAAAACCGGCAACTGGATGGCCTGGTGCTGGAATCAACGGCAAGCAATGCCATGGATTGGGCACTGGCGAATACGCCCTGGTATGCCAAACCTTTCGTCACCATCGAACTGAGTCCGGCCTTGCAGGACATAGACAATACCCGTGCTGTTGGCGCTTATCGTGGCAAGAGCCTGGTCCTGGTCGGGGATCAGGACCAGGTTACGCCGCTGGCTTTGGGGCGCAAGGTGTATGACGCGATGCCTACTGCTGACAAACGTTTTATGGTCAGTCCAGGTGGCGGTCACAATGGCATGATGCGCCGCACCGATGTGGTGGACGCATATTGCGGTTTTATTCGCTCGCTATAGGTCGTAAGCAAAGGTTCTGAGAGGTATGTCGAATAATGTGCCGATTAAATATACTCCGGAAAAGCGTGGTAAATCTGGATAGCGGCACCTAATATGAATCTATAATGCGGTTCACATCTTATCCCGGTACTTGTCATGAAGAAATTAAGCGTCGTCTTGCTGCTACTGGCTTTCCCCTTGGCCAGTTTTGCACAGACGGCGGTGTTTCGTTGTGAAGTGGATGGCAAGCTGGTATGGTCAGATCAACCTTGCAAAAAGAAAGGCAAGGCCGTGACGGTCAAGCGCCTGCAATCGGGTACGCCGGGTGGCAATCCTGCATCTACGCCAAAAAATCCACCACCTAAATAAGGTATGGGCAAAAGACAGTCTGGATGTCTGTATTGGAGAGTCTGGTAAGGTGACGCTGCCCACCGGATACCGATGCAGGTATCAGAACGGGCTTTACCTTGAGTGAAACAAATTCCCGATATTTTTAACGCAAGGGCATATAGATATTCGTCAGCAATTCCGTTGGTGCCGTATCGCGTGGGTTGTTCAGATATTCTTCAAACGGCGGCGCATCGTCGATTTCTTCGCCGGATGCAGGCAGCCAGACACCAAAGAACCAGCGATACACCGGCTGCATGTCGGAATAAGGGCCTTTGTAAGTCAGTACTGCATATTTACCGCCGCGCAGTTCGGTGACCGACAGCGGGGCCTGCAAGGCCAGTTCCGGCAGTGGTTGCGGCGCGCTGATGCAGGCTTTGGAACGCAGCTTGTCGTCATCCACCGTCATCACGTCATCATAATAAATCCCTATCCAGCGCGTATCTGGCCTGAACAATTGTCGCGATGCGGCGCATCCGTTCAAGATATCAAAGGTCTTGCTGATACCCATATAACTGCCAAGATTATCTATGCTGAGTAATTGCTGGGCAGCGATGGTCGTCAGGTTGACCGGGAAATGCAGATCGGCGCTGAGTTCATCCGGCAAGGGGAATTGCTGATGACTGCCTTCCTTGCGGTAGCGTGCCGGTGGCAGGCCATACACCGATGCAAAGATACGGGTGAAGGATTGCAGATTCGGGTAGCCAGAAAATTCGGCAATCTGTTCTATCGCCATGCTGCTACGCGCCAACAGCGTGGCGGCTCTTTGCAGGCGCAAACGCTTGACAGTCGCCACCACGCTTTCACCATGTATCGCACGGTAGATGCGGTGCCAGTGATAGGGGGACATGCAGGCAATTTCAGCCAGCCTGTTCAAATCAAGGTCTTCGTCGAGATGTTCATGCAGATAATTGGTGACGCGGCTCAGTCGTCGTTCATAGCTTGGGGCTGGGTTGGCAGGCATGCTGGGCTTCCATTAATATGGGCTGAACTTATTTTATACCGATGTAGATGGCAGCTTGCTGTGGCCCCAGATATTCTTCAAAATCTGTCTGGTAACAACGTTCGTGTTCTGTATTGCTGGTGAAATACGACCAGACCTTGCCCCAGCCCTGAATCACTGCCATAGGCATCTCACCTTCACAGGAAAATACCAGGTATTTGCCAGCCTTGATGCTGACCGTGGCAAAGTCGTCTGCCGCCGCTGATACTGCCGCGCCAGCCGTGACATCAAATTCACCGCTGGCATCCGATTCGTAGTTGGAGTAGACCCCATAGATTTTTGCATCTGCCGCTTTGTTTGGTAGTTTGTCCGCCAGTTGCCGGGCAAAAAATTCACCCCACATCGGGCCGATTCTGGCTGTGGATGGATCGGTTTCATTGGTATTGCGTGTACGGACCTGCAAGCCGCTGACCTGAAAGCCGCTGATGTCCTGTAGCTGTGTTTGCATGGTAATGTCCTGTTGTATTGTTGAATTGAGTTTGTACATTAACATGACAGCATTTGACAAATCTTGCGGACTTGCAGGTAGCGTATGACAACAAAGGAGTATCTGATGAACACAGATTTCACTATCCGTTGCGCTGAACATGGAGACATTGCAGCCATGCAGGATCTGATTGCCTTATCGTCGATAGAACTTAGTGACTCGTTTTATACGCCGCTACAGGCACAAGCCATGCTCCAGCACGTATTTGGTGTTGATACGCAGTTGCTGACCGACCGTACCTATTTCATTGTTGAAGAGCAAGGGAAAATGCTGGCCTGCGGTGGCTGGAGCAAGCGCAAAACCTTGTTTGGTGGCGACCAGGCCAAGCACGGCGAAGACAGTTTGCTGGACCCGGCGACCGAAGCGGCACGCATACGCGCATTTTTTGTCACGCCCACGGCTGCACGCCGTGGCCTCGGGCGCATGCTGCTGGCACACTGCAGTGTGCAGGCACTGGCTGCCGGGTTTAGCGCATTGGAACTGGTGGCGACCATGCCCGGTGTGCCGCTATACCTGGCCTGCGGTTTTGAAGCCGTGGAAGACATCATGTTGCATTTGCCGGGTGGTGTGGATGCGCCGGTCAGGCGCATGCACAAGCAGATTATTTCTGGCTGATATCTTTCCACCCGCCAAGACCCAACAGGTGATGGCGTCAGGACTTGCGCTACTTTCTGACAGAGTGCATTGTGAATATCTCGATAAAATTTCGTTATTTCCCCGAAAGTGCAGCATGCAAAAATTATTAAGCCTGCCCATGCGGATTACCCTGATCGTGCTGGGCGTTGTCATGCTGCTGTTCAGCATTGTGTGCTTTGCCATCTTGCTGACCTGGGCACCGGACAAACCGGTCGAAGAACTTTTGCCGCGCTGGGCACCTGCACCTTCGCAATTCATTGCCGTGAAAGGCTTACCCATTCATGTGCGTGACGAGGGTTGGCGGGATGACCCGGTGCCGCTGGTACTCATCCATGGCACCTCGGCCAGCCTGCATACCTGGGAAGGCTGGGTAGCGGCGCTGAAAAACCAGCGACGCGTCATCAGCATGGATCTTCCTGCATTCGGTTTGACTGGCCCCAACTTTGAAGATGATTATCATAGCCCGACCTATGCGAAATTTATCCTGGACTTGATGGACACCATGCATGTCAAGCACTTCATCATCGCTGGTAATTCCCTGGGGGGAGAAGTCGCCTGGCAGGTGGCAGTGGCTGCACCGGACAGGGTGGAGCGGCTGATCCTGGTGGATGCCGGTGGCTACGCGTTTACACCGACTTCCATGCCGCTGGGTTTTCGTCTGGCGCGCATGCCCGAGGCAGGCTGGCTGATGGAACATACCCTACCGCGTCATATGATGGAAGCCAGTGTGAAAAATGTGTATGGTGACCCCGATAAGGTGACCGCAGACCTGGTTGACCGTTATCAGGCCATGACACTGCGTGCCGGTAATCGTCATGCGCTAAGGCTGCGCTTCAGTCAACTTGATCACGGTGCACAGGCAGCCAGTATCAAAAACATAAAGATGCCGACACTGATTATTTGGGGAGGAAAAGATCATCTGATCCCGCCGGAAAACGCCACATGGTTTCAGCGAGATATAGCAGGCAGCAAACTGGTGATGTTTGAACAGCTAGGCCATGTACCGCATGAAGAAGACCCGGCCGCGACCGTGGCAGCAGTCAAGGATTTTTTGAAGTCAGCACCATAAAAAGCTGTCTTGAAAAAGGAAAAAGCCCGCCTTCGGTCTTAACCTTGGGGCGGGCATCTCTACATTCTGGCAACTCGTCAACAACCCATGCTATCTGCATGGTGCCATCGACTGGGCATTGCCCGTGCTATCTGCGCGGTGCAATGTGGGTTTGAGTTGCCTTGTCCGGTCGGCCAGTGAAATGAATCATGTCACGACAGGATTTACCACGAATGAGGTCCTTCAACACTTCACTACACCATTTTCCAGTTTGCACATACGCACAAATCCGGCCGGTGAGAATGAAGGCGCGACGGAGTAGACTGAAATTACTCTGTGGTGTTGTTCACAGGGGACACTGATCAACAGTGCGCCCTTTAACGACAATACCATTTTCCAACAACCCATGCTATCTGCGTGGTGCCATTGGCCGGTAAGTATCATTCTGCGCATCAATTATTCGTACTGGACGAAGATTGACAGATGAAGGGTTTGTCGCATTCACTTTTTGCAGACTGTTCCAGCAACCCATGCTATCTGCATGGTGGTACTGGCCGGTAAATTTCAGACTACAGAAAGTGTTGCAACTGAACAAACTTGGAGACTGTTGCACCGTCAGGATGGCGGGGCGATTTTAAACCGCTGCACACCGCTGGCCTGACAGGCAAAGACTCTTGTTTTTTTCCTGGGTCGGTAAAGACCCATCATTCAATTCTGATTAAGACAGAACTTGAATGTTACTTGCCTTGTCGCCCTTAGGGCTGGCAGTACGTTCGAACGAAACGCGCTGGTTTTCGCTCAGGCTTTTGAAGCCGCTGGATTGTATGTCCTGGAAGTGGGCGAACAAATCTGCACCGCCTGCATCAGGAGCAATAAAGCCGAAACCTTTAGCGTCGTTGAACCATTTAACTACACCTGTTTGAGTACTCATGTTTTTTTCCTTTTGATAAGACCATAGGCAACATTGCCCGAGGGGGCACTTGTAAGCAAGTGATAAAACCGGTGGAGAAAAGACAGAACAGCCAGAGAGATAAAGCTATGCGGAATTGGGACCAACAAATTAAGGACTTGATTCAAGTACAAGGCGAAATATACACGCTTAATTTGAAAATGCCTAATTTTCTTTTCAATTATTTTTGAATGTGATGGTTTGGCGGTAAATAAGTTCGCCCAACCTTGTGCTCATTTTCATGCATTTATCATAGGAGAAAGAGGTAGCGAAACTGCGCTGTGTAACAATTGATTTTCTTGCTTGACAAGGGGTGGTACGCGAGTAACTATGTAGTTTTAAAGGCAAGATATTTGTGCATTTGCATACGTTGACATTGATCCCTGCTCAACCCAGCTCCATCTGACCCCATCTACACCCGCAAATTTTAAAGGCGCTATTCGATGAAACATTACTTTGAATACCAGGATTCCAAATCATACAAATTTTGGCAAGTGGAATTGGAAGGCGTCACGCTGACTGTGAAGTACGGAAAAATCGGTACTGCCGGGCAGGAAAAGATCAGCAATTTCGAGTCCGCAGAAAAAGCACAAAAAGAAATGGACAAGCTGATCGCCGAAAAAACCAAAAAAGGCTATGTGCAAAAGACGGATGCCAGTGCAAAGAAAATCGCACGGCGTATAGGCGTGAGCTATGACGAGGCAGAAGACGGCAAGACCTTGTCAGAAAAGGTATCGGCTTTTCTGGAAACGACTCAGGCCACCGATGTGGAATCACTGGTCATCGCTGCCTGGGAAGACGCGTATGAAAACGGACCGCAAGATGCCCTGGGTTTGCTGGTGGAAAACCATGGCAAGCTGCCTGATTTGAAAGAATTGTTTGTCGGCGACATGGATTCTGAGGAATGCGAAATTTCCTGGATTAATCAGGGGGACTACACCACTATTTTTACGGCCTTCCCGGCGTTGGAACGTTTGCACATCAAGGGCTCTACAGGTCTGGAACTGTCATCCCAGCCCCTGAAGCATGGCAAGCTGAAAGCACTGACCATAGAGTGTGGCGGGCTGCCGAAAAAAATCATCGCAACCATTGCCACTGCAGATTTGCCGAATCTTGAATATCTTCTGCTTTACCTTGGTGTTGAAGATTATGGTTTTGACGCGACGATAGATGATCTGCGTCCCCTGATGCAAAAGGGCTTGTTTCCCAAGCTGACCTATCTGGGCCTGGCCGACAGCGGCATCGCCAATGAGGTCGCGGCTGTGATTGCGGAAGCCACGGTGCTGGACCAACTGGAAACGCTGGACCTGTCCATGGGTACGCTCAGTGATGAAGGCGGGCGTGTCTTGCTGGATAGCACAAAAATCGGTGGACTGAAGAAACTGGATCTGCATTACCACTACCTGTCCAATGAAATGATGAAGGAATTCAAGCAATTGCCCATATTGGTAGATGTAACGGATCAGCAAACCAGCGATGATGATGACTGGCGTTACCCCGCGGTGACGGAATAAGCGTTTGATGCGCCAGCCTTCTTCATTTGTAGTAATAGGCAATCCTGAAAACAGGCGTGTACTTTTTTTTCAGGAAGCATTGCAAGAAGCCGGGCTGGAAACCGCCCGCGTCATTCCTTATCTGGACATATTGAATGATGTCCGCGTACTGGATGCGGTATTAGGTGAGGTATCGGACGAGGCATCGACGAATGAAGTCACCGTCAGGATAGAGTCACCAGGCGAAAACTTTGAAGTCGAAAAAAGAATACTTGCTTTGGGCGGATTGGAAAATGCACTGGCGCTGGAAGACGAGCGCGGCAGAATCTATCATCCACGGCTATGGTTTCAGGGCTTTTCTCAATTGATGACATCGATAGCCCAGCGTGCCGGAAATGTTAGCTGGTTCAATCACCCGACGGATATCGTCAGCATGTTCAACAAACCCCTGTGCAAGCAATTGTTGCAGCAGCATACCTTGCCCGCCTGTCCGATATTCACCTGCTACGACGAATTTTTTGCATACGTGGAAAAGCAGCAGGCCAGCCGTTTCTTTATCAAGCTGAATTCCAGTTCATCAGCATCCGGTGTGGTGGCCTATGAATACAATAAAAAAAACGGTCGTGAACAGGCTTATTCTACGGTGGAAGTCGTGGATGGCGTGGATGGCATGGATGGTGTGCGCTTTTACAATTCCCTGAAAGTAAAAAAATATACTGCACGTGACACCATACGAACCGTGCTGGATTTTTTGTTTGACCAGGGTGCATTGACAGAGCGCTGGATACCCAAGGCCAGCCATGAAGGCAGCTCTTACGACTTGCGTGTAATGGGCATCGCCGGCAAGCGCCGTCATGCCATTGCCAGATTAAGCCGTGGCCCCATGACCAATCTGCATTTGGGCAACCAACGCTGCGCGGTGGACGAGCTTGAACTGTCGCCGTCGACCTGGGAAGCTATTGGTGCACTGGTAGAAAACACCATGCAGGCTTTCCCGCTATCTCTGTATGCCGGGCTGGACATATTATTGCCCAGGGATGGGCGGCCACCTGTACTGCTGGAAGCCAATGCCTTTGGTGATTTATTGCCTAATCTCTTGCATGATGCAGAAAGCACCTACCTGGCGGAAATTAATGCTGTCCTCAGACGGCAAGGAGGCGGCCATGGCGAACATTGAAAAAGCCACCTTGCTGTTTGATATCGACAATACCCTGATAGACAGGGATGCCGCTTTCCAGCGCTATGTGCAAGATTTCACGGACAGGAATCAGAGCGCGTTTGCTGACGAAGATGCGGCAAGCGTAAGGGATAATATTCTTGCGCTTGATGGCCATGGACGAAAAGATCGCAGCCTGTTTTGTCAGGAAATATTGCAACGCTATCCCCACCTTCCCTATACCGCAGATACTTTGTGGGCAGATCATTTGATGCTACCGGATTTTGTGCAAGAAGATAAGTTGTTGGCGGATATGCTGGAGCGGCTCTCATCGCAATACCAACTCATGATTATTTCCAACGGCTCTGCCAGCATGCAAGGCCGCAAGTTGCAGAGTGCCGGGCTCAGTCAATTTTTTGAGCACATCTTTATTTCTGCTGAAGTTGGCTATCACAAACCGGACCTGAGGCTGTACGCGCACGCGCTTGGTTTTTGCAGGCATACCGAGATTGTCATGATAGGGGATGATGATCTCAATGACATGCAGCCTGCAATGGCTTTGCAATTGAAGACCGTTTTCATCAATCCTTACAAGGTGCAGGTGCCTGACCGGCCCACCTTGCCTGACCGGGAAATCAGCAGCATCCATGCGCTGGAAGAGGTGCTGACATGCCTGATATGAAGAATATGAATACAATAGTTGGCAAGGCCAACTTCCTTTTCATTACCTTTGATACCCTGCGTTACGATGTCGCCCAGGCCGAGTTTACCGCTGGACGCCTGCCTTTTCTCGCCAGCCTATTGCCTGCTGGCTGGGAAGAACGCCATGCACCCGGTTCTTTCACCTATGCATCCCATTGTGCCTTTTTTGCCGGCTTTTTGCCGACACCCGCACGCCCTGGTTTGCATGAAAGATTGTTCTCTCTACGGTTTGCTGGTAGTGAAACCACAGGTGAGCACAGCTATGCTTTCGATACGCCTGATATTGTTTCCGGTTTTTCGGGTTTGGGGTATCGCACCATTTGCATCGGTGGCGTCGGCTTTTTCAAGAAACAGAATCCACTGTCCTGTGTCTTGCCCAATCTTTTCCAGGAAAGCTATTGGCAGCCAGAATTTGGCGTAACAGATCCAGATTCGACCAGACATCAGGTCGAGTTTGCCATCCAACTATTGCAGCAGCAATCCGGACAACAAGTTTTTTTATTTATGAATTTATCTGCATTGCATCAGCCAAACTGTCATTACCTGCCGGGTTCTGCCGGTGACAGCCTGGCCAGTCATGCCGCTGCACTGCGTTATATCGATAGCCAGTTACCGCCCTTGTTCCAGGAAATGAATCAGCGTGGCGACACATTTGTCATACTCTGTTCTGATCATGGCACGACCTATGGTGAAGACGGTTATACCGGACACCGGCTGGGACATGAAAAAGTCTGGACCATTCCCTATGCCGATTTTCTGCTGCCGAAAGGGAGCCTGTCATGACTGATATTGGCATGAGCTTTCGTCGCTATCTGGAAGAAAGTAATCGCTTTCAAAGTTATCTGTATTCGTATCCGCACAAGACGGCATACCGGCCATTCGAGCAAAAACTGGATTTGAAGACCCTGTGGGCACCAGAGAAGAAGAGCTCTCTATATCTGTACACGCATATTCCATTTTGCCGCATGAAATGCGCCTTCTGCAATTTGTTCACAGTCTCGAACCCGCAAGAAGACCTGGTCAGCCTGTATCTGAAGAAAGTGCAACTGGAAGCCGAAGTGGCACGCGATACTCTGGGCGAATTCAGTTTTGCCGGATATGCAATTGGCGGCGGTACGCCCAGTCATCTGGAAGTCAGCCAACTGGAGCAATTATTTTCTGTCTATACCAACACCTTGGGGCTGGACTTGAAAAACACACCAGGTTCATTTGAAATTTCTCCCGACACCATCAATGATGAAAAACTGACTTGCCTGTCACAGCACGGTGTGCAGCGTATCAGCATAGGCATACAAAGCTTTATCGATGCCGAAGCACGATCAGTAGGGCGCGTGCAGCCAGAGGCCGTGATGGAGCCATTGCTGGAAAAAATCAACAGCTACCAGTTCCCGATCTTTAATCTGGATCTGATTTACGGCATACCCGGGCAGACGCCGGACACCTGGCTGGCTTCGTTAAAAAAAGCAGTGCAATTTCAACCGACAGAAATATTTCTGTATCCCCTGTATGTGCGTCCTTTGACGACGCTGTTCAAAAAACGTGGCAATACCCAGGTTGAAGACACACGTACCACGTTGTATCGCATAGGACGCGAATTTTTACAGGCGCATGGCTATGTGCAGGATTCAATGCGCCTGTTTCGCCGGCCAGTTGCTGGCTTGCGTGAAAGCTCGGAATATTCATGCCAGGAAGACGGCATGATAGGGCTGGGCACCAATGCCAGGTCTTATACGACAGCTGTGCATTATTCGACAGAATATGCAGTATCCAAACCGAATGTGGCAGCCATCATCAATGATTATGTGGCAAAAGAGCGTGCCGATTTCATGACCGCAAGTTACGGCATTCGCTTGTCTGAAGATGACAGAAAGCGGCGTTACCTGATCAAATCACTGTTGAAGGTCGAAGGGCTGGACGCGGCACATTATCAGTCCCTGTTTACCACGTCGGCACATGCTGATTTTCCTGAATTGTCTATGCTTGTGGAAATGGGGCTGGCGCAAGAAGTGGCAGGCCGCTTGCAGTTGCATGGTGACGGCATGGCCTATTCTGACCTGATCGGTCACTGGTTTATTTCGTCAGCAGTCAAACACAAGATGCAGGAGTATGTACCAAGATGAGCCTGAAAGTGATTTATCGCGGACACTTGACCGATTGCAACTACAGTTGTGAATACTGTCCCTTCGCCAAAGAAAAGAACAGCAGGGAAATGCAGGCATTGGATAAAAAAGACCTGGACAGATTTGTCGACTGGGTAGAGAACAACAGCAGCGCTGACTATCCCATGGAAATTTTTATTACACCCTATGGCGAAGCCCTGGTACGTAAATGGTATCAGGAAGCAGTGATACGGTTGTCGCATCTGCCCCATGTTCGCAAAGTGGCTGCGCAAACCAATCTGGCCTGGAATCCGCAATGGCTATCACATTGCAACGCGCAGACGACAGCGTTGTGGACTACCTATCATCCCGACTTTGTCAGCGAAGATAAATTCATCGAAAAATCGGATGTGCTCAGCGCCATGCATATACGTCACAGTGTAGGCGTGGTGGGGCTGAAGCAGCATTTCCCGCAAATCACGGCCTTGCGTCAGCGCTTGCCGCAAGATATCTACATGTGGATCAACGCCTACAAGCGGAAACCTGATTACTATAGTGAGGCAGAAATCAGCTTTCTGGAAGATATCGACCATCTGTTCAGGTTGAACCTGCCCTGGTATGAAAGCATGGGCAAGGCATGTAAGGCGGGAGATGAAGTCGTGTCCATAGAAGGCAATGGCGACCTGTTCCGCTGCCACTTCATCAAAACCAGGAAGGGTAATATTTTCACCGATCCTCTGGCCAGCATGCTCAAAAAAGAGACTTGCAGCAAGGCCACCTGTCACTGCCATATCGGTTACATCTATCTGGACGACATGAATTCAGATGCAATTTATGGCAGCGGCTTGCTGGAAAGAATTCCAGTGTCGTATATGGGCAACATCTAGGGCGTGTTAGCTGGCCACAAGCGGGCCACAAGCGGGCAACAAACAGGCAACAAGCTGGCCACACAGTCAATAAAATGTATGTACATTCAGCATTTGAATTAATTGGTGCTGGAAATACGATCACGTGAAATATATCCTAGATCAATTTTGTTCATATTTTATTATTTATAGAAAATTTTTCTATAAATAATAAAAATTGTTGAATAATTTGGTAAAAAATTCTTTTGAGCTATTGTTAGGATGAGTCTTGTACTCAGTCCTTACGTGTTCAAGATCTTTCGTAGAAGGCTGAGGTGGCAATCAGTCAACGTAGAATGGAAATACCCATGAACATTGTCGAAACCTCGTTACAAACTGCCACCCGTTTGACTCGCGCCAGTTGCGAGGGCAAGGACCATGCGGCCTTTGTTAATCCATCTGTGGTACGTGCATCGACCACGCTGTTTCCTGATGTTGCCTCCTTGAGAAACGCTTACGGCCCACGCAGCCATGGTAATGAAGCCAGACAAGCGCTGTCACACCTCTGTCACTGGCCTTGCCAGGCAACAGCGGTTTAAGCTTTTTTAATTGGTCGTGTCGCAACAGCTTCCTGATTTCTTGCATCTTCGGTGCGCGTTGCTGAAATACCGAATGTGAACACATTTTTTTATTGTTAACAGGTTCCAGAAAAGCCCGCCGGCAGGCCAGGCAGGGGAGTATTTGAAAAGCGCCGTGGCTAAATGAAATTTTATTTAGCATATATTATTTTTGCATGTTTTTAGCTGAAAACAATCGTTTGTCGTCTATGCAGTAAGAAGTACTATCGGTTCAAATTGAATTCGTCTACATCTATAGAAAAGTGAAAAAACCCGTATGAATAATCCATCGAATTTCCCCCTGCCTTTCCCCAGACAACGTACTGCATTGCTGGTAGCAACCATATTTTCTGCCTTTACTCTTCAGGCAGAGGCACAGCAAACTGACACGACACCTGCCAATTCAGTCATCGTCACTGGCACGCGCAGTATCAAGCGCACAGTATCTGATTCTGAAGCACCTATCGACATCCTGACATCCAAGGATTTGCAATCTACCGGCTCGGGTGAGTTAGCGACGGTATTGAGTCGCTTGCTACCATCGCTGAATTTCCCGCGTCCGGCGGTGGCAGATGGTACGTCGGCCAGCCGCCCTGCACAATTGCGGGGACTGTCGCCGGACCAGACGCTGGTACTGGTGAATGGCAAGCGCTGGCATACGTCGGCGGTAGTGAATGTGAATGGCACAGCAGGGCGTGGTTCTGCCCCTGCTGATTTGAATACCATCCCCATCAGTTCCATCGAAAAGATAGAGGTTTTGCGTGACGGTGCAGCCGCGCAATATGGCTCGGATGCGATAGCCGGCGTCATCAACATTATCCTGAAAAAAGGGGCGGATGGGGGTGAAGTGCAGGTTGGTGGAGGCCAATACAGCAAGGGGGATGGTACTCAGGGTAGCCTGAGCGCCAACTTTGGTACGACATTGGGTGACAAGGGTTGGGTACGGTTTACTGCTGAACAGCGTAATCAGAATGAGACCAATCGCGCTGGTGCTGATTTCCGTAATCCGCTGGAACCCCTGTACGGCAGAGTCACTCAGGTGCAGGGCGACCCCAGACTGCAACAAACCAATCTTGGTGTGAATGCTTCGCTGGCACTGGCAACAGATATTGAACTGTATGGCTTTGCCAATTACAGTCGTCGCAATACGGATGCCGCTGCGACCTGGCGCACTGCTTATACCACCGGCACTACTTTGCGTACATCGCTATATCCAAATGGTTTCTTGCCGAATGAAGCTGCAACCAATACCGATGCATCGGTAGTGGGCGGTATCAAAGGACGTACCGATGGCTGGCGCTGGGACGCCAGCGTCAATTATGGTTCCAGCGAATTTAGCCTGGATGTCACCAATACCGTGAATCTGAGCCTGGGTGCTACCAGCCCTACGCGTTTTTACGCCGGCAAGCTGAAGAATACTCAGACCCTGGCGAATTTTGACGCGGCCAGAGAAATTGAATTTGCTGGCCTGGCCAACCCATTAACCCTGGCGGTGGGTGCTGAATACCGGCGTGACCAATATGAGATCGGTGCAGGTGAAGCGAATTCTTATTTCGGTAGCGGGGCGCAGGGCTTCTCTGGTTTCCAGCCTTCGAATTCAGGTAGTTTCAGCCGTCATAGTGCATCGATCTATGCAAATATTGAAGCAGAGCTGACAAAACAGCTGAGTGCTTCGGTGGCTCTGCGGCATGAAAATTACAGTGATTTTGGTAGTGTGACTTCGGGCAAGTTGTCTGGCCGGTTTGAATTCACCAAGGAATTTGCGTTACGTGCGGCAGCGTCGAATGGTTTCCGTGCACCTTCACTGGCACAGCAAAATTATACGATCTCCACCACCAATCTGATCAACATCAATGGCACATCGCAACTGGTGGATACGGGTACTTTTGGTGTTGCCACTGCCGCAGCCAAGGCTCTGGGGGCAGTGCCGCTAGAAGCTGAGAAATCACGCAACTACAGTTTGGGCGCGGTATTGCAGCCAAATAAAAATGCATCCCTGAGTATTGATGCTTACCAGATTGATATTGATAATCGCATCCTGTATTCAGGCAATCTGATCTTGCCGACAGCCTTGCAAAGTGTGCTTGCCAAGCAAGGGGTACTGGTAGGTGCGGCACGATATTTCACCAATGCGCTTGATACCCAAACCCGTGGTGTGGATGTCGTCGGTTCGTATCAAATCCCTTTGTCTGGTGCAGACAAACTGGGTTTCACTGTTGCCTATAACCACAACGACACTTCGGTCAAGCGTGTGGCAGATAATCCGGCGATACTGACGCAAAACAATCTTTTGTTGATAGACAGGCAAACCATCAACAGGGCGACCCTGGCAACACCGAAAGACAAATTCAGTATCGCTGCCGACTATGGCTTTAACAACTGGACTATCCATGGCCTGGCAACACGTTACGGCAGTTTTGTATCGCCACAAAATAACGTGGCCCTGGATCAGACCTACAGCGCTAACGTGGTACTGGATGTCGCCGCCAGCGTGAAGCTGGGTAAATGGACCATCAGTGCTGGCGTGGATAATCTGACGGATAAATATCCGGATCAGGTCACTTCGACAGGTAATCTGAATTCTGGCGGCACTCTGCCATACAGTACGTTTTCGCCATATGGTTTTAATGGGCGTTATTACTATGCGAAGGCCGGATACGCCTGGTAAGCATATAGGTTGACCTGGTATTTTTTTGAAAAAAGGCTGCGTTATGCAGCCTTTTTTACGTCCGCCGTTGAAAAGTAGTTAAATTAATTATCGATATATATTTATCGATAATCGATAAAAAACTATTGCATTTCGAATTTTATGGCTTTAGAATTCATTTACTTTAATTCAACCAGGAGCCGAAAATGCAAATTCAGAAACATGCGAGGATTGCCAATATCCGTAAGCTGAGCAGGTACTTTTTATTTCTCAATGTTTTTGTCATGGCCATGGTGGCGATTGGTGGGGTGGCCTTTCCTTTTATCCTGATGATGGCACCTTCAGGGGACTTGACTTTGACCGTCTATCTGGCGAAAGCAATGACAGTGACTGATGGCTTTTATTCTTTGTTGCAAAGTGGGATAACAACGGACCTCAAAGTGATTGCATCACTAGCCCTTATCTCCTTCTGCGTATTGCTGGAATTCGTCCTTATTCATATCAATAAATTGTTGACCTGTTTTTACGAGGGCGAGATTTTTAACAGGAAGGCCATCTTTCACGCAAGAAGGGCGTTCAACCTGAACCTGATATTGGTTGTGGGAGGGCTTGGGGTCGAAATGTTGGCCATTATTTTCAGTTATACCCAATCCAGTGCGGGCAGTTCAGGCGGTATCGGGCATTTACTAAACGATGTCCTGGATCAACTGATGTGGATAGGATTTTTCCTGTTGTTGTTGTGGTCGCTGGAAATAGGGGTAGACCTCAATGAAGAAGCTGAACTGACCATCTGAGGACCTTATGCCGATTACTGTCAATCTGGATGTGGTACTGGCACAACGCAAGATGCGTTTGAATACGCTGGCTGAGCTGGTGGATATCACACCACAAAATTTATCCGTGTTAAAGACGGGCAAGGCCAAGGCCATACGCTTTGATACGCTGGAAAGAATTTGTCAGGTACTGGAATGCCAGCCAGGTGATATTCTGGCCTATACGCCTGATATTGACACCTGACTTTGATGTCTGATGTTGATGCCAGAATCAGACTGATTCAATGTCAGGAAATTTGCCCACGTACCTGGCACGTGGGCGTATCAACTGACCTTCTTCCACCTGTTCCATGGCGTGCGCTATCCAGCCTGCCGTGCGACCCAGGGCAAACAGGATTTGCGCCGCACCTTGTGGCAGCCCGCAGGCAATTTCTACCGCGACCAGTGCATAGTCGATATTCAATGCCTGGCCGGTCAGGTCTTGTGCTATATCGGCCAACTCAAACAAGCTAGCATGTGCTTTTTTGTCGAGCATGCTCATTAGCAAGTTGCCACGCGGATCACCATTGGGGTAAAGCGGGTGACCAAAACCGGGCAGTCGTGGCGAAAAATGATGGCTCGCGTCATGCGCATGCAAGCGCTTTTCCAGGAAATTTACCCTGTCCTGCGGCTCACATACCAGGGCAGCCCTTACCATGCGACCAACTCGCAGGCTTTCGCCACCATGTTTAGGGCCGGATATTGCCGCCAGTCCGGCAACCAGTACCATGCCTGTATCAGCGCCGGCAGAAGCTACGCAGCGCGCGGTAAAAGTTGATACGTTCAATTCATGATCCGCGCTGACCACCAGGGCAGCCCGTAACAGGTCTGCCTGCTTTGCATTTAGTTGCCAGGCCGTCGCCAGCTTCTGGTGAAATGGCTGGTAGTCGGGCTTCACACCCAACAGCGCGCCAGCCGCCAGGTGCATCCACAGCAACGCTTGCTGATGCGGGTTTATGCCTGTGATCTGTTTTGCCGTCGTACTCAGCATGGGCAGCATGCTGATGGCTCTTTCATAGGGGGGCAGATGTGCACTCAGGTCCAGTAATGCTGGCCACAATGTATCCAGTCCGGGTAAGTGGATGTGGTGCAAAGCAGTGACTGTGTTGCTGCCCCATAAAATTTGCGCGGTTTGTTCCAGTGTATGGGTGCGTGCCAGGTCATCCACTGGCTGGCCACGGTAATACAGCTTGCCGTGGCTTACCAGTGTAATCTTTGATTCCAGCACCGGTACACCCCAGTCTATGGCTGATTCTGCAGCGCCGCCCGCACGTTTACTGTCTGTACTGCGGGCCAGCAAGCGCAGCACTTCCTCCTTCCGGTAACGCTTGGCCCTTTGTCCTTCATGTAGATGCGATTGCAGCAAGCCACGACTGACATAGGAATACAGCGTGGGCAGGCTGATGCCCAGCAACTGCGCAGCTTCTCTGGCGGTAATGAGATTGTCCACTATATAAATTTATATTGATTGGCAGAATCAAGATTGACCATGGTGTGATGCAGATCCTAGACTGAACACTTAACTATGCGCACATGCCTCAGATTATCTCATTGTGCGCTAATTTGATTTCCAAGTGGAGGAGCATCATGTCGGCAGAAGCATTATTGGCATCCTTGTGGCAGATGGGTGGCGGCGCACCTGAGGCTTTGCAACAACTGGCATTTGGTGGTGATACAGCGCAATTGCCATCGACATTTCAGGTGGGTGATGTGGCATCTGCCACGATTGCGGTGCAGGCACTGATGGCGGCCCAGTTGTGGCAGACACGTAGAGGTGAGGCGCAAAATATCACTGTGGATAGACGCCATGCGCTGGCGATGTTCAAGAGCGACCGCTACCTTAGCGTCAATGGCCAGGCACCCGAAGACCCGTGGAGCAAGATTGCCGGTTATTACCAGGCGGGAGATGGGCGCTGGATACAATTGCACACCAACTTCCCGCATCACAGGGATGGTGTGCTGGCTGTTTTGCAATGTGTTGAAGACCGTGCCGCAGTCGCCAGGGCGATCGCTGGCTGGCAGGCGGCGGAACTGGAGCAGGCATTGGCGCAGGCCAACATGTGCGCCGCCATGATACGCACAGAACAGGAATGGCAAGCCCATCCGCAAGCACAAGCCATCGCAGACTTGCCCCTGTTTGAGGTCAGACGGGTGGCTGATGGCCCGGTCATTCCCCTGCATCAAGGTGGGCAGAGTCCTTTGAGTGGTGTGCGAGTACTGGATTTATCCAGAGTGATTGCCGCCCCCGTCGGGGCGCGTACTTTGGCACAGCATGGGGCAGACGTGCTGGCCATCAGTGCTGCGCATTTACCCAACATCATGCCGCTGGTGATGGACACAGGCCGTGGCAAACGCTCTGCGCAGCTTGATTTGCGTCAGACGGAAGGGCGGCAGATCATGCAGCAACTGATCAGCGGTGCTGATGTCTTCCTGCAGGCTTATCGTCCCAATTCACTGGCGCAGCTTGGGTATTCGGTTGAAGAATTATGTACCCTACGGCCTGGCCTGATTCATGTCAGCCTGTCGGCTTATGGACATGTCGGCCCCTGGGCTCACAGGCGCGGTTTTGATAGCCTGGTACAGTCCGCCAGCGGCATTGCCGATGCCGAAGGGCGGGCAGCAGGTAGTGTCTCACCCGGCAAGCTGCCCTTCCAGGCGCTTGACCATGCCACTGGTTATTTATTGGCTTATGCAACCATGCTGGCGCTGCAAAAACGTGCTGTTGAAGGCGGTAGCTGGCAAGTCAGGGTGTCGCTGGCACAGACCGGACGCTGGCTGCAACAGATGCCCAGACGCGGTTTGCATGATCACGCCACTGAATTGCGGGCAGAAGAAATCGGCCGCTTTTTGCAGACTTCGGTTTCAGGATACGGACAAATGCAGGCTATCGCACCGGTGGAACAAATGAGTGCCACACCAGCCTATTTTGAGCTGCCTGCACCGGTTCTTGGTGTACATGCGCCAGTTTGGCAATAGCTGGTTTTAAAGCCCATTCTGCTTTAACCACTGGTCCAGCAAAACGATCAGTTCCGGCGCTTTTTCCAGTGGTGACATGTGGCCGCAGTCTTCGATAATCTGTAGTTCGGGATGGACCAGACCCTGTGCCAGTTTTTCGGATTCTTCGAGACTGCGCATCTGGTCATTCCTGCTGGCGACGACCAGGGAAGGGCAGCGTATCCGTGGCAGTTCATGATGCCCGTCCGCTCTTTGGATACCCAACTGGCGCAGGAAAACTTCCTTTCCCAATGCCACCGACATAGTTTGCAAATGTGCCAGCATGGCAGTATCGTCCTGACGTTGCGGGTGCAGGGCGCGGCGCAGAGCAATCATGGTCTGACCCTTGTAAGGGTAAGTGGCCAGCATGCGGACTTGCTGCTGGTTTCTGCGCAATTCATCTTCGGTACTGGCACGCGCCGAAGTATTCAGCAACACCAGACCTGACAGATTTGCGCTTTCAACCTGCGTGCTTAATCTCCATGCCAGATGACGTGCGACATAACCGCCCAGCGAAAAACCGATGACTATTGCATGCTCAGGCGTTGTTGCCTGTATACGCTCTGCCATGCTTTCTATGCTGTCACCCTGATTCAGGTCAGCCAGTTGCACTTGTCCGCGTTGCTGCAGGGCTGGCAACAAGAATTGCCACAAACTGGCGTCACACATGAAGCCGGGGATCAGCAGGAAGTGCCTGTCCTTACGCATGGGCGTTTGATTCGTGGTTGCAAAAAATCATCGGTTTATTTTTTCTTCAGGTTTTGCAGCAGGTCGCTTACCTGGTCGCTCAAGGGGATGCCATGCTGGCGCAGCAACTGTATATGCAGCACCAGGTTTTCCAGCACCAGTTTGGCGGCGACGGCCAGCAGAGTGACCTGGCGGTCTTCCTGACTGAAACTTTCCATGGCATCGGCCATCTGGCATAAGTGATTGGCGGTGATGGCACGCAATTCATCTTCTTCGAAAGGCAAATCGGCAAAATCGATGGGATCTTCGTGCTCGACTTCTTTCATCAATTCCTGTAACTGCTCTGGAGTGATGGACATACATATGTTCCCGACAAGTTGAAGTCAGTATTATTTTATGCTGAATTTTGCCTGAAGGTAAGATGCCTCGACCTGCGCATGCATCGGGCCGCTTTATCGGCCAAACGGAAAACGTGCGGCTAGCTGGAAGTCTGCGCCTGGTTGAGGCTCGGTGAACAGTGCCAGACCATTGATGTTGAGTGGCGCGTTCAGGTCAAAGTATGTCTGTGCTGCTGCGTGAAAGCTGTCTGCCAGCGGGCCTTGTTCCAGCCTGTCGGTCAGCGTCATGTGGAAGCGGAATTCTTCTTGTGTATGTGGATAGCCCCATTGCATCAGCAAGGCTTGCTGTCTTGTACTTAAAGGGTGTTGCTGGCGGCGTGCCAGGTCTGCTTCGCTCATGGGAGCGCGAAAGTGATCGAATTGCTGGACACAGGAAAACGCCAGTTCGTTGATCGCGGCCTGATTTTCTGTTGCTTGCAGGGCCAGAAAATTTCCCATCCATTGCACGCTTGGTGCCAGTTCCCTGACGGGTGTCTGGTGTCTGCAAAATTCTTGCAGGGCCAGATGCAGTGCTGCTTCGGTATATCCTGGTGCCAGGCGAAAAGGGGCTTTCAGTGTTGCATGAAAACCATATCGACGGGCTTCCCGCGTCAAGCGGTGTTGTACATCTGGTTTGATGTCATTGATGGGTGGCTGTGGCAGGTTCTGAACAACTTCAGAATCACGCCCCAGCCACTGATTGCCCGCACGCCACCATACCGTGTCACTATCTGGTGCAAAATACAAGGCGTAGCGTGTCATGCGGGCATGGTTGCCAAGGGTATCAGTCCCCTACCTGATCGGTAGGGAAGCGCAGGGAATCTCTGAGCAGAAAACCCATGGGCATATTCATGTTGACATTTTTTGGCGGGATCGGTTTCATGAACCATTTCTCATAAATACGGTAAATTTCGCCTTCATGGATGAGTCTTAGCATCTCATTATCGACAATTTTCTTGAAAGCGGGATCATCCTTGCGCATCATGATGGAATACGGTTCTATCGACAAGGGCTCGCCGACGATGGCAAAGTTTGCTGGAACTTTGGCTTCGGAGCGGAAACTGTATAGCAACACGTCGTCCATGGGGAAGGCGTCGGCTTTGCCATCTTCCACCATCTTGAAGGATTCCTGATCGCTATTGCCTTCTACCAGTTTGATGTTGAGGGAAATCGTGTCACTTCTGTCAGTCAGCAGTTTCACGGTTGTGGTGCTTTTGGTGGTGACGACGGTGCGGTTGCGTAATTGTGACCAGTTCTTGATGCCACTGTCAGTCTTGACCAGGGCGCGTACGCTGGAGAAGAAATGCGGTATCGTGAAGGCGACTTTTTTGCGTCTTTCTGCATTATTGGTGGTGCTGCCACATTCCAGATCTATCTTGTCTTCCAGCAGGGCACTGAAACGGGTGGCAGAATCGACTGGATAAAATTGCAGCCGCATGGCTGGCATCTTCAATTCTTTTTTGATGGCATCTGCCACTTTCAGGCAAAGATCAACCGAGTAACCGAGGGGTTGCTTGTCCGCATCAGTATAAGAAAAAGGTGCGGTTTCGCGTACTCCTATCACCAGGGTTTGGGTCTTGCGTATTTTTGCAAGTGTGTCTCCAGCCTGGACGCATAGTGGTAACGACAGACACAGCAAAGTAGTAAAACCAGTCAGTATTTGACGCATTATATTTTCACCTGTTGTTATGTGATCTACATCGCTTAGGTATTTCTGTCAATCGACTTTAACAGCCAAAGGGCAAGACAAAGTTTGATTTTCCAGCGTCATGGCAATACAAGATTTCGTAATAAATCAAAACATTTTCACAAAATTGTAATAAATAGTATGGAATTTTTTCATCGTTGTCCTATGAGAGCGTTGATGATAATTGTATGCATACCAAGTATCTTAACTTCAGCATGTATTAGGATTACATAGCGGATTGGATAGTGTCCAGTTAAATCATGTTAAGGTTGCGTATGTAATTAATTGTTTTTTTTCATCATGAAATTTTCAAAAACCGGATTGGCAGTTCGTAATGCCCGCATCGTCACTGCTGATGCTGTGTTTAGTGGATCAATGGCAGTCAGCGCTGGCCTGATCAGCGATATTGCAGGCAATGGTCTTTACGGTGAAGACTGGCAGGGCGATTTTTTATTTCACCATGACGTTAGCACCGAATTTGGCTGACGTTCGCTGAGGCTCGCCACAGCGAGTTTCCCTAGGGAACAAGCGGGTTCACCATATGCCGGTGCTTTCCGTAACCCGCTCCGCTTTTCCTTCGCTTGGCTCCCAGCCGACACCTGGAAATCGGGGTTTCTCTAGGAGTCGTCATGGCCAAGATCAAGTTAACCAAGTCCGCAGTCGATGCGGCACAACCCCAGGCGCAGCCCGTCGAATTGCGCGATACGCTGGTACCCGGCTTCCTGTGCAAGATTACACCAGCAGGTCGCAAGGTGTTCATGCTCCAGTACCGCACGAATGCTGGAGAACGGCGCAAACCCGCTCTGGGCTTGTATGGGGAACTGACCGTCGAGCAGGCCCGTTCTCTTGCCCAGGAGTGGCTGGCCGAGGTGCGCCGAGGCGGTGATCCCGGCGCCGCCAAGACCGAAGCGCGCAAAGCCCCCACGGTCACTGAACTGTGTGAAAAGTTCATGGCGGACTACTCCAAACAGCGTAACAAGCCCAGCACACAGAAAGGCTATCAGGCCGTCATCAACCGCAACGTCATTCCACTACTGGGCCGCAAGAAGGTTCATGACGTGAAGCGCCCCGACATTGCTGCGCTAATGCAAAAACTCTCCTACAAGAAAACCGAAGCCAACAAGGTCTTCAGCGTCTTGCGCAAGATGTTTAACTTGGCCGAAGTCTGGGGCTATCGGCCAGACGGCACCAACCCCTGCCGGCATGTCCCAATGTATCCCGCAGGCAAATCCACCCACCTCATCAGCGATGAGGAAATGGGCAAACTGTTCCGACAGCTTGCCAGGATAGAGGCCGAAGGGCTGGAGAACTACGTCATCCCCCTGGCCATCCGCTTGCAATTCGAGTTCGCTGGCCGCCGCTCCGAAATCGTCACGCTCGAATGGCAATGGGTGGACTTGGACAACCGTCGGGTAGTCTGGCCCGATAGTAAAACCGGCGGCATGTCCAAACCCATGAGCGAGGAAGCCTATCGGATACTTTCGACGGCTCCACGGCAGAAGGGCAATCCCTATGTGCTGCCTTCACCGCGCCATCCGGGAAAGCACCTGACCACTGGAGAGTATTACGGGGGCTGGAGCCGTGCGCTCAAGATGGCCGGTGCGACGCATGTTGGGACGCATGGTATCCGGCACCGCTCGGCCACCGATATTGCCAATTCGGGTATTCCCGTCAAGGTCGGCATGGTCTTAACGGCGCACAAGACTGTGGCCATGTTCATGCGCTATGTACATACTGAGGACGATCCAGTGCGCCAGGCAGCCGAACTGGTAGCGAACCGGCGCAAGACGATCACCGGTGCGCGCCGCGCTGAAGAGGTGGTGGCATGATCAGGCCCAAGGCACCTATTCCGTCGCAGGCAATGCCTTCGGCGCTACTGGGCGACATCCGGGCGTTGATCGATGCAGCGCGGCAGCGCGCTGTATCAGCGGTGAATAGCGAACTAACAATGCTTTACTGGCGCGTCGGTCAGCGCATCCATACGCAGGTTTTGGAGGGTCGGCGGGCCGACTACGGCGAGGAAGTGCTACCCACGCTGGCGGCGCAGTTGGTGAAGGACTACGGTGGCAGCTTTGCCGTGAAAAACCTGCGCCGCATGGTCCAGTTCGCCGCAACCTTCCCGGATGAACAGATTGTCGTATCGCTGATACGACAATTGAGCTGGACCCACTTCATCGCACTGATTCCGCTGAAAGACCCGCTCCAGCGGGACTATTACGCGCAGGTGGCCAGCGCCGAACGCTGGAGCGTGCGGACGTTGCGCGAACGCATCGACTCGATGCTGTATGAGCGCACAGCGTTGTCCAAGAAGCCCGACGCGTTGATCGCGCAGGAGCTGGCGACCCTGCAGGGCGCCGAGCGCATGTCGCCGGCCCTGGTCATGCGCGATCCGTACATCCTCGACTTCCTGGGGCTGCGCGACACTTGGCAGGAAGGAGACCTGGAGGCAGCGATCATCCGCGAAATGGAGTCATTCCTTCTGGAGCTGGGCGTGGGCTTCACCTTCGTCGCCCGTCAGAAGCGAATCCAGATGGATGGGGACGATTTTTACCTCGATCTGCTGTTCTACAACCGCAAGCTTCGGCGGCTGGTGGCGGTCGAATTGAAGGTCGGCGATTTTAAGGCGGCATACAAAGGGCAGATGGAGCTGTACCTGCGCTGGCTGGACAAGTTCGAGCGAGAGCCGGAGGAAGCCTCGCCGCTGGGCATCATTCTCTGTACCGGCAAAAAATCCGAGCAGATTGAGCTTCTGGAGTTGGACAAGTCAGGCATCCACGTTGCCGAGTACCTGACGACCTTGCCACCGCGTGAGGTGTTGGCTGAACGACTACAACAGGCCACAGCCCGAGCACGCTTGCAGATTGAACAGAATGTCAGTCCGTAGTCGTCGATTTTGGCGCTCTTTTCCGTGGAGCTGAAGAGGACAACGACGGCAAGCACTCAAATAAACGTTCCGCGTAGACGAACCCCATCCGTCTAACGGCACCCTGATCGAAATACAGCAACCAAGCGGCAAGTAGCGCCATCGAAATCAGTAGCGTCAAGCCCGCAGCGAGGCCTGGATCAGCAAAATGTACAGTGTCAAAATGGGGAGGTATTACCAGCAGTACCTTCGCTATCAGCAATCCATAGAGGATGCCCAAGAGGCACGACAAGATGCCGACAGGCTTCATCGCCAGCATATTGCGGTGAAATCCATATGCAATGTTCTCTTTCAGTAGGAGTTGTTTGTTGGAACGGGTGAGTTCGCGCAGTCGTTTGGTTGCACCAATATAGATATCGTCTGCCTTGTTGTGATCTGCTGACTCCTCATCTGCGGTTGGCATGGCAATACCCAACTTCGCTGTAATCGCGGTGTGATATCGCTGCTTACTGACATTATCCAAAAATTTGTCGCGATGGCGCAGGGCGATGGTTGTTGGCATTCCGCCCCATTTCTTCACCAGGGTTTCTTCCAGCATCTTTCCACGCCCCCGCGCTACGCTTGCGAGCGCGTAGATGGCGCCGCAGCCACCAAGTAGTCCGATCACGCCTGTCAGTACAGGATGCTTTGCGCCGTAGACGCACAACAAGGGAACGAGCAACGGCAAAGCCACAAGAAGCCCAGGAATCACGCGAGCCTTGCGTTCGTAGGGGTCTTTGACCAGTTCAAAAATAGTTGTCATGGGCGGTTAGCCTTGTGCCGACAAGGCATCAATATAGGGTTGAATTTCATTGCGGTTCTTCAAAGTGATTTGCTGCGCGAGAGGGTCGGGCGCTTCCTTGGTATGCAAGCCGAGACGCCTTAGCGTGTAGTACAGGAAAGCTTGGCGGCATGGCAGCTGGACCTGTCCATCTTCCATGCCGTAATCCAGTTCCAAAACACGTTTTTTGGCAGGAGGCAAGTCGGGATGCGGCGCCAGCACCAATGTCAGGACCGTTTGCCAATGTGAATCCTGCTTTGCGTCCACATTGCTCGGCTCAAAGCCATCGATGCGCAGGATGCGTGCGAGTACAAAATCGCTGAAACGCTGACGCTTGTGGCAAAACGCGCGTACATGCCAGCGAAAACCATCGTTTCCAAGCGCATGTGGTGACAAAAGGCGCACAGATTCATCCAAGGAAGTCATGGACTGGTAGCTCACCAGAATGGCCATCTGCTCCTGTATGGCCTTGACCACCGCTTCGACGGTCTGTTCATTAATCGTGCGCCACGGAGAAGGGGCCCAGTCAGTCTCGGGGGCAGAACCGATAAAGCTGGCGGCTGGCTCGACGACGCCCGTCTTGGTCGCGAGCAGTTCCGCCAAGTAGCGTTGTGCCGAACTTCGCTGGTAGAGCGGTCGAAAGTCCGGCGTTGCTGTGTAGGTCTTGGAGCTACGGTCATACGCCAAGTTCTTCGGTGCCAGTTCCGTGTACTTAGCAATATCCAAAGAGGCTTGAGGAATCGACAGGCCAAAGTGGTCGGTGAGGTCCATGCGATTGATTCGTCGCTCCCACCGCAGACGAAAATCAATGAACTGGAGTCTGCGCTCCAGCCCCCAACTCAGGCCCTTTGGCTCAACGGGGTCAGGGTCTGTAACGGAGGACTCTTGCATCAAAATAGGCATAAAAAGTAGACGGATCGTAAAAATAGTCGTATATTAACTATACGCGATCATTAATCATCCGTCCACTGGAAATCCAAATGCCCACGACCATTACTTTCTTCCCCGTTGACAACGGCGACATGACCCTTGTCAAGTTTGGCGATCTCGACGCAACGACGCTGCTGATCGACGTAAACATCCGACAAGACGCCGACGACCCTGATGGGGATGCGCGCGATGTTGCCAAGGACTTGCGAGATCGCTTGAAAAAGGATGAGAACGGTCGGCCCTATGTTGATGCATTTCTGTTAAGCCACCCGGACCAAGACCATTGCCGGGGTTTGACACGGCATTTCTACCTGGGGCCGTTGGATAAGTACCCGGATGACAAGAAAGCCGATAAGGACAAGAAAATCGTGATCCGTGAGATGTGGTCATCCCCGATCGTGTTTCGACGTGCCAGCAAAACGCACACCTTGAGCGACGACGCCAAAGCGTTCAATTCAGAGGCGCGTCGGCGCGTGCAGTTGAACCGTGACAAGAATTTTTCTGTCGGTAACGGCGATCGTATCCAGATCATGGGTGAAGACATCGACGGCAAGACTGATGACCTTACTGCTATCGTGCGGAAGGTGGACAACAGCTTCTCAACGATTAACGGCAAGAATTCCACTTTTTTCTCGGCATTCCTGCTGGCCCCCCTAAATGCACAGGATGACGAAGAAGAGGAAGAGTGTCTGGTCAAGAACCAGTCCAGCGTAATCATGAACATCACGTTGGCCGCTGATGCACAGACGCCGGATGGCGCGAAATTCCTTACCGGCGGCGATGCTGAGGTGTTCATTTGGAACCGCCAGTGGCAACGCCACAAGGCGGAAGCTGAAGTGCTTGAGTACGACATCATGCAGGCACCACATCATTGTTCTTGGCATTCTCTGTCCTACGACAGTTGGTCCGATTTCGGCGAAGAGGCCAAGCTCGATGCCGACGCCCGCAAGGCGCTTTCGCAAACCCGTGACGGTGCCGTCATCGTCGCCAGTTGCAAGCCGATTGCAGATGACGACAACGATCCGCCCTGCATTCGCGCAAAGCGTGAGTACGTGGCGATCGTGGACGAAGCAAAGGGCAAGTTCTATTGCACCGGCGAATACCCCAGCGAAAAATCCGTGGAACCCCTCGTTTTCACCGTAACTGCTCAGGGTGTACAGCCTCCCTCGAAGAAGGAGGCCGGATCGAAGGCCGCTGCCGTGGTGACTTCTGCGCGCACTCCTATGCCGCATGGGGCGTCATGACAGGTGCTATCGCAGACGCGCTGCATCAGCTTCAGCGACACCGCGGTCTAGCTCGCGTTGGCGAGCCAAGGACAAGCGGTGAATCGACACAGATAGATATCGATGTCGCGGTCGAGCTACCGAGCAGGTCTCGGCGCAACGGCGTATCCGAGACCGGAGTGCGCGCTGTCGAGACCTGCGTTTTGATATTTGGCAGTGACTGGCCCCTATCCGCGCCCCAGGTTTTTCTACGCGCGGACTTTCCGCTCAATTTGCCGCACATCAATCCCCATCGCGTAGGCCAGTTGGTCTCGCCCTGCCTGTTCGAGGGATCGCTAGACGAACTGCTACACCGGTTTGGCCTGGACGCCATTGTTGATCAATTGATCGATTGGCTGCACAAGGCTGCGGCTGGGACATTGCTTGACCTTGAGCAGGGGTGGGAGCCAACACGTCGGGACAGTTGTCCTTCGACCATTGTGTTTAGCGCTGAGAAGGTCGCAGCCGCCGCTCCCGCTGACGGCGCGGTTTTGATGGTTCCTGCAGGCTACGTGGCGATCGATGGCGGGCTGTACGCGATCGTCGATGCCGAACTGACCGCACAAATCGATCCAGTGTTCTATCAGGAAGCATACGACGACAAATTGGGTAAGTGGGGGAAAGGTCACACCGCAGCCTTCATCGCGCGGGCGCCGATGGCCGGAGACCACCCGCATGTGATCGGGCACTATCAACCGGAAACAGTTGTTGATCTCACGACGCTGCTTGATCGCGCGGCGGAATTGGGTATCAATCGCGACGCTTTGGCCCAAGGCTTGGATGGCTACTACGGACGCTCGATCCTGGATCTACGGCAGGATTCGCGTAACTGGACGCATGGCTTGTACGCGATTGTGATCCTGGTTGTACAAAGACCCGTGCCGCTTGTTGGTTCACCTGGGAGAAGTGTCGAAGTACTGCCTTATGTAGTGCGCTATGAGCTCAACATGCAATCACTCCTGGAGCGAGACGCGACTGTTCACCCCGCCTTTCACGCGCATGCGTTGTCACCTGAGTTGTTGGCAAGAACGTCTGGCATTTCATCAGCGGCTACATCGCAGCCGCTGGTCATGCTCGGCTGCGGAAGCTTGGGCTCGAAAATCGCGATGCAACTGGGGCGAGCAGGCTTCGGTGCGATGACTTTCGTGGATAACGAATCGATGTCGCCCCACAACGCTGCGCGACATGCGCTCATCGAGCAGGCGTCAGTGCTGGTCCCGCCGAAAAAGGCAGCATTGATGAAGACTGCCTTCGAAGCGCTGTCGCATACCCAGTCGCGCGCGTTCGACAACGACGCAGTGGCTCTTTTGGTTGATCCTGCACAATTCGCTGCAACCGTTCAGCAGGATGCTGCCCTCATCGTGGACACAACGGCCTCACTTCAGGTGCTTGCTGCAGAAGCGCAATCACCCGCGTTGAATCAATCCCCGGCTCGACTGGCTCGGATTGTGATGTATGGCCAAGGGCGTTGTGCTGTGATTTTTCTCGAAGGACACGGTCGTGCCAGTCGCGTCGACGACCTCGCCGCATTCTTGTTCGAGCGCTGCCGGTTTGTGCCGGAACTGCGCTTGGCCGTCGCCGGGGAGACTTCTGAGCCCACACGCGTTTTTGTAGGCGACAACTGCCGCTCCCTGACGACGCCGATGTCCGATGCAACCGTTTCGCGATCGGCGTCACTGGCCGGGCTGCAATTGGAACGTTGGCTCATCGACGGGCTACCGAATGGCGCGGTGCTTTGCACTGGGATCACGGATGGCGAAGACCTCGGTATGGCGTGGACGTGTGCCGGCCTCGGTCCAACTACTGTGCTCGACGTGGCAGACGATGGTGGTTGGAATATTCGAGTTCTGCATCCGGCTGCGCAGGCGATTCATGCCGATGCAATACGGTGGGGCGGCCTGGAAACAGGCGGTGCCTTGGTCGGTCGTATCTCATATGAAAGCCGAACCATCACCATTGCAGGCATCGTTGACGCCCCTTCCGACAGTGTCCGAGAGGCTGCCCGCTTTATCCTCGGAACGAATGGACTTATCCATGATTTACGCGCCGCGAACGAGACTTCTTTGGGGTATCTCGCATTCATCGGAACTTGGCATAGCCACCCAAAAGGTGGGGCACATTCGGGTATCGATCGAAAAACGCTGCGTGGCATTGCCGAGGATGCGGTGGGGCTTCCCGCTGTTTCATTGGTATGGACTCCGACAGGTCTCACCTGTGCGGTGGATCGCTGGTAGGGACAAGATCAACGACACTTTGTCGGTATAAAACGGGAGGGATATATGGCTGACTACTTCGAGATTGACTTTCTTGGTGTCGAAACGGCAAAGAGTGGGGACGCAATTACGTTGCGCTATTCGGTGAATGGCATTGCGGGCGTACACGTTGTTGACGGAGGGTATCTGGATACGGGCGATCAGATCGTTGAGCATCTGAAAACCTACTATGGAACAACTGTCATCGACAATGTGATCCTCACGCACCCGGATCGCGACCATGCAAACGGGTTGAGAAAGGTTCTGGAGCAATGCACGGTTCGCAATCTCTGGATCAACAGACCGTGGATATACGCAGATCGGCTAATTGACCAGTTTGAAAACTATGAATCAGTCGAGGCACTGAGACGCAAGCTGCGCTCCGTCTACGAGGCCACGGCAATGCTGGAAGATATTGCGGTTGCCAAGGGGATTCCAATTCATGCCCCACTTCAAGGACAGAGTATCGGGCCATTCCTGGTGATGGCGCCGACACTTGATCGCTATTTTGACTTGATTGTGGATTCTGAGAAGACGCCGGAAGCTGTTGAAGAAAGTGCTTTTGATAGCGCACTGGGTAGCATATTCCGTGCGGTGAAAGCGGCGACTGCCTACATCAAATCCTTGTGGGGGGATGAGTATTTTCCGCCCGCCCCTACCAGTCGTGAGAACGAAATGAGCGTCGTGCAGACGGCAGTCTTGAATGGCCATCGCGTCCTGTTGACCGGCGATGCGGGACGTGAAGCGCTACAAGAGGTCATTGACTACGCGCCATTTGCCGGACTCGCGCTGCCAGGTATTCGCTATTTTCAAGTACCTCATCACGGCGGACGCCATAACGTTTCAACTGAGATTCTGGATCAGTTGCTTGGCCCACGGTTGGATAAGATGCCCGACCAGCATACATGGAATGCCATATGCAGTTCTGCCAAGGCCGATGAGGACCATCCACGAAAGTCAGTAATTCGCGCTGTGTTGCATCGCGGCGGGCACTGGGCGGCAACCGAAAGCAAGAATATTCGCTTTGGTGCTGGTATCACACGCGACGGTTGGATATCGATTCCCCAGGCAGAATATCCGCAAGATCAAGAGGGTTGAATGTGGTTGGAGAGTGACGCGCTGTTCACGGACTTCCTGCTGTCAATGTTATGAGCGTCCCGGCGTACCGCCGTCGGGCTCGCGGGCTACGCCCCATGCCTCGTGCCGAGTCATGGCCATGCGGCTTTGATCCCTGACGCCTCCGACCGTCCCTGCGCTCCCGGCCTGCGCGCTGCGCTTGCCCAAGGACAATGGAGTGTGGTTGTGGGGTGGCCTTGCTGTTCCCTTCAACGTACCACGCTGTTCTCGCTGTCAAGGTCTGCGCGCACCGTGTGCGCTTGCGTCCTGACGGCCATCTGCGAACCCTGACAACTGCGCTGCAGCGTGCCGGGGCCGGTCTCGGGCAATTCCGCCCGCTACAGACCGGAGCAGACCATGTCGCAGCTTTCTCTTTCCCTCGATTCTTCTCTTCTCGTTCGCGATGTCGCAGGCGACTACCGTCCGGCAAACGCCGACGAGGTACTGCAGGCCGCACAGCGCTTGCTGGGTGCGCAACTGCGCGGGCGTGAAGTGCTGTCTTCGCCACAGGCGGTGCGCGACTTCCTGCGCGTGAAGCTGGGTGGTTTGGAGCACGAGGTGTTCGCGGTGCTGATGCTCGATGCGCAGAACCGCTTGATCGAATACGTCGAGCTATTCCGTGGCACAGTGAGCCAGGCATCGGTGTATCCGCGCGAGGTGGTCAAGGAATCGCTGGCGTTCAACGCCGCAGCGGCGATTTTTTGCCATAACCATCCGTCGGGTGTTGCCGAGCCATCACGGGCCGACGAGGTGTTGACCCAGACGCTCAAAACTGCGCTGTCGCTGGTGGACGTCCGGGTGCTGGATCACCTGATCGTCGCAGGTAACGCCGTGATGAGTTTTGCCGAACGCGGGCTGCTGTAGCCCGAGGGGGCACCGCCCCCCTTTTTTGCTTCGTCCGCAATACCGCTACGCGCTGCGCTTGCCCTCCAGGGGATCGGCTGGTCAGCCCATCCCCGCCGCGCCTTGCTTGGCGCCCCTCGAATGCAGCCGAACAGGTTGTACCTGATCGGCCAACAATCCTCCAGCTAGGCGTGCCGCTGGCACTCAGGGACGCTCGCCGCGCGGCGTTGGTTTCAACGCATCTCCTGGCCCATCGGCCGCTGTTCGTCTTTCCCCAAGTTCATCGCTTTTTCCCGCGACCGTAGCCCGCGGTGCCTGGCCGTCAAGGCGCGCAGGGCCGAGTCCTCGCTGCGCTGTGGGCCGCACCAACCCTGCGCTTGCTTCCTTGACAGCCAGCCCCTCGCTGGCCCGGTTTTTCGCGGGCGATGAACTCAGGAAAGACGGCGGCAAACAGGGACCGGCCCAGGTCTCTGCGCCGAACCAACCGAAGCCACAACGGGCTCCGAATCTTGGAATCCGGTCAGCTTTGAAACCACGACAGCAATTTTTTTGGAGAAAGATCATGCAACTAGCAACCCGTTTCGCATCCCGCTCCCCCGTACTGCGCGCCGATTACCCGTTATCGGATGACCAGATTCGCACCGTAGCCCCGTCCATCTTCGCTGAAGAAAAGCACGCCAGCCGCTCCGACCGCTATGCCTACATCCCGACTGGCGCAGTGCTGTCCGAACTGCGCAAGGAAGGATTCCAGCCCTTCATGGTGTGCCAGACCCGTGTGCGCGATGAAGGGAAGCGCGAACACACTAAGCACATGGTGCGACTGCGCCACGCCGACCAGATCAACGGCGCTGAAGCCAACGAAATCATTTTGCTGAACTCCCACGATGGCACGAGCAGCTATCAAATGCTGGCGGGCATGTTCCGCTTTGTCTGCAAAAACGGCTTGGTGTGCGGCGATACCGTTGCCGATCTGCGCATTCCGCACAAAGGCGATGTGGTCGGCCACGTCATCGAAGGCGCGTATGACGTGCTGGATGGCTTCGACCTTGTGCGCGAACGGCGCGACGAAATGCGCGCCATCACGCTGGACCGGGGCGAAGCCGAAGTGTTTGCCCATGCCGCGCTGTCCCTCAAGTACGACGACCCGGCCAAACCCGCGCCCATCACTGAATCGCAATTGCTGATGCCGCGCCGCCGCGACGACGACCGGCCCGACCTGTGGAGCGCCTTTAACCGCGTGCAAGAAAACCTGACGCAAGGCGGGCTGGCGGGGCGCAACGCCAACGGACAGCGCCAACGCACCCGACCCATTCAAGGCATCGACCAGAACGTCAAGGTCAACCGCGCCCTGTGGCTGCTGGCCGAAGGCATGAAGCAGCTCAAGGCCTGAACGAACCCACCCGAGGGGGAAAGCCCCTCGATCACTTATCTATTTTTTCAAATCTTAAACGTCCCGCATAGGACAGGAGCTATCACCATGAATACCCTTGCCACTCAAGAAGTCCAAGCCCTCGAAGCAGCTGCACCCTCGCAAAACATGCTGCTGGTGCCGCTGTCGCAGCTTCGACCGTCCAAGCGCAATGTGCGCAAGACTTTGGGCGCATCCATCACCGAACTGGCCGCAAGCATCGAGCGTGTCGGCCTGCTGCAAAACTTGACCGTGATTCTTGCCAGCGATGGCGAGCATTACGAAGTGGTGGCCGGTGGCCGTCGCCTTGCCGCCTTGAAACTGCTGGCGAAGAAGCGGCGCATTGCCAAGGATTACGCGGTGCCTTGCCTGCTGGTGGCCGACGCGTCGGCGCGTACCGCCAGCCTGACCGAGAACGTACAGCGCGAAGCCATGCACCCCGCCGACCAGTTCGAGGCGTTCGCCGCCCTGATCGCGGAAGGTCGCCCCATCGAAGATATTGCCGCCGATTTCGGCGTCACGCCTTTGGTGGTGCAACGCCGCTTGAAGCTGGCGAACGTCTCGCCGCGTTTGATGGCCGACTACCGCGCCGATGTGGTGAACCTTGACCAGTTGATGGCATTGGCTATCACCGATGACCACACCGCACAGGAAGCCGCGTTCTACGATGCGCCGAACTGGCAGCGCACCCCGAGCGCATTGCGCGAACGGCTGACCGAACGGGAAATCGACGCCCACCGTCATCCGCTGGTGCGCTTTGTCGGGCTGGACGCCTACGAGGCCGCAGGCGGCGGCATCCGGCGCGACCTGTTCGCCGAGGGTGACAACGGCGTGTATTTGTCCGATGCGGCATTGATAGACCGACTGGCGCAAGACAAGCTGACCGCCATTGCTGACGAAGTGCGCCGCGAGGGTTGGGCGTGGGTGGAAGCCGTACCCGCCGCCACCTATGCCGACCTGCAAGCCTTCCAACGTGCGCCGAAGGAACGGCGCAAGCCCAATGCCCGCGAAGCCAAGCGCATCGCCAAGCTGCAAGCCAAGGAACAGGAAATCGGGGAAGCCTTGAATGCCGCCCTTGATGCCGAGGACGAAGAGAAGGTCGAAGCGCTCGACGACGAAGGCCGCCGCGTGGGCGAACAACTGGAGGCGCTGGAAGCCGAATTGCTGGCCTATGGCCCGACTGTCCGCGCTGCCGCCGGTGTTGTCGTCACGCTCGACCGCCAAGGCGAACCTGTTATTCATCGCGGCCTGCTGCGCGATGCCGAGGCCAAGGCGCTGCGCACGCTGGCGAGGGTGCAAAGCGGTATCGCCCCGGAAGACACCGAGGACGAGGACAGCCCCGAGCTGAAGAAGGCCGGAATCTCCGAGAAGCTGGCACGCCGTATGAGCGCCCACCGCACGGCGGCGCTGCAAATCGAACTGGCCCGCAATCCGCAGGCATCGCTGGCCGCGCTGGTGCATGGCATGGTGCAGCGGGTCTTGCAGGAAGGCTATGCGGTGGAAATGCCCATCGGTATCAGCGTGCGCCCGCAGGACAGGCTGGAAGGCTACGCCCCGGACTGGCCGCAATCACCTGCCGCTGTCGCCTTACGGGAACTACAGCAGGCATGGGGCGAGCAACTGCCGGACGACGATGCCGAACTGTTCGCTGCGCTGTTGGCAATGCCGCAGGATGAACTGGTGCGGTTGCTGGCGGTGTGCGTGGCTTCGACCGTGGATGTGGTTTCGTCACGGGAACACGATGCACCGGGCAAGGTGCTGGCGCAGGCGGTCGGGCTGGATATGGCGGCATGGTGGACGCCGACTGCCGAGGGGTATTTCTCGCACGTCTCCAAGGCGGTGATTCTGGAAGCGGTGCAACAGTTCGCGCCGCAACACGTTACCCGACTGGCAAAGCTCAAGAAGGCCGACGTTGCCAGCGAGGCCGAGCGGCTGGTAGAGGGAACAGGCTGGATGCCTGCCATGTTCAAGAGCGAGGACAGCACCGGCGTGAAGCAGGATGACACACCGGAGGAGACCCCGCAGGATGCCGCCGCCGAGGTGGAGGAAGTGGCCGAAGCGCTGGCCGCATGAGTGCATGAAGTAGCAGCGACAAATGGCCCCGGTGCAGCAATGCGCCGGGGTATCTATTTTTGAAAAAAATCGGGCGCGGCAAGTGTGCCGCGCCCGCTCTGACAGCCGACAACCACCCCAAAAAACCAAAAACGCGCCCCGCCTTCATGGCGGGGCGTCGAATCTACAGACACTCCGGCCCCTGGTTGGGCCTGCGCGTGCGATGCACTTGCCCATTGCGACCCCGGCGCTATCCTGCACCGGGCAGATCAAAAAATTGGGCGCGGCCTGATGGACGCGCCCAATTTCAACAGCCGATGCAAAAGCTCCGCGCTACCGCCAGTGTTCCGCTCCAACCAGCGCAAAAAAGCGGTAGACCGGCCCAAGTACCCCAATATGCAGCTATTGAGGAAGTGCCATCTGCTCTTGTTCGCGTGTCGGTATTTTCTGGAGTGGCAGCAGATCCATGACATCACAGAATAGCGAGCGGTTCTTCCAGTCGTTTCTGTCGCCGATCACATAGAAACGTCGCTTGGCCCGCGTCGCAGCTACATTCAGAAGATTAGGTTCCGAAACGGCCCAGTTGCGGGCTCCAGAACCGGCGGTGTTACCACCCAGCACCATGATGACAACCGGCGCTTCCTTGCCCTGCATGGTGTGAATCGTGCCGAACACCATTTTCTTGCCCACTATTCGTTTGAGATTGTTCCGAACGTCTGTGAAGGGTGTGATGACGGATATGTCTTTGGCCTCCACACCATCCTCACGCAACAGCGCCAGCAGTTCCTGCAAGGCTTTACCCTCGGCGGGCACCCAATTCCCTTGAGACGTGCCACTGGCATGTATCCAGCCAGTCGACAAACTGGCGCGCGTCTCCTTCTCGGGGCTGGGTGCAATCGTTCCGTACACCATGGTGCCGTCATAGGCAATACGATTGGCGAGCCCGTGCATCGGCCTGTCGCAGCGCCGATGTACGGCTAGCGGCAGCCCTACCCAGGTCTTGCTACCGGCCGGGCCTGCCATGCGTCCCCACGGGGTAGCCTGGTCAGCCAGCGTCTGCGCTGATTGTCGGTTGGGAAGCCAATGCGCATCGACACGGTAGCGCGTGCGCATGTGTTCCAACACGGCATCGGACACTGTAACAATGGGCTTGAGTTGAAGAGGATCGCCCACCAGCAACGCACGCAGGGATCGCCACAGCGCCCCCACCGCAGCTTGCGGGGTTGCTTGGCCGGCCTCGTCCACCAGTAGCCAGCCGATTTCACTGGCCCCCAAAGAGCCGAACGAACGGGCAAACGAGGCGAAGGTACTGCTCAATACCGGAACGACCATGAACAGCGAAGCCCAGGCCGAACGGATGGCGTCGCGCGAAAGACCTTGGAAGCGTGAGCCAGTCAATAGACCATTGATAAGGAAGAGGTTGGAGCGCATCCGGGACGCCTCCAATTCGAAGAACGTCCGATGGAGCTTGAGCGCTTGGATGAAGACGCGCGCGCGTGCTTGTCTCCAGCCTTCAATACGCCATGGCTCGGCTAGTTCAATGGCATCGCCCCGACCGATGGTATCGCCTTGCAGCCAAACGATCAGGTGATCGGCTTGGCAGGCACTGGCCAGACCGGTAGCGTCTCGCGTCAGAACTTTTTCTTGGCCCTGCAATTGCAGCAGTGCCCGGCGCGCCTCGGCAGTCTGTTTTTCCAAGCTCTCCCTTGAAATGTCGAGTTGCTTGGTGAGGCGGGTTATTCGAGCGAACTCGGCAGAAGCCAGATCACGTTCGCCTTCCAGCAATCCCTGCGTAGCATTCCAGTCACGCTGATCCCTCCACAGACTGAACAATTTCGCCCAGAAACCCGGCTTGAGGGCTTGGTGTTGTTTCAGTGCGTCCAGGCACTGCTTGAGCGCCAAGTTGGCGGGGCGGCTTTCTTCGGCATCCAGGTGCGCGAGCTGTGCTACCGCGTCGGCTAGTTTCTGTTCGAGGGCATCAAGTGTTTCGGATTTGTCGGCGATCTTCTTTCTGGTCTGGCAGATCGATTGGATCAACTCGCGAATGCGAATGGCATCGGCGCACGCTTGGCGCGCCTCCGTCTTGACCGCTTCGTAATCGGAGACCGCTTGCCGCCACAATGCCTGGCGTTGTTCCGGAGAGCGGGCCGCGTTGATCTCGGCATGCGCGCTGAGCCAACCCATGAAGCCCTGCGGGCCTTTCTCTTTTTCGGGTGGCGCGTCGTCGTGATCGTCGTTGTCACCGTCACTCTCCTCCATAGTGGAAGGGGCGGAGGACTGGGTGTTTACGGTATTCTCGATTTCCTCGTCCGACTCGACATCTGAATCTTCTTCAGCCTCCGAGTCAGCCTTGTCTTTGCCGCCAAAAGGACGCTGACCATAGAAATAGCAATCCACGAAATTTTTCCGCCGGGCCTTGCTGCCCAATGCACCGGAAATTAGTCCCCAAGCTGGTTTGCCGCTGGTCAGTTCCCCCAATTCGGCGAAATACTCAGCTTCAGGCAGCCAACTCTCGTCGATCTTGTCCCGCTGGGGCAATTCGAGCGTGACGTTCTCCACAGCGCCGTTATTGGACGAAGCGACCACGATCTCGAAGCCATATAGCGCCGGGTTGAGCTTGAAGCAAGCCTGCGGCTTACCGCCGTCATTGGCCTCTTCACGCCCATTGCTCGCGAACCCATCGGAGGCTCGGCGCAACTTGGCAAGTGCATCGGCTCTGCTGGTGACAATGGAGGCGATCAAGTCGCGCAGCAGCGTTGTTTTACCCGTGCCTGGCGGGCCGTTGATGCCCAGCAGTCCCTGGCCGTCGGCGAGGGTGGACAGGATCGTATTGACGGCCAGTTGCTGGGAATGCACAAGTCCCAGATGTCGCTCGGCGGGCCAGCAGCTATTCGGATAGGCATCCGGCATCAGTCGATCAATCAGCGGCAGGGATGCGCGGTCGTCGTCAACGTGCAGACGCTGCAGAGGGTCGTACTGGCGGAGGTATTGATCGAGGGGAGCGCTATTCACGCCCTTGCCGATGCTGTCGGCGACATCGGCAAGATCGTCTAACAAGAAACTGTTGAGCGGATCGTCTTCCGATTCGGGCTTATTGGGCTTGACTGGCTGAGAGCGGAAACGGAACAGATGACGATCCACATGGCCGAAGAAGTCCATCACCCCGAGGAACTGTAGAACCCATTGGGTCAGTTCACGCAGGGAGTCACCAGATACCTGGCCTGCAAGCAGTGTTTTCGCCTGATCACCGGCAGCTTTCTGATCGTCCTCGAATCCCCTTGTCCAGTCTTTTCCAGTCAGCACCCGCCCCAAGAACCATGCCTCACTGGAGAGTACGAAACTGTTGTCGACCATTTGGCCGGACATGGTGAACTTCGCGGCAAACAGCGCCGATTCTCGATGCTGCGGCTCCCGATAACCTTGATCAGCCCCATAGACATCCTTGAGCTTTTCGGCGACGAGCCGACTGTCATACAGGTGGGCATAGAGCGTGTGGCTCCAAACACGCTTCTTGGGCAATATCTGTTTGCTAACGACACTTTCAGGTACCCATGGAGGAACAGGACGCTGGATTGGCGTGTCGTGAATGAACGCACCATATGGATTGCTGCGTTTCTCTAGCTTGGGCGCCGATTGGGGTTGAAGCAATTCGACTGAATGCCAATACCGAACGATGTTCTCTTGCCCCATCAAGATCCCTTCCTTTTTATAGTCAATTTTGTTTTTCCTACTTTTTTTAAAGGCCAACTTTCAGTTCGTCCGTTTGAATTGGCATGGGTCTTTGCCCTTAGCAACTAGCTAACAATAACGCTCAATCCCTAAATGATGGCATGCCATTGCGATTCCCGGGGTGCTGTGTTTCGCCATTACTTGCTGGGCTGGGTTGTGCAAATGCGTTCCGCCCTCGAAACTGTTGGTTCAACACAACAATGTCATGAAGACGATTCTTTGACACATCGAGCGGTCTCGCCATGGAGCTTCCACACCACGCATCAACCCGTTTGCCGTCTGGTGCAGGAGGCATTCCCGCCAGTCGTTCCGGGCCAAACCTTACCAGCATCAAGGCGCATGCCGGCGCTGCCTGTTTGCGGGGATGCCGAGTTGACCATCGTTCCATTCGGGCCAGTTCGCCCCCTGCGTCCTTGGCTTGTCGTGAATCCTGGCGAGGGCACGGCTTGCGCCTCGGGCTTCATGGCTGCAACCGTCCAACCCAAACAATTTCCCCGGCGCTGTGCGCCTTCCTCGCGCAGCAAATTCTTTGGGCCTCCCGGTCCTCCACGCTGTTGCGGCCGCTGCGCGGTGCGGCCAGCCCGTCCCTCGCCGGGTGGATCACCGACAAGGACGCGATGGGCGCGAACTTGCAACCCCGAAAGGAAATTCATCATGGCTAACATCGGCACCTTCACCGCAGACAAAGACGGCTTCACCGGCACGCTGCGGACCCTGACGCTCAATGTCAAGGTCAAGTTCATCCAGAGCGACAAGACCAGCGAGAACGCTCCCGAATACCGCATCCAGGCCGCCAACGGGCTGGAAGTCGGCGCAGCGTGGAAAAAAATCAGCCAGGCCGAGCGGCCCTACCTGTCGGTGAGTCTGGACGATCCTTCGTTCCCGGCTACCGTCTACGCCCGCCTGATCGAAGGCGAAGACGGCACGCACAACCTGATCTGGTCGCGCAGCAAGGGCGACTGATCCCCGCCCAATGCCCCGTCCGCCGTGGCGGGGCATTCCCTGACGGCCAGTGCTACGACTCGGACGCCGCGAGCCGGCTTTCCGTCTCCGCCATCAAATCGGCCGCACTGCAACCCAACGCCCGCGCGATCTTGAAGATGATCGCCAGCGTGGGCATATGCTCGCCGCGCTCGATCTTGCCCATGTGCGAGCGCTCGATGCCGGCCAGGTTGGCCAGCGTCTCCTGGGCAACCCCTTGCTCCGTTCTCAGCGCGCGCACCGCCGCGCCGAAGGCTTGCGCCGGTTCGGCCTCGAAAGTGGTGGCGCCGGCCGGACGGCCACGCTGGATTGATCGCTTCTGCATGTACAGAAGGGTCAATTAACAGCACAATTAAAACCACGTTATCTTTAACTCATTGGCCATTTAGGGCTACCATATTGAGCGACGGTGGCTCGCTTTTATTGTGTTTTTACGCTTCCGCGTAAAACCGGGTTCGTGCTTCTGGGCTTTCGTGGATTCGTTGACTTCCGTCTGTACGCTTTTACGATCTTCCGTACATCCTGAATGGCGTATCCGAGGCTTTCCGTGCATCCAGCAATACGGTTTTGCGCATCGTCGGCTTTGTGGGCATTCTGGCCGCTCCGAGCTTCACCGCACGGCGGACAAGTGCGCGAGACTGGCGCACGCCGCTTGCCGTCACCCCCCGGCCCGCACCGGCCGTGTTGGGGGTTGACGGCTACGCTTGGCACGTGCGCCCCAGTCGCCTCGCTCCGCCGTGGAGCGAACCCTTTAAAGGAAGCGACCATGAACCACCCCCTCATCACCGACGAACAACGCGCCCAACTGCTCGCCAATGGCCGAGCCCGTGCCGAAGGCCGGGACATTGACCCGACACCCATCGTCAAGCTGTTCACCCCGGACGCGCACGCGACCTGGCTGCTCACCGAACTTGACCCCGAGGACGGCGATACGGCCTTCGGCCTGTGCGATGTCGGTATCGGCATGCCCGAGCTGGGCACTGTGCGGATTTCCGATCTGGCATCTATCGTCGGGCCACTGAAGCTGCCGGTTGCGAGCGACCTGTATTTCGTCGCGAAGCGCAGCTTGTCCGACTATGCGCGACTGGCTCGCATCAACGGTTCGATCATCGACTGATCGAACGATGGCCCACTGCTGCGGGCCATCCAGACACAGCCGCTTGCAGCGTACTGTGTCTATTTGGGTCTCAGTTCAGACCCAGTGTGCATCAATGCGCACTCCGCACCGGGGTGGTGCAATGGCAACCTAAATAGTCACGATGCATTGCGCACCTTGCTGCATCGTGTTTCGATGCTGCGCACCAATTCCGGTCGCGCAGTCGTCGCACTCGGATACATTTTGCAACATTTTGGAGTCAATTGGTCTTGACGCAGCCAAATTATCGAATTTCTTTGACGTTTTGGCGATGACTCTTTAGCGCCGAAAAATCGGCGCCCGTGGCGACTTTTCCTGCTATCCGACAGGAGGTTGCGCCATGGCAAAATCGAGTTCAGATCATTGGCATCCGGGTGCCGCGTATCTCTACGTCCTACATCTGGACGGACCGGCCTTGGCCTGGGAATACCTGCGGCGCGACCCCGACTATCGACGCGACTGGCTGCACCGTCGCCCCCATCCAGACGCGGCGCAGCGCTGGGGCCTGCGCCTGCTGGAAGATCCTGGTCAGGATGCACGAGACGCACACCCGGCCTGGTTCCCCGACCACGATACCGTGGTGCAGCTCTATCCCGATGCCGACCCGCCGCCCGACGCGGTGGCATTCGACTTCTGGCGCATCCTAGGCTACAAGCAACTGCTCCATGACGGCCGACGCCTGGTGCTGGTTGCCCGGCAGCCGGGCTGCTGTCTGCGTTTGGCACTCGCGCCAACGCTGGAGGATGGCATGGCCTACGTCCACGCCATCCGCGCCTGCCAGGCACCTTGCGCCAGCTATCGCGCGCTGGCCGGTGAACTTGAGAAGCTGCAGGAGGCCAGCGCCCCCGCGCCTGCGGGAGTGGTCAAACCGCGTCCATCCCCGTCGTCGCTGCTGGAACTGCACACCCTGCAGGCGCTCGACGGCACGCTCGCGGGCGCGTCCTTGCGCACGGTGGCCGACGTGCTGTTCGGCTCCGACGCCGTAGCCGCCGGCTGGCACGCCGACGGCGATCTGCGCGCCCGCGTGCGACGCCTGGTGCAGCGCGGCAAAAAGCTGATGCGAGGCGGCTATCGCCGCCTGGCACAGCTTCCGCCGCTTGAAGAGGGACGTTCGACACCTGATGCAGAACGTCCCTGAGCAGAACGCCGCGCTTTCTTGAGACTGCCTCCATCCGGTCGCGCTATTGCGGCCGGCGACCCTAAACGATGGAGGTTCACACCATGAGACCAGCTCCCTTGCGGCCCGCTGCCGCACCCGCTGCCACGCAGCAACCCGTGCAACCTGCACGCTACCTGACCAACGACGAGGCCGCCGCGTTTCTGCGGCTGTCGCCGCGCACGCTGGAAAAGCAACGCGTGATCGGCGGCGGGCCGCGCTTCCGCAAGTTCGGCCGGCGCGTCATGTACGCAGTGGCCGACCTCGAAACCTGGGCCGATGCCCGCAGCTTCGAAGCCACCTCCGATCCTGAATACGCCGAGCACCACTCTGGCGACAGCCGTGATGGTCAACATGGGCGCCGCTGAAGTTAGGCAGGCCAGGCGCGTCGGTGGCCCTCGCCATGTCCAGCCCATCACTGCTGAAGGTACGGGCGCAGACTATGCAGCAGCACGAGCAGCTCGACCTGTTCCGTGCGTTGCCGGGCGATATGGCGCCGCGCGACGCCCAGGACCTGATGGCCTATCCGTTCTTCTCGCTGGCCAAGTCGCGGCGTGTCACGCCGATCGACTTTCGTTCCGGTGGTGTGACCGTGCGGGTGGAGGGAACACAAGAGCACGGCATCGCCACGATTTGGGATGCCGACATTCTGATCTGGGCGGCCAGCCAGATCGTGGAAGCGCGGGATGCGGGCATCCGCAGTTCCCGCCGGATGCAGGCCACACCTTACGAGATCCTGCGCTTTATCGGGCGCGGCACGTCGCTGCACGACTACCAGCGTCTGAAGGCGGCGCTGGACCGCTTGCAGTCCACCAGCGTGGCGACTTCGATCCGGGAAACGACAGGCCGCCGCCTGCACCGCTTCTCCTGGATCAACGAATGGAAGGAGCGGGCCGACAGCAAAGGGGTTCCGCTGGGTCTCGAATTGATCCTGCCGGACTGGTTCTATGCCGGCGTGCTGGACGAAGCCCTGGTACTGACTATCGACCCGACGTATTTCAAGCTTACGGGCGGTATCGAACGCTGGCTGTACCGGCTGGTGCGCAAACACGGCGGCAAGCAGCCTGGCGGCTGGCAGTTCGATTTTCCGCACTTGCACCGCAAATCGGGCAGCTCGGCGCGCTTCTCGGACTTTGCCTACGACCTGCGCGCGCTGGTGGCACGCCAGTCTTTGCCGGGCTACACCTTGAGCATCGAGCAATTGCCGGGCGAGCCGGAAATCCTCGTCTTCCGTCCCGTGCCGCAGACGGCACGGGGATAACTACGGGAATGCCTGTGGATGGGCTCGTGCTATCAGGAGTAAGGGGTATCGTGCTATCGGGAGTACGACTCTCGTGCTATCAGGAGTACGAATCGGCCAGAAACCCAATAACGGCGCGGGTTCCAGCCTCTCCTAACTTACCTAACTTAAAACCTCTAACTTTTAGTAAAAGCGCGCCGGTTCGGTGGACAACTGCTGAAAACCAACAGCAACAGCAAAATCGAAGCCAAAACCAAAGACGTTTTGCAAGGCAAAAACAGGCAGGCTTTCCAAGCGGGAGGGCTGCATCATGATCATCGCCTTGCTCAACCAAAAAGGCGGGGTCGGCAAAACTACGCTAGCCACCCACATCGCCGGCGAGCTGGCGATGCAGGGGCAATCGGTCATCCTGCTGGATGCCGATCCGCAGGGATCATCGCTCGACTGGACGCAACGGCGCAGCCAGCAAGGTCTGCCCCGGTTATTCAGCGCTGTCGGCTTGGCAAGAGAAACCTTGCACCAGGAAGCGCCAGAACTCGCCAAGCGGGCCGATCACATCGTCATCGACGGCCCGCCCCGAATCGCCGCACTCGCGCGCTCCGCGCTGCTGGCGGCCGATTGCGTGCTCATCCCAGTGCAGCCCAGCCCTTACGACCTATGGGCCAGCGCCGAGATGGTGGCGCTGATCCGTGAGGCCCAGGTTTTCAGGCCTGCGCTGCGCGCGGCCTTTGTCATCAACCGGCGTGTCAGCACCACCGTGATTGGGCGCGAGGCGCGCAATTCGCTTGCTGATCAACCGCTGCCCGCGCTGCGTGCAGAGGTTCGTCAACGCATCGTCTTTGCCGACAGCGTGGCCGCTGGCCGGCTTGCACGCGAACTGGCCGAGGATGGCGCGGCCGCACGGGAAATCACCGCATTGGTGGACGAACTATTGCGGTGGTCGTCATGAGCAGCGGACGCGGCAAGCGCTTCACCATCGGTGCACGTCCCCCAGCGAATCCGCACGCGGAAGCATGGATTCGCCAGGGCGACGGCGGCGACATCAACAAGAGTGACCTCTACACCGCCCGATTGACTCTCGATGTAACACCCGCGCTGCGCGCTCGTATCAAGGTTTCGGCCTTCACCCAAAACACCACGGTGGCCGAACTACTGCGCGACTTACTGGAACGTGAGTTCCCGGAGAAGACACCATGAATATCAACATGCAGGTCCAACCAACAACAAGCGCGGCTACGCCGTCGCCATCGTCACGCACACTTGCCGGCCAGGTCGGCAACGTGCCGCTGACCCGCGTGGCGCTCGCTTACGTGGATAGGCGCATCAACCTCTATCTGCGCTTTGGCAACCCGGCGCGCACCATCCAGCTCGACCGCTGGCGGCGCAGCGCGGTGTTCCTGCCGGCATCCGTCTTTTGTCGCATCCGCTGGGAGTCCAACGACTACGGTACGACACGCTGGCAGCTGATGGTGATGCAGGCCTGCACGCCGCTGGACTCGGTGCAGCGCATCCCCGGCATACAACCCGGCGCGCGCCTCCTACTGCACGCCGAGGGCGAGCGGCAGGTGCAGGCTGTGCTGTCGTTGATCGACGCCATCGAGGCACTGGGCATCGCCTCCATCGACGTGTCACCCGCGTACTGGCGCACGCTGGGCAACCGTCTCTCCGCACACCTTTCGCTGCCTGAATACACCGCCGAGCGGCATGCTGCCTGGCTTGCCGGGAGGGAATTGCAATGACCGCGACAACGATCAAACCTCGCTCGCGCAAGCGCGCTCACCTCGTACTGGCCGTGCTGTCCGCTTGCGGCCTTGCTGCGCTGGCCTGGGCATCCTTCGTGACGCCTCCGGTGCACGTCGTCTACAACCCGTCCAATAGCGTGCCGGTCGGCTGGTATCGCATCCAGCCAATCAATCCGCCAGCGGACTCGCTGCACGTCGGCAGCATCGTGCTGGCCCGGCTTCCGGCAGAACCTGCCGCATTGGCTGCGCAGCGTGGTTACCTGCCGCCGCACGTTCCGCTGCTCAAACGTGTTGGCGCGGTTGCGCCTCAACACGTTTGCATCGTCAACGGTGTCGTGCGCATCGACGGCGTGCCGGTGGCCGTCGTGTTGCGGGCCGACAGGCTGGGCCGTCCGCTGCCGTTTTGGTCGCAGTGCCGGGCGCTTGCCAAGGATGAGCTGTTTCTGCTCAGTGTCACCAATCCGGCGTCCTTCGACAGCCGGTATTTCGGGCCGATTGCCGCATCTGCCGTGATCGGCACCGCACGGCAGATTTACCTGGAGAAGCAACCATGAGTTCAACCGACTTCATGCAGTCTGACCGGGTGGCTTTGTCGTCTCGTTTTTGCATTGACCTGCTATCGGAACTGTCGTTGCCGATACCATTACAACGCCATTGCGCACACAGCTTGAATGCATTCACGCCGCGCTTTGCCCTGCGTCCGCTATGGCATTCGATGGCCGGTTCTTCGCACTTTTATGCGCAAGTTTGCGTGCGCTCCAACGTGCAGATGGATTGCCCCGAGCGCGCCATGCTGCAGGCATGTCTGGCGCTCGTCGGCCGGCAGGCTGCGCAGTACGCAGCGCCGCCGGGGCACCGCAGACCCGTGCCGTTAGGCAGGGGGAAGGTGCAGGGCAAGATAAAAGGTCGCGGCACTCAGCCGCTTGAAAATCCTGTCTGCACGTGGGGGTGGCGCGGCACGCACCAAGAGACGGTAGCGTGCCGCAAGAGTGCGCAATGCCGCATCGGCATTGACGAAGGCGCGTGCTTGGCCCGCTTGGCTGCGCTGGCTTTAGATGGAGGCGCAGCATGAGCAAGCACTACGATGAGCGTTTCCGGGTACGGCCAGGCACGCCGAAGCAGCGCGATGACACCTTCATCAACAAGGTGCTGCGCCAGACCAACAAGGGCGGCGCCAAGCTCGGCAAGACAGTCGACAAAGCCGGTCATCGACCCGGTTCCCGGCTGGGGCGCGGCCACGTCGCGGCCCGTTTCGCCGGGGCCTCGCTTTCGTCAAACGCTCGTCGCGTGACAATCAAGGCGCGGCTCGTCAATCTGTCCAAGGCGGGGGTACGTTCGACCATTACGCACCTGCGTTACATCGAGCGCGAAGGCGTTGATCGCCAGGGCGGTCCGGGCCACGCCTACGGCCCGACAACCGATGTAGCGGATACTCCCGCTTTCGAGGGACGCGGACGCGGAGATCGGCACCAGTTCCGTTTCATCGTCTCGCCGGAAGATGCCGAACAGCTCGACGATCTACGCACCTATACTCGGCACCTGATGGCGCGCATGGAGGCCGACTTGGGCACGCGGCTGGACTGGGTGGCGGTGGACCACTGGAACACCGACAACCCACACACGCACGTCGTCCTGCGCGGGAAGGACGACACCGGCAAAGACCTCATCATCTCCCGCGACTACATCGCCGAGGGGATGCGCCACCGGGCGGCCGAACTTGCGACGGAATGGCTGGGGCCACGTACCGAGCTGGAGATCCAGCGGGCCATGCAGCGCGAAGTCAATCAGGAGCGTTGGACAGGCTTGGATCGCACCTTGCAGCGCGTGGCTGTGGACGGCCTGGTGCATCCGGAGACGCTGGCAGACCCCCGGCTGCAACGCCAGCGACAGATGCTGATCGGTCGTCTGCAGCGCTTGCAGCGCATGGGCCTGGCGAGTGAGCAGCAGCTCGGCACATGGGCCATCCATGCCGATGCCGAATCCACGCTGCGGGCCATGGGCGAGCGAGGCGACATCATCCGAACCATGCAGCGCGCCATGAACGGAAAGCAACGTGATCTGGCCGTGTTTCAGTTTGGCGAGAATGGCCGCACCATCGTAGGCCGCGTAGCTGCCAAGGGGCTGGCCGACGAGCTGCACGACAAGGGCTATCTGATCGTCGACGGCATGGACGGCAAGGCGCACTACGTCGCTCTGCCGCCGCGCTCGGAACTGGATCAGTACCCGACTGATGCCGTGGTGGAGGTGAAAGGCTCGGCCGACGTGCGCGTGGCCGACCGGAACATCGCTGCGCTGGCTGCCGACGGTATCTACCGCACGGACCACCATCGTGCCGTGGCCCAAGGCCAGGCCACGCCCGACCGTGACCCGCACGAGGTAGTGGCGGCGCATGTGCGTCGGCTCGAAGCCCTGCGCCGTGTCGGCATTGTGGAGCGCATGGCCGAAGGCGTCTGGCGCGTGCCCGAGGACCTGGCCGAGCAGGGCCGCCAGTACGACGCACAGCGTCTCGGCAGTGGCGTGACGGTCGAATTGAGGTCACACCTGCCTATCGAGCGGCAGGTCCGCGTAATCGGCGCAACCTGGCTGGATCAGCAGTTGATCGGCGGTGGCAAGGGTCTGGGAGATTTTGGCTTTGGGAGTGAGGTGAAAGACGCTCTGCGTGAGCGCGCCGACTTCCTAACCGAACAGGGACTGGCCGAGCAGCGCGGCCGGCGCGTGGTCCTGGCTCGCAATCTGTTGGCAACGCTAGGTGGCCGCGAGTTGGCAAAGGTTGGGCAGGACATTGCAGCGGAAACCGGCCTGGACCATCGGCCTGTGGCCGATGGTCAGCGCGTCGCCGGCATCTACCGGCGCAGCGTCATGCTCGCCAACGGGCGTTATGCGATGCTCGACAACGGCAAGAGCTTCAGTCTAGTGCCATGGAAGCCTGTGATCGAACAGCGCATCGGTCAGCAGATTGCCGCAACGGTGAGTGGTGGTGGAGTGTCATGGGAAGTTCCGCGGCAGCGTGGCATTTCCGTTGGTTAGCCAGTTCGCGCAGCTTCGCTGCCGTAACCAACCTCGATAGCAACATCTCCAACCGCTGACCTTGGCGCAATGGGCTGCTGTGCCAATCGGACACGCCAGCCTTGGAAATGGGCGATGAGTAGCCAGGGCACAAGCATTACCACGCCAAGCATCAAGGCCCCGACATCCATGACCGTTCAAATCCAGTGCGCAGGGGCTACGGTGTCCTGCCCGCCAATAGGCTACGCGCTGGTAGGGGGAGTACAAGCAAACTGAGCAGTGTTTGCCATGATAGGGCTCGGTGCGAAAAGACTTCTGGATTCGAAGTCCCCGGATCATCTCGTCGCTTTTTCCCCGGCCTTTTCTTGAAGCAACCCCAGCCTCGAACTCTTGGCAGCCCAAGCGCTAACGCCACTCTTGGCTTGTCTTCCCTTATGACTGACCGATTTCCTGAAGGTCACGCCACGTGAAATATGAGGTTCGTTTCGAGATCAGCCACCGATCACCCTCGCGAACGTACTCATCCTTGTAACTCACACCATTGGTGTTCCTGGTCTTCTTGCCATCCGCTGCACTGATTAGGACAACGAGGCAGTAGTGAACTGCCGTCGCGCGATCACCGTCCAGCTCGGCGGTATGCTGGCCATTGATGTGGTAGGAGGTCTCGAAGTTGGCCATGAAGCTTGAAAAGGTCTCCTCAATCTGCTTGCGTCCTTTGAGTGACGCAAAAAGTTGACCTTCGAAGTAAGTGTCGACGACGGCGTCCTCAGTGAAGAGCAGCGCCTGCGTAGCGTTGTCCTTTTGGTCTGCGAGGTTCGAAAATGCGTCGACGAGGGCTTTGAGAGCGACCTTGTCTTCAAGTGCCTGAATTCGCTGCTCCAGAGTGTTGCTATGCATGGATATTCCTGATGTGGTTCGGGGGGCAAGAGGATTCAATAATATCCAAAAGGCCGAGGTGGACGGCCGCAAATCATTGCAAGATCCTGGTCAAGATTTGCACGATCCTGCATCTTCAGCCCGAATCTGCGACTTCACTTCACGAGGAGCGGCGATCATCGGAGGGCATTCAAAATCGCACGACCTGCAACGGCACTTCCTTGTACGCCAACAGCGGATACCACGCCGGTATGGCTGCCAAGAATGGAGCTTGTCAAAGAGGCGATGCGACGATCCCATCGTCACCTCATCGTCTGTGGACACGCTGGCATCGAACAAGCTGCGTCCAGCCCGTGCAGAAGCTGCGTTAGTGTCACCTCGGAGGCCGGATGCTGATCTCGGGTGCCTCATGGCGGCACAACGCGAGCAGCGTTGCAAGACGTGTGCGACCGATGTCGCACGCCAGCCCGTTGCGTAGCGTTCCGCAATGGCCTGATGCCGTTGCTCGCCCGGGCCTGCGCATGCGCGCTGGCCAACGCGACACGACACGACGGGTATCTTCCAAGAATGCCCGACCAGGCATGGTCAAGCGCACGCCGCGACCGGTTCGGTGAAGCAGCGTCACGCCCCTTCTGCCTCCAACTTGCGGATCGTCCGCGACAGCGGCGATTGTTCGATGTACGAGCTTCTTGTATCTTGGTGTCTCCCGGCGAACGGCTTCGGTGGTGGAATCACGGCGGGGCTTCATTGAGCGAACTAGGACCGGCGATGCTTAACTCGCGCAGAGGCCGCCGCCAGTTCCTTCGTGGTCAGTACGTAAGTCGGCGTCTCATGCAGCCGCTCAATCGCCAGATCGATAAATGAGCGCACCCGCCTCGGCTGCGCCGCGCGACTGCCGTAGTACAGGTGCACGTAGATATGGCTGCTCATGTGCTTGAGAAGCAACGGAACGAGACGGCCCGCCCGTATGTGTTCAGCAACCGACAGATTCGCAAGCTGGCCAATTACCTGTCCTGCCAGCGCGGCCTGCACTTCAAGCTCCGTGTCGTTGGTGGCGAATGTGGGCGATACGTGCCGGTGCACGATTTCGCCATCTACGGTGAGATACCACGGGAGTATCTGACCCGTAGCTGGATGACGAAAAGCACTGCAACGATGTGCCGCCAAGTCGTCCAAAGACTTCGGCGCACCGTAACGTTCCAAGTAGGACGGCGCGGCACAGATCATGAGCTGGACGGGGAAAAGCCGGCGCGCGATCACACCTTCATCCAGCGACTGACCGATCCTGAACCCGACGTCCACCCGCTCCGCGACCCAATTGCTCTTCCCGTCATCCAACTGCACATCGGGCTGCACGTCCGGATGGGACCTGCAGAACTCGTCGATGACCGGCATCAGGATTGGCGCGAACGAGGACTTCGGCCCCACGATCCGAAGCGGCCCTGCGATTTCGTCCTTCGACGCACGCGCTTGGCTCAGGGCGCGGTCGAGCGCAGCCAGCGCAGGCTGCGTGGTCTCCAGGAAGCGCTGACCTTCCTCCGTCAGGGACAGGCTCCGCGTCGTCCGGTGCAGCAGCCGAACGCCCAGATGGCGCTCCAGTTGCGCAAGCGCCTGGCTTGCCGCCTGCGGTGATACATCCTGGGCAATAGCCGCCCGTCGGATGCTGCCAAGCTCGACAGCCTTGGCAAACGTGGCGATGGCCCGCAACTCGTTGATCGGCATGAATATCTTCCATTTTTTTGGATTCACAGTATATCAAGCAAAAATTGATTGTGGAGCAAGTCTTTGTAACCTAGTGGATTGATAGACAACAGCCTACACTGATGTGAGTCGAAGAGGGCACAGCGTCGCCATTGCCCCCTTCTAGCGTCGGCTTGCGCACGAGCCTCCGTCACCGTTGGTACTGACACCTAACGCTCGCATTGAAGGAGATGAACATGAAATACCGCCAACTCGGCCTCAGCGGCCTGGAGGTTTCAGCACTCAGCTTCGGATGCATGGGCCTGAGCTACGGCTATGGTCCCGGCCTGGATCGCGCGGCAGGCGTGCAACTCATTCGCCAGGCGTTCGACCGGGGCGTGACCTTCTTCGACACCGCCGAGGCCTACGGCGCGCTCAACGAGGAAATGGTCGGTGAGGCGCTCGCGCCCATGCGTGACCGAGTGGTCATTGCCACCAAGTTTGGCTTCAAGGAAGGCAAGCCATCGCTGGGGACCGACAGCCGGCCGGAGCGCATCTGCGCCGTAGTGGATGCCTCGCTGCAGCATTTGCGTACCGACTACATCGATCTGCTGTATCAGCACCGCGTCGATCCACAGGTTCCGGTAGAGGATGTGGCGGGGACGGTCAAGGCATTGATCGCCGAAGGCAAGGTTCGCCATTTCGGCATGTCGGAAGCCGGTGTCGAGTCGATCCGACGTGCTCATGCGGTACAGCCGGTGGCAGCACTGCAGAGCGAATACTCGTTGTGGTGGCGGGAACCCGAACAGGCCATCCTGCCGACGCTAGAAGAACTGGGTATTGGCTTCGTGCCCTTCAGCCCGTTGGGCAAAGGCTTCCTGACTGGAGCCATCAAAGCCGAGACGCAGTTCTCGAAGGACGACTTTCGCAACATCGTGCCGCGCTTCTCGGCTGAGGCACGGCAGGCCAACCAGGCACTGGTCGATGCAGTCAGCGCGATCGCCCGAGCCAAGGATGTTACGGCAGCCCAGGTGGCCCTGGCTTGGCTGCTGGCGCAGAAGCCCTGGATCGTTCCGATTCCCGGCACCACCAAGCTCCACCGCCTCGAAGAGAACCTCGGTGCCGCGGCCGTTGAATTGACTGCCGACGATCTGCAAGGCATCGCCGACGTTCTCTCCAGCATCACGGTTGAAGGCGCACGCTATCCCGCGCAGTTGGCTGGCCTCGTAGGTCGCTGACGGCGGCCAAATCACACACATCAACTATCGAAAGAACCCTCACCATGACCTATCACGTCAAAAGCTACGCCGCACATTCGCCCACTGGGCGGCTGAACCTGTTCGAGTTCGACCGCCGCAGCCTGCGGCCCGACGACGTCGTCATCGAGATCCTCTACTGCGGCGTCTGCCACTCCGACGTGCACAACGTGCGCAACGACTGGGGCAACGCACAATACCCGATGGTGCCCGGCCACGAGATCGTCGGTCGTGTGCTCGAAGTCGGCCCCAAAGTCGCTCGCTTCAAGGCAGGGGACCGCGTTGGAGTCGGCTGCCTGGTCGAATCGTGCCACCACTGCAAGGCCTGCGGCAAGGGCTGGGAGCAGTATTGCGAGAACGGCGCCACCTACACCTACAACGGCACCGACCCGATCGACGGTTCGCTGACCCAAGGCGGGTACAGCGAGAAGATAGTCGTCGCTGAGCACTTCGTGCTGAAGGTGCCTGACGCGCTGGAACTAGCCGGCGCTGCGCCGCTGTTGTGCGCCGGTATCACCACTTACTCGCCGCTGCGGCACTGGCAGATCGGCCCAGGCAGCAAAGTGGCCATCGTCGGCCTTGGTGGCCTGGGCCACATGGGCCTTAAGCTGGCGAATGCGATGGGTGCCGAGGTGACACTGTTCAGCCGCTCGCCGGGCAAGGAAGCAGACGCGCGGCGGCTCGGTGCCGACCGCATCGTCATTTCCACCGACTCCGATCAGATGACCGCGGTGGTGGGCCAGTTCGACTTGATCATCGACACGGTGCCCTATCAGCACGACATCAACCCGTATGTGCCAACGTTGGCTACGAACGGCACGATCGTGATGGTGGGCTACCTCGGCCCGCTGGAGCCGCCCTTCAACTCGGGGCCGCTGGTGTTCAACCGCAAGTCGCTTGCCGGCTCGCTGATCGGCGGTATCGCCGAGACCCAGGAGATGCTGGACTTTTGCGGCGAGCACGGCATCCATTCGGACATCGAAGTCGTCCGTATCCAGGACATCAATGAGGCCTACGAGCGCATGCTCAAGGCCGATGTGAAGTACCGCTTCGTGATCGACATGGCCTCGCTGAAACAGGGGGCATCGGCATGAGTCCCGTACCGCTCAAGGTGCTGGTTGTGGGAGCGACCGGCAGCATCGGCCGGCTCGTCGTCGCAGAGGCGCTGCGTCAAGGCCATACGGTGCGGGCGTTGGTGCGCGATCTGGCGCGGGCGGGCAGCCTGCCCTTGCAGGCGCAGCGTGTGGCGGGTGATCTAACCCGTTCTTCGACCTTGCTTCCCGCCGTCGAAGGCATCGACGCCATCGTGTTTACACACGGCTCTGACGAGGATGGGAAGACCGGTGCCGAGCAGGTTGACTACGGTGGCGTGCGCAACGTGCTGGCAGCACTCGCTGGTCGCAAGGTGCGCATCGCCCTGATGACTGCCATTGGCGTGACCGACCGCCAAGGTGCCTACAACCGCGCGACCGAAAGCCATGACTGGAAGCGCCGAGGTGAACGGCTGGTGCGTGCCAGCGGGCTGGCCTACACCATCGTGCGGCCGGGCTGGTTCGACTACAACGGCCGCGACCAACATCGGCTCTTGCTGCTGCAAGGTGACACCCGGCATGCCGGCAATCCGAGCGACGGCGTGGTCTCGCGCCAGCAGATCGCCGAAGTCCTCGTACAAAGTCTGAGTTCGCAAGTCGCCCTCTCGAAAACCTTCGAACTGGTCGCCGAGCGGGGTCCGGCAACCACGGACTTCGATGCGCTATTCGCCAAAATGCTGCCAGACGCAGCGGATGCCCTTGACGCCATTCGGGACACACCGAACATGCCACTTACCGCAGAGCCAGAACAAGTGCGAGAAGACCTCGCGCGAGTCGCAGCACGATAGCCCTCCCATGCTCGCTGGCAGCTCTGGATCATTCGTGAACGAACTCAGGAGAACCCCATGAAACCGCTCATCGCCGCCGCAGCCCGGGCTCTCTCGATGGTTGAACCTGGGATTGCCGCCGAGCCCGAGTTGCAGATCAAGCGCGCAGGCACGCGCGCGGTCAATGCCGCACCGGTGCAAAACTTCACTGGCACCGTGAAAGTAGAGATGCTGTATTCCCCAGCAGGTGCGGAGCGGGCATCGGCTGGCGCCGTCAGCTTCTCACCCGGTGCTCGCACCGCGTGGCACAGCCACCCGCTCGGCCAGACACTTGTGGTCACGGCTGGTATCGGCCGCGTCCAACGCTGGGGCAGCCCCGTCGAGGAAATTCGCGTTGGCGACGTGGTGCACATCCCAGCGAAGGTGAAGCACTGGCACGGTGCCGCGCCCGACAGCGCCATGACGCACATCGCGATCACGGAGGCGCTCGACGGCACCGCTGCCAATTGGATGGAACAGGTGAACGACGCACAGTACGCCACCGCGCCTGTCGCGGTGATGGGGGGGCGCGCAGTCCCGTCGCCGCAGGGGCAAAAGCTCTTCGGCGATGTCGCGCCGAAATTTGCGCAGTTGACGGACGAGGTGCTGTGCGGCGACGTGTGGGCGCGACCCGGCCTGTCGCCGCGTGATCGCAGCCTCATCACGGTCAGCGCATTGATCGCGATGAACCGCCCCGACCAGTTGCGCGGGCACCTGGCCCGGGCACGCGAGAACGGGCTGTCTGACGCCGAACTCATCGAGGCCACTACGCACCTGGCGTTCTATGCCGGCTGGCCCAACGCCGTCACGGCTCTCGGGGTAGCGCGCGAAGTTTTCATACAGCCGCGGCCCTGAGTGGCCCGCATCCACCAAACAGGAGATCAACATGAAAGAGATCGTCGTCGTTGTCGGTGCCGGTTTCATCGGACAGTCCATCGCCAGGCGCGTGGGTGCAGGCAAGCACCTGGTGCTGGCCAATCACAACCAAGAAAGCTCGAACGCGGCAGCGGAAGCGCTTGCCAATGCCGGGTTCGATGTGAGTACTACCGTGGCCGACATTTCGTCGCGCGATTCGGTTCAGGCGCTGGTGCAGAAAGCGCAGAGCCTGGGAGACATCACGGGTCTGATCCATGCGGCCGGCGTCTCTCCGTCGCAAGCACCCATCGAAACCATTCTCAAGGTTGACCTGTACGGCACGGCGCTGCTGCTGGATCTGTTTGGCGAGGTGATCGCGCGCGGCGGCTCGGGCGTGGTCATATCCTCGCAGTCCGGCCATCGGCTGCCTGCGCTGACGCCGGAGCAAGATAAAGCCCTCGCGATCACGCCGACCGAAGAACTACTGAAGCTGGACATGCTGCAGCCTGGCAAGGTGGCCGACAGCTTGCACGCTTACCAGTTGTCCAAGCGTGGCAACTCGCTGCGCGTGATGGCCGAAGCAGTGCGCTGGGGACGACGCGGCGCGCGGATCAACACTATCAGTCCCGGCATCATCATCACGCCGCTGGCCCGCGATGAACTGACGGGACCACGGGGCGACGGCTACCGCCGGATGATCGAGACCTGTGCGGTCGGCCGCGCCGGCACCCCGGACGAGGTGGGTAACGTGGCCGCGCTTCTCATGGGGCCGGACGGCGGCTTCATCACCGGCAGTGACTTCCTGATGGACGGCGGCGTGACCGCCGCGTACTGGTTCGGCGAGCCCGCACCTCATTGAGCAGCATCATGAAAACGCAACTCGCCCGACGCAGATTCTTCCAGCGCGCGCTCCTTCTAGGCTCCGTGGGCAGTGTCACCGGTGCTGCACGAAGCGCTTCAGCGCGCGTGCCCCCGGGCACTGGCCAAATTCTCGTCGCGTACCTGTCTCGCTCGGGAAACACACGTGTGGTCGCCGGCCAGATAGCGCGAGCCCAGAAGGCCAACGTCTTCGAGATCCAGACTGCGCAGCCCTACCCCGTGGACTACCGGCAGGCGGTGGAGCAGGCCGCGCGCGAGACTGAGGCTGGTTTCGCGCCGCCATTGAAGGCGGCGGTCCTCGGCATGGAGCTCTACCAGATGGTGTTCCTGGGCTTCCCGATCTGGGGCATGACGGCGCCGCCGCCGATTCGATCGTTCCTGAGCCGGCACGACCTGGCGGGCAAGACAATTGTTCCCTTCATCACGCACGGCGGCTACGGGACAGGGCGCAGCCTCTCCGTCCTCTCCCAACTCGCACCGCACGCACGCATTGCGGACGCCTTCGTGATGCAGGCGGATCAGGAGCGCGACACGCTGGAACGCGTGACGCGCTGGCTGGAACGAAGGCCCGCCGGTCGGTAAAGCGCGGCATAGCGATCACACGGAGTTCCTGATATGCAATCACACAACCGCTCGAAGCCATTCGCTGCCGCGCTGATCGCGTTCGCACTGCTGTCCTACACCTTCTCGGTCAATGCGCAGGTCGGACAAGCCGGGGCCGCGAATTTCGCTCAGGCCACGCCGGCTCAGCTTACCAACAGCATCGGCGTCTGCTTTGTGCGGATACTCGCCGGCAGCTTCATGATGGGCGCGGGCGACGACGACCGCGAGGCCGGAGCGGCGGAGAAGCCCCGCCATCGGGTGGCGGTCACGCGACCGTTCTACCTGGCCCGGCACGAGGTTACGCTGGCGCAGTGGGAAGTGGTGATGGGCGCCAGCCCCTACACGTCGCAGCGCTCTAATCCCTACTACGACCTGCCGGGCATGGCTGAGCGTCTGCGTAAGCCATCGAACCCTGCCACCGTGTCCTGGAACGACGCGCAGGCGTTCATCAAGCGCGTGAACGAGAGCGAAGGCCATGACCGCTACCGGTTGCCGACGGAAGCCGAGTGGGAGTACGCGGCCCGCGCCGGCACGACGACGGTCTACTCGTTTGGCAACGACGTAGGGCAGCTAGGCCGATACGCCTGGTATGGCGAGGACTTTGCGTCCGGGTCCACGCATTTGGTCGGGCAGAAACTGCCTAACCCCTGGGGCCTGTACGACATGCACGGCAACGTCTGGGAATGGGTGCAGGACTGGTACAGCGAGGCTTATTACGCCAACAGCCCGGCCAGCGACCCGCTGGGACCCGAGGCTGGCGCGAGCCGCACGGTGCGCGGCGGAAGCTGGCACGTTACCTCCGGGAGCTGGCGCTCCTCGTTTCGCAAGCCCTACGCCCCAGACTACCGCGGCATCAGCATCGGCTTTCGGCTCCTTTTGGAGGAAGAAGCTACCCCATCTATAAGGAGTCAGAGCCCCATGTCCCAAGCACCTACTGAGCAACAAGCCATCCACGCTCTCTACAGCCGCATGCACCGCGCTATGGTGGCCTCCGATACACGCGTGTTGGCGTCTATGCTGACCGGCGATTTTCACCTCGTCCACATGACCGGGTATGACCAGCCCCGCGCGGAATGGCTCGCGCACATCGAGTCGGGCCGGATGCGTTATCACAGCTCCGTGGAAGAGGACGTCGTCGTGAGAGTCGATGGCAACAAGGCCACGGTGCGAGGCCGCAACCGTGTCAACGCCAACATCTGGGGAGCACAGGGAACCTGGCCACTTCAGCTTGACATTGACCTGTCTCAGCACGACGGGCACTGGCTCATGTCCGCCGCACGGGCCACCACCTATTGAGCTGGCATTGCGGGATTCATTTCATTCTTTGCACGATCCTGCAAGGATGAGCGCCAAAGCGAGACAAGCTGCGCCAAAAAACCTATGCTGACCAGCATGTTCAATTCCACAGCCCACCCCTCGAACGCGAATCTCCGTACGTCGGACGATGCGCTGCGGGTGACGGTTTTGAAAGCCGAACTGGCGGCCAGCGTTGCACGTCTCACGCAAGGAGAAGGCGCCTTCGAGACGGCGATCCCCCGTCTGACCCTCGGCAAGGTCTCGCGCATCCTGCATCCCGTGCACACCGTCTACGAACCGGCGCTATGCGTGATCGCGCAAGGCAGCAAGCGGGTGCTGCTCGGAGAGGACGTCTACGTCTACGACCCGAGCCAGTACCTCGTCTTCGCACAAAACTTACCCGTCGTCGGCCAGGTGATCGATGCGTCTCCCGAATGTCCGCATCTGGCGATGCGACTGAACCTGGACGTGAGGGAGATCACGGCCCTGGCGCTGGAGTTGGGGCTGACGGGCAAGCCGTCTGGCCGCGATGTCGGACGAGGCATTTACACCAGCGACAACACGGTGGCCCTGTTAGAGCCGTTGTTGCGTCTGGTGGCGTTGCTGGATATCCCTGAAGACATTCCCACCCTCGCGCCTCTGATCACGCGAGAAATCGTGTACCGACTGCTCAAATCCCCGGATGGCTGGCGGCTTGCACAATTGGCCCTTGTCGAGAGCCACAGCCAGCGAATCGCGCAAGTCATTGAGGTGCTGCGAAAGCGCTACGCCGAGCCGCTGCGCATGGATGACCTCGCGCGACAAGTGCATTGGAGTGTCTCTGCGCTACACCACCACTTCAAGACCATCACAGCCATGAGCCCACTGCAATACCAGAAGCAGTTGCGCCTGCAGGAAGCCCGGCGGGTGATGCTCAGCGAAAACATCGACGCTGCCGCCGCAGGGCACCGCGTGGGCTACGAAAGCCAATTCCAGTTCAACCGCGAGTACAGCCGTTTCTTCGGTGCGCCGCCCGCACGCGACATCAAGCGATTGCGCGAACAGCAGGCGACCGGCGGCATGAGCGACTGACGAACGATTGATCTGCAGGGCAGGCCGCGCGGCCCCTCTGCTTGTACTGCCCAGAGCCGACGCCAGGGCGCCTCCAACGGCGGCCATGGAAAAGCTCGTGCCGTCGCCGGGACGCGTACAGACGAAATGACCATCAACACGAGGAGTTTTGATCATGCAGAAACATCGCCCGAACCAAACGCAGATGAACCTCATCGACCGCTGACCCCAGTCCTCCCACACCGACGACGCAGAGACAATCCATGACACGCGTGTTGATCCTCGGCGCCAACGGGCAGATCGCCCGTGTGGCCACCGACCTTTTCCTGGCCCATCCCGAGGTCTGCCTGACCCTGTTCGCGCGCCAGGCCAACCGTAGGCTCAAATTCGGAAGTAATCCGCATGTGAACGTCGTCGAGGGGGATGTGCTCGACGCCCAGGACTTGGACGCAGCAATGCCGGGCCACGACGTCGTGTATGCCAACCTGGCCGGTCCGCTGGAGCAGCAGGCGCGCGCCATCGTGAAGGCCATGCAGAGCGCTGGCGTCCACCGCCTGATCTTCATCAGTTCAATGGGAATCTACGACGAAGTACCTAGCGAGCGGCACGGCAGCATCCTCGATCCCTACCGCAAGGCCGCTGCCGCTATCGAAGCCTCGTCGCTCGAATACACCCTGCTGCGCCCAGCCTGGCTGAACAACCGCGACGAGATAGCCTACGGAACGACGCAGAAGGGAGAGACTTTCCGGGCCGCCGGTGAGTCGGTATCGCGCAAGAGCGTGGCCGACTTGGTGGTCCGTCTGGCGACCACGCCAGGGATGGAGATCCGCCACAGCCTGGGCGTTCACAAGGAGGTGCCTGGTGCGCGCTGACCAAGCATCGGCCCGCCCGGCGCATCGCGGATTGCTGGTGGCGATCGTGCTCGCCAGCTACGCGATGATCGTGATCGACAACTCCATCGTAATCACCGGGCTGCCCTCCATCCGCGACGGCCTGGGGTTCTCTGCGAGCGGCCTGTCGTGGGTTCAGAACGCGTATGCACTGGCATTCGGCGGCCTCATGCTGCTGGGAGCACGCGCCGGTGATCTGCTGGGCCGTCGGCGCGTCTTCGTGGTCGGCCTGGGGATTTTCAGTGTGGCGTCATTGGGCATCGGGCTGGCCAATTCGCCGGCCTGGCTGGTGGGCGCGCGCGTCGTGCAAGGTGTCGGCGCGGCCATCCTCGCGCCTTCCACGCTCGCCCTGTTGTCAACGAGCTTCGCGGAAGGACCCGAGCGCAACCGGGTCCTGGGCTGGTACGGCGCAGTCGGCGGCATCACCGCCAGTCTGGGCTTGGTCGTGGGTGGCATCGTGGCGGACCTGGTGTCCTGGCGAGCCGGTTTCTTTATCAACGTCCCGATCGGGGTTTTGCTGATGTGGGGGGCTGACCGGTACATCGTGGAGACGCCGCGGCAGTCCGGCCGATTCGATATTGCGGGCGCGATCCTGTCCGCACTGGGCGTCGTCGCACTGGTCTATGGCCTGGTCCATGCGGCTGAGGAAAGCTGGCTGCATTGGGGAACGGCCGGGCCACTGCTGGCCGGAGGTGGGCTGGTCGCGCTGTTCCTGCAGACCGAGCGCCGCGCCGGCCAGCCAATCCTGCCGTTGAGGCTGTTCGCCAGCCGTGAACGTTCGGGCGCAAACCTAGCACGCGTGTTGTTCATCGGCGCGGCGATGGGCTTCTTCTTCTACACCACGCAGTACCTACAGGGCGTGCTCGGCATGCGTCCGATGTGGGCCGGCATCGCGTTCTTTCCGTCGATGCTGGTCAACTTCCTTGGCGCCTTGGCTGCGCCAGCACTCGTCAAACGTTATGGACACAACGCCGTGCTGGTGGGCGTGCTCACGATATCTCTCGTGGGCATGTTGTGGATGGGACAGATCGAAGCGGGCACACCTTTCCTGCTCGGTGTGGCTCTGCCGATGGTGCTGGTTGGCGCCGGTATGGGGGCCACGCTGGCTCTGCTCACGATCAATGGCGTGGCCGGTGTTGAGCCACAGGATGCCGGCTCGGCATCTGGTCTCGTGGGGGTGGCACATCAACTTGGTGGCGCCCTGGGGCTGGCGATCCTCGTGGTGGTGTTTGCGACTCCCGTCCTGCCGTCGGGCACTGCGTCAAACGTCGAACTGGCACATCGAATCGGCGTGGCGCTCTCTGTGGCCGCCGTCTTGCTGGCCATCGCGCTGCTTCTCGTTCTTTGGTATGTGGTGCGTCGCCCCACGCTGGCCATGACCGAAATTGACGGCACAGCTGAATAGGAGTGGATCCGATATGACAACGCTGAGCGTCAACCGTCGCCACCGCAATACTTATGTCGGTCACAGCGCGCGTGTCGACCAGGAAAGCCACCGCGCTGCCTGGTCTCTGTCGTCGCCGTGGGACTCGACAGACCTTAGCCCGGTCGCCGGGATTTTTTTAACCACCATAGAGGAAAGTGAAGACCATGAAGTACATCAAACTTGGAAACACAGGCATCGACGTCTCGAAGATCTGCCTGGGGATGATGAGTTTCGGCAAGCCGGGCAGTGAACACGGCCTGTTCCCGTGGGCCGTTGACTTCGAAGACGCCAAGCCGATCTTCAAGAAGGCTATTGAGCTGGGCATCAACTACTTCGACACAGCCAACGTGTACCAACTCGGCACCAGCGAGGAAGTCACGGGCAAGCTCATCAAGGAATTCAATCTCGACAGGGACGACATCGTTGTCGCCACCAAGGTACGCATGGAGATGCGCCCCGGCAAGCCGAACGGCAGTGGTTTGTCGCGCAAGGCCATCCTCAGCGAAATCGACAAGAGCCTGAAGCGGCTGGGTCTGGACTACGTCGACCTCTACACCATCCATCGCCTGGACCCGCTAACCCCCATGGAAGAAATCATGGAGGCGTTGCACGATGTCGTGAAGAGCGGCAAGGTCCGGTACATCGGCGCTTCGACCATGTATGCCTGGGAGTTCGCGAGACTGCAAAACATCGCGGAGAAGAACGGCTGGACCAAGTTCGTCGCGATGCAGAACCACTACAACCTCATCTACCGCGAGGAGGAGCGCGAGATGATCCCGCTGTGCCGCGACAGCAAGATCGCACTGACGCCGTGGAGCCCGCTGGCTGGTGGCCGTTTGTCCCACCCTTGGGGAACAGTGACGCCCCGCGTGAAGATCGACGAGGTGTCCAAATGGGTCTGGGACGGCACCAACGACCTGGACAAGATCGTCATCGACAACGTGCAGTCTCTGGCCCAGGCGCGTGGCATCCCGATGGCCCAGATGTCACTGGCGTGGATGCTGAGCAAGCCCTACATCACCGCACCCATTGTCGGAACGACTGCGATCAAGCACGTTGAGGAGGCAGTTGCTGCGCTGGATATTCAACTCTCGGATGAGGAAATCAAAGCGCTTGAAATGCCATATGTCCCGCATCCCGTGCTGGGAATGATGTGAAGACCATCGACGACTCATCACAACCGATCATCGCCCGATGATCGGATAACGCAAGTGCTTACATGAACCAAAGAAACCTAAAATCAATGACTAAAGAATTCGCTAGAAATATCACCCCCTCGGTGGCCGTTGTTGCTGCCAGCCTACTTGGGGCGATACCTGTGCACGCGCAAATGCCGACGGTGCCTCAGCAGGGAGTCGAAGCAATCACCTTCCACGTGGACCAAGCCTACCCAGAGAGCGTTGCGTGGTCGTTTCGGCAGAAGACGTTCTTCGTTGGGTCGCTTCGGAATGGAACCGTTGGCAAGGTCACGCCCACAGGCAAGTACAAACCCTTCGCCTCTGACAAGCTGATGTTCGGCTCGGCTGGAGTCAAGTACGACACAAGGCGCAATTGGGTGTGGGCGGCGTTGTGCGATATCGGTCTGTCGGCCCGGAGTTCGCCAAGTACGCAAGGAAAAATCGCAGCGATCATCGCATTCGATGCCACGACGGGCAGAAAGAGGAAGCACATCGACTTGGCTCCACTGGCTGAAGGTGCTCACTGCGCCAATGATCTCGCCTTCGATCCCGACGGAAACATCTTTGTGACCGACAGCTTCTCACCAGTCGTCTACATCATCGATCGCAAGTTCAAGGCGCGTGTGCTCGTTCGCAGCGATAAGTTCCAAGGCGACAACTTCAACCTCAACGGAATCGCCTATCACCCGGACGGCTATCTACTGGTGGGCAAACACAACTCGGGCGAGTTCTTCCGAATCACGCTGAAACCGCAAGTTGATGTTCAGCCCATTGCTCTGTCTAGCAACCTGCCGGGTGCAGACGGCATCGAGCTGGTCGGCAAGAACTCGCTGATGGTTGCGCAGAACGCTGGTCTTGATCGCGCTGTTCAATTGACGACAGCAGATGGCTGGAAGTCGGCGCAAGTACAGGAGATGGGCAAGAGTACGGTTTCGTTCCCCACTGCGGTCACCTCTAAGGGGGCGGACGTGTACATGCTGAGCACCCGACTTGACACACTTATCGACGCTTCGGCGCAGAAGGTCAGCGACTATGTCCTGCAGCACGTACCGGTTAGCGGCGGTAAATGATTGGGCCTCAAACCGTGCAGTCTGCGCAAGTCAATGAGTCAGCAGGAATAGGCCGTGGAAACCTTTGAATGGATCATCGCGCTCCTGATCGCAGCGGCATCGATAGCTGAACTGGCTCGAAGATTGGGAGTCCCGTACCCCACGCTACTCGCGGTCGGCGGCGTTGGCTTGGCGTTCTTGCCGGCTGCCCCCCAGTGGACGCTTGATCCACAGTTGGCGCTGACCTTGTTCGTGGCACCTGTGCTATTGGACGCGGCCTATGACACGTCTCTTCGGGATCTTCGCGCGAATTGGCGGCCCGTCGCGGGGCTCGTGATTGCCGCTGTCGGTACTACGGTGGTTGGCGTGGCATTGGTCTGTCACTGGCTAGTGCCAGACATGCCGTGGTCTGTCGCAATCGCTCTAGGTGCTATCGTGGCCCCACCGGATGCGGCGGCAGCGACCGCCGTGATGCGCCAAGTCGGACTGCCACATCGGGTGCTGAGTATCCTGGAGGGCGAGAGCCTGCTGAATGACGCCAGCGCGCTGTTTGTGTACCGCTTGGCTTTGATGGCCGTGATTGCAGGGCCTCTCGGGTTCCACGACTACCTACCGGTGTTCTTGCTCACGGTGTTCGGAAGCATCGTGGCCGGGATTGGGCTGGCATTTGTCCTGCGGCCAGTGATGAGTGGTCTCTGCCACGTACCCACGTCACTGATCGTGCAGTTTTCCGTTACGTTTGGCGTCTGGATACTCGCCGAGAAGATTGGCTTGTCCGGCATCCTGACCATGGTGGCCTTTGCCATGACCATGGCCCGTGGAGGAGGCCCGCGCATCCCGGCGCGAATGCGTGTACCGATCTTCGCTGTCTGGGAGACGGTGGTCTTCGTGTTGAACGCGCTCGCCTTCGTACTGATCGGCATGCAGTTGCGACCGATCTGGGAGCGCTTGGGCAGTGGTGGTACCCGCGTCGATGCCGTCGTGGTAGCTGCTGTCGTGCTTGGCGTGGCCATCGTAACGCGGTTCTTGTGGGTAATGGGTTACAGCGCGCTCGTGATGCACCACAACAAAAAAATTGAGCCAGCGAAGCGCCCGAAGCGATCATGGGGAGGCGGGCTCGTGGTCTCCTGGGCAGGCATGCGAGGCATCGTGACCCTTGCTGCAGCCTTCGCGGTTCCCGAGACGCTACCGGATGGTTCGCCGTTTCCTTTCCGCGACCTCATCCTCCTGTGCGCGTTCACCGTCGTGTTCGGCACCTTGGTCATCCAGGGACTGACAATGAAGACGATTATTGGCTGGTTGAAGCTGTCCGACGACAATCCGGTCGCCGTGGAAGTGCGGGCCGGCCGGTCGCTGATATACAGGGCGCTTCTTGATGCGATCGACTCCGACGAATCTCCGCACGCAAGTCTGCTAAGGAAGGAGTACCTGGCAGTCGTCGAACTGAACGCAAGCGAGGATCGGGCGCGGGCGCTGAACGAAGTTCCCGGTGGTCCCTTGCGGAGACTGGCCATCCACGCCGCACGGCACAAAGCGGTCGAGCTTCGCAACCAGGAAGTCATCGGCGAGCAGGCTTACCGCGCACTGGTGCAAGAACTCGACTGGGCTGAGCTGGCCGCTGGTGGAAATGCATCCGAATAGGCTTACCGGAAAATGCCAGGGAGTCTCGCCTGTCGAGTTTTCGTTCATTTTTCGATGATGAGTCGGATTCGAAATCTTCGTAGGCCTATTCTCTAATGGAGCTTCGCCATCTTCGATGCTTCCTGGCCGTTGCCGAAGAGCTTCATTTCGCCCGCGCGGCTGAGAAGTTGCATATCGAGCAGTCACCGCTTTCACGTGCCATCAGGGAACTCGAAGAAGAGTTGGGTACTCAGCTATTCGCCCGCACAACCCGCAGTACCCGACTGACGCACGCGGGTAGGATGTTCTTGGAACACGTGCCCCGCGTATTCGCAACTTTGCAGCAGGCTCGGGACAGCGTAAAAGCCGCCGCCAACGGCTTCCACGGGCAATTGCGAGTCGCCTTGTCTGATGGCATCTCGCCGACTTGCTTCTCAACCCTATTGGCCCTTTGCCGACAGGAAGAGCCTGAGACTGAGATTCGCTTGACTGAGGTCCCCTTGTCGCAGCAGATCAAGGGGCTGCACGACGATCTCTACGACATAGGGTTTGCTCAGTTGGATGAAGCTGGTGATGGGCTTGTTGCTGAACCCATTTGGCACGATCCGTTGATGGTGGCGGTTCCTGCGCGCCACCCCTTGCTTGCCTACAAGCGTGTACCTTTGGACGAGGTGTTGCGTTATCCCCTAGCGCTCGGTGACGCGCAGGCATGCGAAGGACACGCCCGTCAAGTCGATCGCGCATTGCGGCAGTCGAGCCTGGAGCCGTTGACCGTCGAACGAGTCGCATCTTTCGATCTGATGATGACCCTGGTGTCGGCAGGTTTTGTGTTGGGGCTGGCGGGTGCATCGCAGATTGCCGCCAGTCGCGAGCCCAGCGTGGTCGCCCGGCCGTTGGCCGGTCGTTCGCACAGGCTCACGACTTTCTTGTTGCGTGCGGATAGCGAGCCGTCAGATCCTTTGGTTCGTTTCATCGAGCGAGTCCTTGCCATTGATCCCCCAAAAGGAAAGACCTCTGCCGCACTTGAACGGCCGAATCCACCGGAGGAAATCGAACCATGAAGAAGATCATTTCGCTTCTGCTTGCTGCAATATTGGTGGCTTGCAGCAAATCCGAACCGCCCGGGACAACTGGTACGTCCAGTCCTACCGAAACAGTCGATTCGCTCGCAGCCTATCCCGAGCGCTTAAAAGAACTGCGCCAGCAATGCAAGACAGATCGCGCAAAGCTCGGCGATGAACTTTGCAACCGCGTGGCCGAGGCTACGCGCAAGCGCTTTTATGGCGATGGCAACACGCCCTATACCCCGCCGAAGGAGCAACCCAAGTTCTGATCGACGGCGATTCGCCACGAAAACTGCATTTATTTTCTCGATACGCCGCAATGCGCCAACGCTTGCGGCGTTTTTACATGCCAAGCCCTTACATGAATTGATGCTTTATCAGGTTCCTTTGTCCCGATAACGGTCTTTGACCGACGCTGAACCAACACCGAACCTCACGTCTGCGGCATGTCTTTGTGCACGCGATGTGCAGAAGAAATTCGGAGGTCGGGATGCAAGGGACCAGTGTGTTGTTCGGTCAGGTGTTGACGGTGTTTGGCATCGTCATAGCCGGCGTGTGGGGTGCCACACAATGGACCGCCGCTGCTCTGGGCTACCAGCTACGCCTTGGCACTCCCTGGTTCGATTTCTTCGGCACACCGGTCTATCACCCTTGGCGTTTGTTCGAGTGGTGGTTCCTATTCGACGCTTACGCACCGCACATCTTCAACACGGGTGGCGCCATCGCCGGTGCCAGCGGTATGGTCGCCGTGGTGGTCGCGATTGGCATGTCAATCTGGCGCTCGCGCCAGTCCAAACTGGTCACGACCTACGGCTCCGCACGCTGGGCCGATACCGAGGAAATCCGCAAGGCCGGGCTGACAGGCCCGTCCGGTGTCTTCCTCGGCCTGCATGACCGCCAATATCTGCGCCATGAAGGACCGGAACACGTCCTGACCTTCGCGCCTACACGCTCGGGTAAAGGTGTGGGTCTGGTGGTGCCGACGCTGTTGTCATGGCCTGCATCCGCAGTCATCCACGACATCAAGGGCGAGAACTGGAACATCACGGCCGGCTGGCGCTCGCGCTTCTCGCACTGCCTGCTGTTCAACCCCACCGATCCCAAGTCTGCCGCATACAACCCGCTGCTGGAAGTTCGGCGTGGCGCACATGAAGTGCGCGATGTACAGAACATCGCCGACATCCTGGTTGATCCCGAAGGTGCGCTGGAGCGGCGCAACCACTGGGAGAAAACATCGCACGCGCTGCTGGTCGGTGCGATCCTGCATGTGCTCTATGCAGGCGAAGACAAGACACTGCGCGGCGTTGCCAACTTCCTGTCCGATCCGGCATGCCCGTTCGAGGTGACCTTGCACCGGATGATGACGACGCGGCATCTGGGCACGAGCACCCATCCTGTTGTCGCATCGGCCGCGCGAGAAGTACTCAACAAGAGCGACAACGAGCGCTCGGGTGTGCTGTCCACAGCCATGAGTTTTCTGGGGCTGTACCGCGACCCTACTGTGGCCGAAGTGACCTCGCGCTGCGACTGGCGCATCGCTGACCTGATCTCTGCCGAACACCCAGTGTCGTTGTACCTGGTGGTGCCGCCTTCAGACATCAGCCGCACCAAGCCGCTGATCCGCTTGATCCTCAACCAGATCGGTCGCCGCCTCACCGAATCGATAGACGGTTCCGATGGCATTGCGCGCCGCCACAAACTGCTGTTGATGCTCGACGAGTTTCCCGCGCTGGGCCGCCTCGACTTCTTCGAGACGGCGCTGGCGTTCATGGCCGGCTATGGCATTCGCAGCTTCTTGATCGCGCAGTCGCTCAACCAGATCGACAAAGCTTACGGCCAGAACCATTCGATCCTGGACAACTGCCATGTGCGCGTGACCTTCGCCACCAACGACGAACGCACCGCCAAGCGTATCTCCGAAACGCTGGGCACGGCTACCGAGCTGCGCGCCCAGCGCAACTATGCCGGCCATCGCCTGGCCCCGTGGCTGGGCCACCTGATGGTGTCGCGCCAGGAGACAGCGCGGCCACTGCTGACTCCCGGCGAAGTCATGCAATTGCCGCCTGATGAATCGGTGGTGATGGTCTCCGGCCATGCGCCGATCAAAGCCAAGAAGCTGCGCTACTACCTTGATGCCAATTTCAAGCGGCGCGTACTGCCGCCGCCCACGCTGACCTTGGGCCGTTATACCGACGTGCCAGCGACACGCGCCGACGACTGGAGCGCCTTGGCTGTACCCACTGTGCCAGCCACTTCGGCGACGGTTGGGCTTGGCGAGCAGGCCGATGACGGCGGCCCACGCCAACAGCCGGAGCTATCCGAGATTGCCACCTACAGCCGCGAACCCGAACAACCAGCCAGCGATCTGTCGCTGCTCGATGACGACGATTTCTCGCTTCCTCTCCCATCCCAGCTCGACCCTCGCTTGCAGCGCACGGCACGGCTGGCCGCTCTCGACCCTGACGACGGAATCCAGCTATGACACAAGCCCGCCTGAACCTCTTCATACAACCCGACCATGCCAAGCGCCTGGACGAACTGGCCGCCAAGAAAGGCGTGTCCAAGTCCTCCATCGTCGCGGCGGCACTCGCGTCCTGGCTGTCGCCGGACGCGGGTGACCAGCGCGAGGCCGCGACGGCCAAACGGCTGGATCGGTTATCGCGCCAATTCGAGCGTCTGGAGCGTGACCAGAACATCCTGATCGAGACGATGGCGCTGTACGTGCGCTACTACCTCACCGTCAGCACGCCGGTACCAGAGGCCCATCAGGAAGCCGCAAAAGCCCAAGGCAAGGCGCGCTTCGAGCAGTTCATCGAACAGCTTGGCCGCCATGTGCTGCGCGGGCGCAGCCTGGTCAAGGAGGTCTACGAAGAAATCCAGCCTGATGCTACGCGGCTGGCAGAAGCGGCCATGCAGGAGGACGGAGCATGAGCGCCGTCCCGAAGTTGCCACCCGAGTTGCAGTTGAAGCCACCGTCATCCGCCGCCACCTCGCTGGACCGGCGTATCCGCATGCTGCGCACGGCGATGGGACCGCTGATCGCCGCCGCGCTGGAAGATCCGGACGTGGTGGAGATCATGCTCAACCCGGACGGCTCTTTGTGGATTGACCGGCTGTCGTCGGGCCGCTCGCCTACAGGCGTCAAGCTGTCCGAAGCCGATGGCGAACGCATCATCCGGCTGGTTGCCGCGCATGTCGGCACCGAGGTGCATCGCGGCCAGCCACTGCTGACCGCCGAGCTACCGGAAACCGGTGAGCGCTTTGAGGGTGTCTTGCCGCCCGCAGCACCGGGGCCGGCCTTTGCCTTGCGCAAGCGCGCCGTGAGCATCATCGGCCTAGAGCGCTATGTCACCGACGGCATCCTGACCGAGGAACAAGCCGAGTTCCTGCGCCGCGCGGTGCGCGAGCGGCAGAACATCCTGATCGCTGGGGGCACGAGTACCGGCAAGACCACGCTGGCCAACGCGCTGCTGGCCGAAATCGCCGCCACCGGCGACCGGGTGCTGGTGCTTGAAGACACCGTGGAGTTGCAGTGTGCCGCCCGCGACCACGTATCGCTACGCACACGCGCTGGCGTGGTGTCGATGGCCGAACTGGTGCGGGCCACGATGCGGCTGCGGCCTGATCGCGTCATCGTCGGTGAGGTGCGCGGTGGCGAAGCACTGGACCTCATCAAGGTCTGGGGCACTGGACATCCCGGCGGTATCGCCACCATCCACGCCAGTTCCGCCCACGGCGCACTGCTGCGCCTGGAACAACTGATCCTTGAAGTCGCTTTGACACCGCCGCGCGCGCTGATCGCCGAGGCGGTGAATGTCATCGTCTTCATCGCCGGGCGCGGCCGCGCCCGCCATGTCCAGACCATCGCCCGCGTCGTCGGCTTCGACGGCCACGGTTACCAACTCGACGACGCGCTCGCGCCGCCGCTTCCGATTCTCTCGCTCCCTTCCTCAACCACCCCTGGAGAACTGCCATGACGTACACCGTACACACCACTTTTTCGACTTCCCGCTTTTCTGTAAATCCGCATCTGCGGCTGGCGTTGCATCTTGCCATGCTCGCCGCGCTGTTGCTGTGTCTGGCAACGACGGCCCACGCTGCCGGCTCCAGCATGCCCTGGGAAGGGCCGCTGCAATCCATCCTTGAATCGATCCAAGGGCCGGTGGCCCGGATCGTCGCGGTCATCATCATTATTTCCACCGGCCTGGCGCTGGCCTTCGGCGATACATCGGGAGGCTTTCGCAAGCTGATCCAGATCGTGTTCGGGCTATCTATCGCGTTCGCCGCGTCCTCCTTCTTCCTGTCGTTCTTCTCGTTCTCGGGCGGGGCGGTGGTCGCATGAGCGCCGCCAATGAATTCTCTGCGAGTTTCGCCAGTGGTTTCGAGATTCCGCTGCATCGCTCTCTGACCGAGCCGATCCTGCTGGGCGGCGCGCCGCGCACCGTGGCGATCGCCAACGGCACGCTGGCTGCCGCCGTTGGCTTGGGTCTGCAACTGTGGATTCCCGGTCTGGTGCTGTGGATCGTCGGCCATTCGCTGGCGGTCTGGGGTGCGCGGCTCGATCCGCAGTTCATGGCCGTGTTCGCCCGGCACATCAAGCACCGCCCGCTGCTGGACGTGTGAGGAGAACACACCATGCTGAATCTCGCTGAATACCGCAAGCGTCCCGCGCTGCTGGCCGACTGGTTGCCCTGGGCCGGGCTGGTCGCGCCGGGCGTTGTGCTCAACAAGGATGGCTCGTTCCAGCGCACGGCGCGCTTTCGGGGGCCGGACCTGGACAGCGCCACGCAGGGCGAACTGATCGCCACGTCGGCGCGTTTGAACAACGCGCTGCGCCGGTTGGGGTCAGGCTGGGCCTTGTTTGTGGAAGCCGAGCGGCGCGCCGCCGCCGACTACCCGCACTCGGAGTTTCCCGAACCGCTGTCTTGGCTGGTGGATGAAGAACGCCGGGCTTCGTTCGAGGAAGACCACAGCCACTTCGAGAGCAGCTACCGCCTGACGCTGGCATACCTGCCCGCCGAGGAATCGCGCGCTCGCGCAGCCAAGCTGCTGTACGAGAACACGCCGCAGGGCGGCGTGGACTGGCGCGAGCGCCTGGAATCGTTTGCCTCGGAGACAGATCGCTTCTTCGACCTGCTCGATGGCGTTATGCCGGAGATCAATTGGCTGGACGACAGCAAGACCTTGACCTACCTGCATGCGACCGTCTCGACCCGGCGCTACCGGGTGGCCGTGCCAGAGCATTCGTTCTACCTCGATGCCTTGCTGGCCGATTCCGCCCTGGTCGGAGGTTTGGCACCCATGCTGGGTGACCAGCACCTGCGTGTGGCGTCAGTACGCGGTTTCCCCACCTCGACCTGGCCGGGGCTGTTGGACGACCTCAACCGCCTGGGCTTCGCCTACCGCTGGTCCACACGCTTTCTCTGCATGGACAAGGCCGAGGCGGAAACGGAGTTGGGCCGACTGCGCCGCCAGTGGTTCGCCAAGCGCAAGAATGTGGTGGCACTGCTGCGCGAAACCATCTTCCAGCAGGAAAGCCCGCTGGTCGATACCGATGCTTCCAACAAATCGGCGGATGCCGATGCCGCCCTGCAGGAACTGGGAAGCGATCAAGTCGCCTTCGGCTATGTCACCGCGACGGTGACGGTGCTCGATTCGGACGCCAGCGCGGCCGACGAAAAACTACGTCGGATTGAACGCGTGATCCAGGGCCGTGGCTTTGTCACGATCCCGGAAACACTCAATGCCGTGGACGCCTGGCTGTCCTCGATTCCGGGCAATGCCTACGCTAATGTGCGGCAACCCATCATTTCGACCCTGAACCTGGCGCACCTGATGCCCGTGTCGGCTGTATGGGCCGGGCCGGAACGCAATGACCACCTGGACGGGCCGCCGTTGATCGTGACGCGCACCGACGGTGCCACGCCGTTCCGGCTGGTGACGCACATCGGCGATGTGGGCCACACGCTGGTGGTGGGGCCGACTGGCATGGGTAAGTCGGTTCTGCTGGCGACCTTGGCGATGCAGTTCCGACGCTATCCCGGTTCGCGCATCTTTGCCTTCGACATGGGGCGCTCCATGCGCGCCACCATCCTGGGACTGGGCGGAGAACACTATGACCTGGGCAAAGGATGGGAGGAAGGTGGCGAGATCGCCTTCCAGCCGCTGGCCCGCATCGACCAGGAAGGTTACCGCACCTGGGCGTCCGAGTGGCTGGAAGGTCGCTTGCTGCATGAAGGCGTAACCGTCGGACCGGAAGAAAAGGCCGCCATCTGGTCGGCTCTGGGGAGCCTGGCGGGTGCGCCGGTGGAGCAGCGCTCCTTGACGGGACTGTCTGTGCTACTGCAATCGAATGCCTTGCGCCAGGCGCTCGCGCCCTATGTGCTCGGCGGCGCCCACGGCAAGCTGCTGGACGCGGATTCGGATCGCCTGGGTTCGGGTTCCGTGCAGTGCTTCGAGATGGAAGAGCTGATGCACAGCAAGGCAGCAGTACTGGCCGTGCTGGGCTATCTGTTCGCGCGCTTCGATGAACGCTTCGACGGTGCGCCGACCTTGCTGATTCTGGACGAGGCCTGGCTGTTCCTCGATGACCCGGTGTTTGCCGCGCGTATCCGCCAGTGGCTCAAGACGCTGCGCAAGAAGAACGTCAGCGTGATCTTCGCCACGCAGTCGCTGGCGGACATCCAGAACTCGTCCATCGCCCCGGCCATCGTGGAGAGTTGCGCCAGCCGCATCTTCCTGCCCAACCCACAGGCAACCGAACCGCAGATTCGCACGATCTACGAAGGCTTCGGGTTGAACCGTCGCCAGATCGACATCGTGGCCGAGGCAGTGCCTAAACGCGACTACTACTACCAGTCCCGGCTAGGCAATCGCTTGTTCGACCTGGACCTGGGGCCGGTCACGCTGGCCTTTGCCGGTGCCTCGACGCCGCAGGACCAGCGCGACATTGACCGCGTGTTGCTCGATGCCGGCATGCCCGGCTTTACCGGGGCTTGGCTGCGCCATCGCGGTCTCGGCTGGGCCGCCGACCTTGTCCCGTCCTTTCCGTCCCATTCATCCACCCCACAGGAGTACCCGTCATGAAAAAACACATCCTTGCCATTGCCGCCGCAACGCTGGTGACCCTGATGCCCGCCGCGCACGCGCAGTGGGTCGTGATCGATCCGTCCAACCTGGCCCAGAACATCATGACGGCCGCGCGTTCGCTGGAGCAGATCAACAACCAGATCAGGCAGCTCCAGAACCAGGCGCTGTCGCTGATGAACGAGGCGAAGAACCTCACCGGCCTGGACTTCAGCGCATTGAATGAATTGCGCGCGTCGCTGTCAGCGACGAACCAGCTCATCCAGCAGGCCCAAGGCCTGGCGTTCAACGTGTTGCAGATGGAGACCGAATTCCAGCGACTCTACCCCGATGCGTATTCCGCCTCCATCTCGGGAACCCAGATGGCGACCGATGCGCGTTCGCGCTGGCGCAATTCACTCGAAGCGCTACGCACCGCGACCAAGGTGCAGTCGCAGGCAGTACAGAACTTCGCGTCCGACGAGCAGACGCTGACGGACTTGGTGAACCGCAGCCAGTCTGCCGTGGGTGCGCTGCAAGCCACGCAGGCGACGAACCAGTTGCTGGCCTTGCAGGCGCGGCAATCCATCCAGGCGCAGCAGTTGCAAATCACGCAAGACCGTGCCACAGCTCTTGAGCAGGCCCGCATCGTTGCCGTGCAGGAGCGTGCCCGCGAAGTGCGGCGTCGTTTTGTCGGGGACGGCACGCCGTACACGCCGCAGACCGTCGATTTTTACGGTCGTTGAGGGGACGCCATGAACGACGTTTCCATCATCGATCATTTCCTCAACGTCTTCTCGCGCTACATCGACTCCGGCTTCGGTTTGCTGCGTGGAGAAGTCGCCTATCTGACCGCCACGCTGGTGGTGATCGACATGACGCTGGCCGGGCTGTTCTGGGCCATGAGCCATGCCAGCGGTGGCGGCGACGACATCATGGGCAAGCTCATCAAGAAGGTGCTGTACGTGGGCACCTTCGCCTACATCATCGGTAACTTCAATCTGCTGGCCGGCATCGTGTTCCGGTCTTTCGCGGGCTTGGGGTTGGTGGCGTCGGGTTCGACGATCACGCAAGCCGAGTTCCTGCAACCGGGGCGGCTGGCAAAGGTCGGCATCGACGCCGGCGCGCCGATCCTGAAGCAGATCAGCGACGTGGCGGGATTCCCTGAAGTGTTTGTGAACATTGACGTGGTCGTCGTGTTGTTCCTGGCCTGGCTGGTGTTGATTGTGAGTTTCTTCGTGCTCGCGGTGCAGCTCTTCGTCACCTTGATCGAGTTCAAACTGACCACGCTTGCAGGCTTCGTGCTGGTGCCGTTTGCACTGTGGAACAAGACTTCGTTTCTCGCTGAAAAGGTGTTGGGTAACGTGGTGTCGTCGGGCATCAAGGTGCTGGTGCTGGCGGTCATCGTGGGGATAGGTACGGGTCTGTTCGCCGAATTTCGGACGCCGCCGGGCGCAGACCCGTCCATCGACTACGCGCTGACCATCATGCTGGCCGCACTGGCGATGCTGGGCTTGGGGATTTTCGGGCCAGGCATCGCGACTGGGCTGGTATCTGGGGCACCGCAATTGGGTGCCGGCGCCGTTGCGGGAACGGCCTTGGGTGCCGCTGGCGCAGCGGTCGCAGTGGGAGCAGCCGCCACGGGTGTCGGTAGCGCCGTTGCTGCCGGTGCGCGCATGGCGCCGGGTGCCGCAAAGATGGCCGCGAGCGGTGCCCGCTCGATGGCCTCGACCGCCAGCAGCGCGAAGTCCGCATACCAGGCCGGCTCTGCCGACGCAGGTGGCGGACTCAAGGGTGCGGCAGCAGGCCTGGGCAACGTCGCCAAGACGGGTGCGCAATCGGTCGGGCAAAAGGTCGCTGCAGGAGCCAAGTCGATGAAGGACCGGGCTGCAGCGGCCATCCGGCCGGATGCACCGGCGTCCAGTGCTGGTGCCGGGGCTTCCGGTTCAGCGAATGGCCCGGCCGCTCAAGGCGGTGCCGATGCCGCACCTGCCGATACCCAACAACCCGCCTGGGCCAAGCGCCTGCACCGTCGCCAGCAGATCAGCCATGCCGCCTCGACCGTCGCCCACACGTTGCGTGGTGGAGACGGCGGCGGCTCGGGCAGCAGCCCCAGCCTGCGCGACCCCTCGGATTCATAAGGAGAACATCTCATGCGATTCAAACGTCCACTGGTGCGCTATGCGGATACGCCGCAGCCAGCCACCCCGTATCAATCCGCTGAACAAGTCTGGGATGACCGTATCGGCTCGGCCCGCGTGCAGGCGAAAAACTGGCGGCTGATGGCCTTTGGTTGTTTGGTGCTGGCCTTGTTGATGGCGGGCGGCCTGGTCTGGCGCTCTGCGCAGTCCATCGTCACGCCCTTTGTGGTGGAGGTGGACAGCGGCGGTCAGGTGCGCGCTGTCGGTGAAGCTGCCACGCCGTACAAGCCCAACGACGCGCAGACGGCCCACCACTTGGGGCGCTTCGTCACGCTGGTGCGATCGCTCTCCATTGACCCCATCGTCGTGCGGCAGAACTGGCTGGATGCCTACGACTACACCACCGACCGGGGCGCGGCGGTGCTCAACGACTACGCGCGCACCAACGATCCTTTCGCTCGCATCGGCAAAGAATCAGTGACGGTGCAGATCACCAGCATCGTGCGTGCCAGCGATGCGTCGTTCAACGTGCGCTGGACCGAGCGCCGCTATGTCAACGGCGCAGCCGCTGGACTGGAGCGCTGGACGGCGGTTGTGTCCGTCGTCCTGCAAACGCCGCGCACCGAAGAACGGTTGCGCCGCAATCCGCTGGGCATCTACGTCAATGGGTTGTCGTGGAGCCGTGAACTCGATTCTTCCGAAGGAGCCAAACCATGAAACCGTCTTTGCGCATTTACGTATTTCTGTCCCTACTGGTCGCCACATCCATGACGCTCTCGGGCTGCGCCACGCAGGGCAAGCCGCCGCCGACCATCACGCTCGATGAGCCGGTTGCGGCGCAGCCGCTACCGGAGTTGCCCAAGCCCATCGAAGTGGTTGCGGTTCCGCAGCCTTTGCCATTGCCCGAGCAGTTGAAGCCGTTGCCGGACGAACTAGAGGCCAAGACAGCACCTGAATCGGCCGACGAGAAGGTGCGGGTCACGCGGGCCAACCAAGAGGCCCGAATCGCGCCCACCCGTGAGGGCTACGTCAATGCGATCCAGGTCTGGCCGTTCACCGATGGTGCGCTGTACCAGGTCTATGCCAGTCCAGGCCGGGTGACAGTCGTGTCGCTCCAACCGGGCGAGGAACTGGTGACGGTCGCTGCTGGCGATACCGTGCGCTGGATCGTGGGCGACACGTCCAGCGGCGCGGGAGCCAGTCTGCGCGTGAGCGTGCTGGTCAAGCCCACGCGCAGCGGTCTCAAGACCAATCTGGTCGTGACCACCAATCGGCGCACCTATCTGCTTGAGTTGACCTCGACCGAAAAGGCCTGGATGGCATCCGTGTCCTGGGACTACCCGAAAGACCGCATGTTGGCCTTGCAGCGCCAGTCGCAGGCGGCGCAGATCGCTGCGCCGGTGGATGCAGGCTTGTCGCTGGAAAAAATCCGTTTCCGCTACGCCATCACGGGTAGTAATCCACCGTGGAAACCGTTGCGCGCGTTTGACGATGGCGAGAAGGTCTATATCCAGTTTCCCGGCGGCATAGCGCAGGGCGAGCTGCCGCCGCTGTTCGTCATCGGCGCGCAAGGTGATGGGCAACTGGTGAACTACCGCTTCCGTTCGCCGTATTACATCGTGGACCGGCTATTCGGCGCCGCTGAACTGCGTCTGGGCGCAGATAAGGGCGACGTGGTGCGGATTGAGCGCACAGATGGGGTTGCGAGCGGGACGCGGAGGAACTGACCATGAGTCAAGCGAACGATACCCCTGATACCCCAGATTCCGCGGTGCCAGACGTGCGGCCCAAGGTGGCCCCGGAAAACGTGACACTGCGCTCCCAGCCGCGTCCGGTCACGCGCCTGAACCGGCGCATGCTGGCCGTCCTCGTTGGCGGGCTGGCGACCGCCGTGCTCGGCGGCACCATCTGGTCGCTGCAATCGACGCAGCGCAAAGGTGCTGGCGACCAGAAAGAGCTGTTCAACGTCGATCGCGTATCGCGCTCTGAGGGGCTAGACCAACTGCCAGCCGACTATTCCAAACTGCCGCCGACTTTGCCTGCCGCAGTACCGCAGCTCGGCGCGCCGTTGCCCGGCGATCTGGGCGGGCCGATCCACAGAGCCGAGCAGCAGGCGCAGGGCTACAGTGCCCAGCCATCTGGCCGCGATCCGGCCGAAGCCGAACGCCTGGCGCGCTTGAAGCAGGCCGAGGAAGCGGCGGCTTCGTCGGTGTTCTTCCGCTCAAGTGGTCAGAAGGCTGGCGCTTCCGCGTCAGCGCAGGCCGTACCTGCCGCCACCGTGCAGGTGAACGCTGCCTTCGATCCGATGGCGGCCGGACCGGCTTCAACCGCCGCGCAGTCGGCTGACCCCACCGCTGTGCAGAATCGGCAAGAGCAGAAGGAAGGATTTTTGAACAAAACCGGTTCTACGGAAACCCGTAATTCCGGCAACCTGCAAATGCCCGCATCGCCGTACCAGGTCATGGCAGGCACGGTGATCGCCGCCGCGCTGGTGACGGGCATCAAGTCCGACCTGCCGGGCGATGTCATTGCCACGGTAACGGAGCCGGTCTATGACACGGCCACCGGCAAGTACATGCTGATCCCGCAAGGCTCGCGCTTGCTGGGCAAATACAACAGCCAGGTGAGCTATGGACAAAGCCGCGTGCAGGTGGTGTGGAATCGGGTCATCCTGCCGGATACGTCCTCGTTCCAACTCGATAAACTGGTCGGCACCGATCCTGCGGGCTATGCGGGTCTGGAAGACGGTGTGGACTGGCATTGGGATCGCGTCTTTGCCGGTGCTGCGCTGACCACCTTGCTGGGCGTCGGCGCCGAGTTGGCTGCACCGGAGAATCGTAATGGGGGCGATCGCGTGGTCATCGCCGGACGCGACAGCCTGAAGGACTCGGTGAATCAGGTGGGTCAGGAGATGACCCGGCGCAACATGAATATCCAACCGACGTTGACTGAGCGGCCTGGCCTGCCGGTGCGCGTCATCGTCAATCGGGATCTGGTGTTGCGGCCGTACCAGCCGCTGTTCTTCAATCGGGGGGCTCCACAATGAACGCATCCACCGCAAAACTTCGCCTCGGTCCGCTTCCAAAGACTGAGAGCGTCAAGCTGACCTTCGCCTGCCCAGCCAGTCTCAAGGCCGACCTCGACCGCTATGCGGCGCTGCATGCTCAAGCCTATGGTGAATCTGTGGATGCGGTGACCTTGATTCCGCACATGCTGGATGCCTTCATGACTGGGGATCGGGGATTCAGGAAAAGAGAGACATCAAAGCCGGTGGCGCAGAAACTATCCCAGCGAGAAGCAGCATCACCGTAGACGCAATTGCATCCCCAGGCTTCCTCGAACGCGCAGTCTCTGCACTGCGCGTTCCCATTTGGGGAGCAGTTTCTCGTACTAGTGGGCTTATGATTTAGGAGAACGAGCCCAAGCTGACCAGAAAGAGCTGTTCAACAGCGATCGCGTGTCGCGCTCTGAGGGGCTGGAAGGGGGCGTGGTGGATGTCGCTGGAATCCAAATCGGATTTTTACGCGATTCTGGCTCGGAGTTTCTTGCCGAGACTTCAGAGGTTCTTGCCGTAGAACGGCGTAAGTTTGGCTACCACGGTCTCCACGTACTTGGGTACCCAGTAGGTCTCGATATGAGTGGCGCCTTCGATCTTGAATAGTTCCTTGTCCTTGGCGCCGGTCGCTTTGGCGAACGCCTCCTCTGTCATGTAGAGGCTGTCGGCCTTGCTGCCGGCGATCATGAGTAGCGGCTGTTCGATCAGCGCGATCTGGTCCGTGGCGTCCCATCGCATCAAGTCGAGCAGGCTGCTTGTCGTGTACTTGAAGGTCGAGTTGGGATGCGCGTGAGTGCGCCAGTAGTATTCATAGCCCTGTCGATACATCTCGAACGGCAACGCCGCAATCTGCGCATCTGTCATATCGGCATCACCCGAGTAGAGAATCTTGCCACCGGCGCTCTGCTGGGCTCTTGCATCCGAAGCTTGTTTCAGACGTTGCTGAATCGTAGCAAGCTGCGAGTCCGCGAATCCGTTGCGTCGGACGCGACCTGAATTGAACATGCTGAGCGTGGCTAGCGCCTTGAAGCGCTTGTCGGTTTTGGCCGCCGCCAGCGAATAGCCTCCGCCGCCACAGATGCCGAGCAAGCCAAGGCGCTCGGCATCCACACCAGCGTACGTGGTGATGAAGTCCGCCATCCCGTGGATATCCTCGATGCGGTTCGTTGGCGTGTCCACCGAACGCGGCAGTCCGCCGCTGCCTCCCTGGAAGGCCGCATCGGCAACAATCGCGACATAGCCATGTTCGGCCAGGCGCTGCGCGTACAGGCCGGCCGTTTGCTCCTTGACCCCACCATTGGGATGTGCGACGGCGACCGCGGGGTATTTCTTCGCCGGGTCGAAGTTCGCCGGCGTGTAGACGTTGGCTACGATGTCCAGGCCGTTGAGCTGGTACTTCACAGGGTGGATATTGACTGCACCCGGCGCATTGGCGGTGATCGCATCACCGTACACCAATGTAAACGGGTTCTTCCTGTAGTCGGCGGCAGCCGCGGGCGTAGTATGGGTCATTACTGGCACTCCAAGAGTTAGTGAGGAAATGGCGAGCGCGGAGGTCCCGAGGAATTCGCGACGCTTCACGTTGATGGCGTTATGGGTCATATGCAATCCGATGTTGTGGAACCTTGACCGCGAAAGGGCGGCTCAGGCGTCAGAACTCAATCGAGCTTCTTGTGGTTGAGGAAGGAGGACACCAGATCGGCGATCTGCACGTTGTTCAGGTCGGACATGATGAAGTGTGTGTTTCCACGGATACCCAACTCGGGAAGATGCACCAGCCGGGCGTCGCCGCCATGCTTGTTGATGGCGTCCACCCAGAGGCGGGCCATGGCAAGCCGCACGCGCCAGTTGTCCTGGCCCCGCTCGGTAGTCGGCGCTGTCGGGAAGTTGTCGCCGTAGTAGATGACGATAGGGATGCGCGTTAGCTTCTCGAAGTCCTCCGTTGACACAGCCTCCGGCGCCAGGATCCCTGCGGCACTGGGCATGGCAGGGGGAAGTTCTCCCTGCGGGAAGATGAAGCCGCTGCCTGGCTCGAATGCGATGATGGCTCTGACGTTCGGCGTCTTGATGGCCGTCAGCCACCCCGGGCCGCCACCCTGCGAGTGCGTGAAGAGGATCGCTGGTCCCGTCTTCGTGAGCAGTGCTGCCATCGCATCCGAGATGACGCCGGCGTCATAAGGGCCGGTGTTGGGCGTGACCGAGCGGAAGAACTGATCCAAGGTCTCCGGCTTGCGGTCGAACTGCACGTTATCGAAGTAGTTCGGCCATTTACCAATGCGAAACTGGTCAAAGAACAGTTGGTCGTTGGGTGCCGGGGCGACTGATGCCGCCACAGTGCTATTGCCTGCGCGACCACGGCGCGGCTGGTCGACCAAATAGACCGGGAAGCCGCGGCGCAGGAACAAGGTCTGGAAACCCTCGCGGCCATCCGAAGTGGTCTCCCAGCTGCGCGCCGACTGGAAGGCGCCATGCAGCATGACGATGGGCAACCGCCTGGGGTGTAGCGGCACTTGATAGAAGGCGTACAGGTGGTCGCCGTGGAAGCTTTGCCCCGAAGCCGTCGGGTTGTTGTTGTTGTAATTGCCTGGGGCCTTTGATACCGTGCCGCCGACAGCGAAGCTCCCTTGCGCTTGGATCTCCAGGGGAGCAGAGGCTTTTGCGGCGACGTCGGGCTGGGTCGCACAGCCCGTGACGAAAGTTGTCATAGCGGTGACGGTGGCCATCAGGGTTCGAGTGAAGTTCATGTTCAGCCTTTCGTTGCAGCGGCCAAAGCCTGTGTGAATGCTTCGTTCGTGCGGGCGGCAGCTTCGGAGCCGACCTCGTCCGCCAAGGCGCGTATCAGCTGATGCAACTGCGCTGCGGTCAAGCCCACGCGCAGGCTCGCCCGCAGGTGGGAGCGCAACTGAGGCTCAGCCCCTGGGGTTGCTGCGAGCGCGCCCACGGTCGCCAGCTCGCGGCTTTGCCAATCGAGGTTGTCACGCTCGAAGATATCGCCGAACAGGTGGGCCTGCAGGAACTGATTGATAATGGGTGCGAAGTCGAACACGGCTCCTTGTACCGGTCCGCCGGAAATCTCCGTCTGGTTCGCCCTGCCCACCGTCACCAGCTCTTCGCCCGTGGCAATCGTCCGGTCAGGCTCACGCCCTTGCGTGTCGTTGATACCACGTTGCTTGCGTGCTGCCACAACCTTCAGCAATTCTCCGAGCGAGTTAAGACTTCTCGGGAAACCCGCATAGGCATACAGCTGCACCAGGATCTCCTTGGCCTCGCTGAGGGTCAGGCCGGCATCGAGCCCTTGATTCAGCGCGGCGTTGAGTCTTGGCATGTCACTGCTCGCCACGAAGGCCGCGATCAGTGGAATGGCGCGCTGCCGGGCCGACAAGGTTTCGGACGAGGGGTACGCATGGGATTTGGTACCTACAGTGATACCGAGGTCCGCACTGCTCACGGCGGCCAGATACTCTTGATCGGTGACCTTGTCTTGCCAAGTCACCGAGATACCATTTTCCTTTTCCGCGATGGCGACATGCGTCATTGGGCCGTTGGGATCGGCACCATGCCAGTGGAGCACGTTCGCGGGAATGGTGACCACATCGCCGGGTCGGATCGCCCGTGGCGGCTGCCCCTTCTGCTGCACCAGGCCTGCTCCCGCCGTGACGATCAGAGTCTGTCCCAGAGGATGGCTGTGCCAGGCCGTCCTGGCACGCGGCCCGAAGGTCACCGTGGCGCCGCCAGCCTTGCCCGGCGCCAGTGCCTGGAAGGGAGCGTTGATGCGCACATTGCCGGTAAAGTTGTCGGCCGTTCCTGTGGCGACAGGCTGGGTCGATGCCGGGCGTACTTCGACGACCGGGGCAACTGCGGTGGCACCGACGGACTGCGCGTCGGCAGCAGCCACCGCTCCGGTCAGCGCGATGCAAAGGAGTGATTTCACGAGAGAGCCGTCCGCTGTTGAGCCTGCCGGTTACGGTGCGGCATGACGATGAAAAACCAAGAAACGAGCAGCGCCAGTCCGAGGAGCAGCGCGGCAACATCCATCACGACTGCAATACGGTGTGCGAGGCTGGGTGCATCTTGTGCAGCTGCAGGCGCTGCGCCGGCAAACACCAGCACAAGCAGTGCAAGCCCCAAGGCGCCACCGAGCTGGTGCGCTACATTGACCAAGCCCGATGCGGCCCCGGCATCTTTCTGAGCGACACCGGACACGCCTGCAGCCGTCAGCGGGGCCAGCAAAAGGCCTTGGCCAAGGCCAATCAGTACCATGGGCAATGCGACGCCCGCCCAATAGGTGGAATCGGCGTCCGCCTGGCCAAGCCAGGCGAGGCCAATCACGCCGAGAACCAGGCCAACGATAAGCAAAGCCTCATTGCCGAAACGGCGACCCAGTTTTGGTACTGCCATCGCCGACGCGAAGTTGGGTAGCGTGACAGGTAGAAAAGCCAGGCCAGCCTGAATCGGACGCAGATGGAGCACGCCCTGTAAAAACTGGGTGGAGAAGAACCAGAATCCCACGGCGCCGCCAAGGAAAAGCATGCGGGCGATGTAGGCACCAGTCCGCTCTCGGCTAGTCAACAGGCGCAGCGGCAGGATGGGATAGCTGACATTGCGCTCAATGAAGATGAACGCTGCGATCATCAGCACACCGCCAGCCAGGGCAGCCTGCACAAGGCCGTCCCCCCAGCCGGCGTCGGCCGCTCGCACTAGGCTGTAGACCAGCGCGGCCATTCCCATGGTCGAGCTGACGGCGCCGCCCACATCGAACTTTCCAGACTGCTTCTGCGTTTCGTCAATGTGGCGACGTGCAGCGACGATGAGGCATGCACCGATGGGCAGGTTGATGAAAAAGCCGGCGCGCCAGGAGACCAGGTCAGCGAAAAATCCGCCCAACACCAAGCCCAGGGTCGCACCTACCCCGGCAGCAGCGGCATACAGAGAAAGCGCGCGGGTTCGTTGAGGCCCCTCGGCGAAGTGAGTGGAAAGAAGCGCTAACGTCGACGGCGCCAGCACAGCGGCGCCGGCCCCCTGGATGGCTCGGGAGGTCAGCAGCCAGGTGACGGAAGGCGCGCAGCCAATCGCCACCGAGGCCAGCGTGAACAACGACAGTCCGAGAATGAACATGCGCCTGCGGCCCAGGATGTCGCCGGCCCGGGCCCCCAGCAGCAGCAAACCGCCAAAGGTCAGGGTGTAGGCATTGGTCACCCAGGACAACTGGGCAGCCGTAAAGCCCAGGCTTTCCTGGATACGCGGGAGACCGGTGATGACGATGGAAATGTCCACCACGATCATCAGGTAGCTGGCCACGATGATGGCCAGCACCGTGCCCGCATGGCGGGCCGGCGAGCTTGACGGGACGACGCTCATGCCGTCCTCAGATGTCGAGCTTGCGCTCGGACATCCATTTGACCATGGCAGGATCACGATGCGAGAAGAAGCTGCTGGTGTTGGTGTCGAGTGTCGCAATACGGGCCATGTCGGCGTCGTCGAGTTCAAAGTCGAAGATGGCGAGGTTTTCGGCCATGCGTTCTTTGCGCACGGACTTGGCAAGGGCGACGATCCCGCGTTGCACCAGCCAGCGCAGCACCACCTGGCCGACCGACTTGCCGTGTCGTGCAGCGATGCCCAGCAGCGCTTCGTTCTGGAAGAGACCGTTGCGGCCTTCGGCGAACGGCGCCCACGCTTCAACCTGCACACCGATTTCAGCCATGAACGGTGCCGCTTCCAGCTGCTGCTGGAACGGGTTAACCTCGACCTGATTGACCGCCGGCGCAATCTCGTTGAACGCCTTGATGTCCATCAGGCGGTCCGGATGGAAATTGCTGACGCCGATGGCGCGCAGCTTGCCGGCGCGGTAGGCATCTTCCATGGCGCGCCACGATCCGTGGACGTCACCGAACGGCTGATGTATCAGGTAAAGGTCAAGGTAGTCGAGTTGTAATCGCCGCAGGGACTTCTCGATTGCCTGCTGGGTGCGCTCGTAACCGGTTTCCTGGACCCACAGCTTGCTGGTGACAAACAGCTGATCGCGCGTAACACCGCTGGAGCGCAGCCCTTTGCCGACGGCTTCTTCGTTCATGTATGACGCGGCCGTGTCAATCAAGCGGTAACCGGATTCGATGGCGTCGACCACGCTGCGTTGACACTCATTGGCGTCGGCAATCTGGAAGACGCCGTAGCCGACGATGGGCATGTGAAGGCCATTGTTCAAGACGACATGTTGCACGTGCAGCTCCTCATGGGAAGTTCGATGAGAAGAAGTTTAGGCGGCGAACTGACATCTGAATAGTGACATTTAGGTTGATGAATTGGCATACAATTGATGATAATTTCGGTTACAGGAGGCCCTCATGGCAATCAACGAGCTTCGCTCCATCACGACCTTCATTAAGGCGGCGGAGCTGGGAAGCCTGCGCAAGGCGGCCCTGGCGCTAGGCATCAGTCCGCAGGCGGCAAGCAAGGCATTGGCCCAGTTGGAGGCGCATCTGGATGCCCGCCTGTTCCATCGCACCACGCGCGTGATGTCGCTGACGGATGCGGGGCAACGGCTGTTCGAGGACGTCCAGCCGTCCGCGCTGGCGATGCAGCGCGCGCTGCAAACGGCAAAATCTGCCAGGGACGAGTTTGCCGGGCCCCTTCGCATCACGGGGCCCCGAACGACGTTCCAGCCCATCCTCTGGCGCTTGGTCGAGGAGTTTTGCGACATGCACCCTGGTATCCAGCCTGACGTGCTGCTGGATGACCGTATCGGCAACTGGGTGGAGGATCGAGTGGATGTGGGCTTTCGCCTCGGGCCATCGCCCCATGAAGGGGTTATCGCGCGACGGCTGTTCCCGGTGCAGATGCCCATTTGTGGCTCACCTGCGTATTTCGAGCAGCACGGTGTGCCTGATTCCGTGGCGGCCCTTGCCGCGCATCGTTGCAGCGCCTATCGGCATCCAAGCACGGGGAAGGTGGTTCCCTGGCGTGTAAAGTTGGGCGACCAGATGGTCGACCAGCCGGTCGTACCGGCGATGTACAGCAACGACGAGCTATTTGAACTGCAAGCAGTCTTGGCCGGCAAAGTGATCGGACAGCTCGCTGGTGTAACGGCGGCGCCCTACATCCGGTCGGGCCACCTGGTTCCCATCCTTGTCAATCACATGCCGGACTATGCCAGCTACTTCGTCTATTTCGGCAGCAGGTCTTCGCAGCCGGTCCGCGCACGCGCATTCATTGATCTTGCCGTTCAGCGACTCAACGACAATTCGGAGTACGTGCTCACTGAAAGAGATTTACGGACCAATAGATAATGGAGAGCAAATAGGCGAAGTGCAGTCAACATGGCATGGCGTGACTATTCTCCGCGTGTCGCTTTCGGAGGTAGTGCTTGGGCGCTAGCGGTACTGAACAATGATGCCGTGCATGCTGAAGCAGTAGTTCAGTCACACGGGATCATTGAATTCTGATCGAACGCGCAGTCTCTGAACTGAGAGTTCGCATTTGGCGAGCAGTTTCACGTACTGATGAGCATATGATTGTGGAGGACGCAACCGTCGACTCCATCAGTTGCCCGCTGTGGCACGCCGAAACCCGCAACCGCGAGGCTCCTATGTGGCCCCCAGTCTACAAATTGGACATAGCCTAAATCTGCTCAGAAGCAGTCTAAACTGTTGGTTTATATGGGATTTCCGCCTCATGTCCGTTATCAAAAAAGACTTGACAGCGGACATTTTTTATTGCCTGGGCTGGTCGAAGTGCACACCGACAATCTGGAAAAACATCTGATGCCACGTCCGAAAGTCAGCTGGCCAGTCATGCCGGCGATTTTGGCACATGATGCGCAGATTGCTGCGGCAGGTATTACCACTGTGCTGGATGCCATATCCGTTGGCGATATTGACCCAGACAGCATACGCATGCAAAGCCTGCTGCCTTGCGTAGAGGGCCTGCGCGTAGCAGCAGATGGTGGTTTTCTGCGTGCCGAACATTTCCTGCACATGCGCCTGGAATTGGCAGAACCCGAATTGTTGTCCATGTTCACTCCCTTTATGCGGGATGAACGCCTCAAACTGGTATCGCTGATGGACCATACGCCAGGGCAGCGACAATGGACGGACCTGAGTCACTATCGCGTCTATGTGACTGGCAAACGAGGCTGGAGTGAACATAAAGTGGATCAGATGCTGGGCCTTTTGCGGGAGCGACAAGAGCGTCATGTTGCAGAAAACCGTCAACAAGTAGTGCAGTTGTGTCGTCAGCACACCCATCCCATACCGCTGGCGTCACATGACGACACCACGGCGGAGCATGTACACGAAGGGGTGGCAGAGGGTATCAGTATTTCCGAATTCCCGACCAGCCTGCTGGCTGCGCAAACGGCGCGGCAGCAAGGCTTGTCCATCGTCATGGGGGCGCCTAACCGCGTGCGTGGCGGCTCGCATTCAGGCAATGTATCTGCTGCCGAACTGGCCAGGCATGATTTGCTGGATATCCTGTCTTCTGATTATGTGCCCGCCAGTCTGTTGCAGGCGGCCTTCATGTTGCAGCAGGATGGATACAGTTTGCCCAAGGCGATTGCCACCATCAGCCATGCGCCGGCTCAGGCACTGGATTTGCATGACAGAGGGGCAATTGCTCCTGGCTTGCGTGCCGATTTTATCCGTGTGCGGATGTTGCAGGATATCCCGGTCGTTATGGGTGTCTGGCGGGCCGGCCAGCAGATAGCCTGAGTGGGATAAAAGCTTAGAACCTGTTCACGATCTGTAGTGAGCGGGCGTCAGCGGGATGAAGAGCAGCGCAAAAAGCGGAATGCACTCTAGTACATGAGCATTTTTGAGCAGCGCATGAACCCCGCGTGGCCTCTGATTGCGCCCGCGCAGTAAGATCGTGAACAGGTTCTTAGGCAGCTTCCATCAGCGCCTGAATGGCTGTCAGCGCCTCCAGCGCACCCATGGCTAAACCTACATCCTGGGTGAAAGTGACTTGTGGTTCGCGTGCATTAATGCGCAACAAGCGGCCACCGTGCTGCGACACCACACGCTGGCTGAAATTGCGCACCGTAGGGATAGTCGTGCCAGCACCCAGTTCGATCACCAGCGGGCGGGATACTTTGCCCAGCCAGCTTTCTTGCTGTGCATATTGTTGCCTTTGGCGCTGATCATTCCAGTCCCAGTCATCAAACATCAGAATATTCGGTCTGGCTATACCACCGCAATGGGGGCAGGTTGGCGGCGTATTTATTAGCTGACACTGAACGGTGTCGACTTCCGGCCGGAAATCTGCCGCTGGCCAGATACTGTCGCGACAGGGTAACAGGCATTGCAGATAATGGATGGATCCATGGCATTCATAGACATTGTTCACCGGTATCCCAGCCGACTGGAAATGTCCGTCTACATTGCTGGTGAAAACCGATAGCCCGTGGGGCATGGCCTGTGCCCACTGCTGCAAAATATGGAAGCCGGTATGGGGGCGCGTTTGCCGGTATAGCGCCAACCTGTGACCATAAAACCCCCATGCCTGGCTAGGGCGACGCCTGAAAGCAGATGGACTGGCGATTTCGTGAAAGGGAATGGCCTGCTGACCAAGTGCAGGATAGGCTTTCCAGAAACCCTCAGTGCCACGGAAATCCGGCAGGCCGGAATCAACACCCATGCCAGCACCGGCGGCAATCACCAGCGCATCTGCCTGCGTAATAAGATCAACTGCCTGATGAAGGAGATGAACTGGGTGCATGGGTTACTTGTACGATGACTATCACTATGCTTTGCCGTGCCTGTCTGTTTGAGCTAGCACAGCTAAATTGTAAGTAAGAGTGAAATATATCCAATTGACAGTATATCCTGAGGCAAACTATCTTTTAAGTATTCATTTTGTAACCATGCGTGAAATGTGTGTGCACTTTGTATGTGGACTGTCATACATTTTGTATGGCCTTGTTCTTATTCGAGGCCTCCGCATGAAACAAATACTATAAAAAACATAACACTCTGGAGACACTATGTTGCGCAAATCATCCCTTTGGACTGGCTTACTGATGTTGCTATCAATGTCCGTGCAGGCGCAAGAGCCACCAATACGCATCGGTATCATTGGCCCGTTTACCGGTAAATCATCCACCGACATGGGGGAAAGCATCCGGGGTGGTGCCCATGTGTTTCTGGCCGATATCAACCAGATAGGCGGCGTCATGGGGCGACGTATAGAACTGGTCGAGCGTGACGACCAGGCCAAACCGGATGTGGGTGTGGCACTGGCGAAGGAATTGATTACAAAAGAAAAGGTCGTGGCAGTAGTCGGTTTTGCCAATACTGGTGTTGCACTGCCTTCGGCCAAGATATTTCAGGATGCGAAAATCCCGCTGATCATTAGTGCAGCCACTGGTGCGGCAGTGACCAAGCAATACATGCCCCCTGCTGTTCCAAGTAGTTATATTTTCCGGCTGGCGGCCAGTGATAATCTGCAGCCTGCAGTGATACTGAATGATGTCATAGACAAGCGCAAGCTGACACAGGTCGCAGTATTGCATGACGACACGCCTTACGGCCAGTTTGGCAAGGATAATCTGCTGGCGGAAATGCAGCGCCGCAAAATAACGCCAGTCGCCATAGAAAGCTTCAAGATCGGCGATCAGGACATGACGGCGCAATTGACACGCGCCAAACAGGCCGGTGCACAGATCGTCATTCTGTATTGCCTCAGTACGGAAGCGGCGATGGTGGCCAATAGTGTCAGCAAGGCCAGGTTGAATCTGCCGCTGGTGGGATCCTGGACGTTGTCGCAACGCAGTTTTGTAGAACTGGCTGGTAATAATGCTGAGGGTGCACGCATGTCAGTCACCTTCATAGAAAATGAAGCCAGCAATCGCAGCAGCAGTTTTTCAGCCAGTTACCTACACGTTAATAATGTCAAATCCATTCCGTCAGCTGTAGCTGCTGCACAAACCTATGATGCCCTGAGAATACTGACGCTGGCGCTGATGCAGGCGAATTCCACAGAAGGGGACCAAATCAAAGCAGCGCTGGAAGATATGAAATACGATGCTACCTCCACAGTGATTTCGCGCTACAAGAAACCTTTTTCCAAAAACGATCATGAGGCCATTTCCCAGAACATGATTTTTATCGGGGAAATTCGCAAGGGCCATGTTGGCTATGCCTATCGCGAAGATGCCAATAGTAGCCTCATCGTACGCACCAAATAAATCCTCCCCCTGATCTTTTGTGGAGACTGATTTGCAGATGCAGATCAGTCTCTTCTTCGCTTTGCTGCTTCTGTTGCCGCCTCAATATTTCCTGTGTGCACGACAAGAAAACTTAACTAAATTTAACTTCAGCTTAGTTAGCATTCGGCTATCCTATTCACTTTCAGGCATGCATGGCCATGCATGCCCAGTCCCTGATTGAGTGCTGCTTGCATATGTCGTCACGCGTGTCAGGATGAGGGGCATCTTTAGAATAAGGAAGCTTGCATATGAGTAAGGAAACAATCCGTCAGGTACTGAAGGACCATGGCAAATTTTCTGCCGGCATAGATACCCTGGCTGACGATGCCGATCTTTACGAAGCTGGAATGACTTCACATGCGAGTGTGAATGTCATGCTGGCACTGGAAGATGCATTTGATCTTGAATTTCCAGATCGCATGCTTAAGCGTAGCGTGTTTGAAAGCATCAATGCGATACACACAGCCGTACAAGAATTGACTGCCTGATATGGATACTTTATCCCCACTGCGGCAGGCAGCAAGGCTGGTGGCAAAAGAATTTGCGACACCTCATGCGGATGTTGTGGACCAGGAAGCCCGTTTTCCAACCGAAGCCGTTAATGCGCTGAAACGTGAAAAATTGTTGAGTGCCTACGTGCCAGTTGAACTGGGTGGTGCAGGCATTGGCCTGACAGAGCTGGTAGATATTGTCGAAATTCTGGCGCGTGAATGTGCGGCGACGGCAATGATTTTTGCCATGCATCAGATACAGGTCATCAGCATCGTGCGGCATGCCATGCATAGTGACTGGTATAGAAATTATCTGCGTGAGCTGGTCGCGCATCAATACCTGATTGCCTCGGTGACTTCGGAAGTCGGCGTCGGTGGTGAAATGCGACGCAGCAACTGTGCGGTGGAAATCAGTGGCGAACGTTTTAAACTGATCAAGGATGCGACCACCATTTCATATGGTGCGCAAGCCGACGATTTGCTGGTGACCGCCAGACGTAACCCTGATGCAGCAAACAGCGACCAGTCACTGATACTGGTACGCAAAGCTGATTACACACTGGAACAAAAAGGTGGCTGGGATACCATGGGCATGCGCGGTACCTGCAGCCCACCTTTCCTGATGAGTTCGACCGGTGATGTCGCGCAGATCATCGATGTACCCTTTGGTGACATGTCGGCACAGACCATCGTGCCGGTGTCCCACTTATTATGGGGTGGTTGCTGGATGGGTTGTGCTGCGGCAGCGGTCAACAAGGCCAGGGCTTTTGTCCGTGGTCAGGCCCGCGCCAATCCCGGCACCGTGCCACCGACGGCTTTACGTCTGGCGGAACTGGTCAGCATGATGCAAAGCTTGCGTACGTCGGTACAAGCCTGCCTGACCGAATATGAAGCCCTGTCAGTCGCAGACGATGCCGCAGTGGGTACTTTGACTTCGATGGGCTATTCGCTGAAGATGAATAATCTGAAGATAGATGCGACCCAGGCGCTGCCGCTGATCGTCACCAAGGCCTTATCCATCTGCGGCATACTCGGCTATAAAAACGACAGTAAATTCAGTATGAGCCGTCACCTGCGTGATGCACATTCGGCTGCCATCATGGTTGGTAACGACCGCATTCTGGCGACTAATGCCAATTTGCTGCTGGTACTGAAAGACGATTAGGAGAGGTGCACGATGTCTATCGATTTTTCTCCCGAAGGGCTGACCGATGATCTGGTTGCCGCCGGTCATATCATCCCCGTCGGTGTGCAAGGCATTTTCGGTCGCGGCCCGGTGTTTGAAGATGTGTTGCGCCGCTTCGATGATTATGTCAGTCGCGTGGCTGCGGATGATGGTGCAGTCAAAATGTCGTTTCCCCCCTGTCTTGATCGCAAGGTGCTGGAGCGTAGTGAATACCTGGATTCTTTCCCGCAACTGGCCGGTACCATATTCAGTTTTACCGGTACCGAAGCGCAGCACAAGGAACTGATAGAAAACGTGCATGAAGGCCGCCCCTGGACGCATTTGCAAACCATGACGGCTGTCTGCCTGACGCCGGCTGCATGCTATCCGGTGTATCCCAGTTTTAGCGGTACCGTCCCTGCAGAAGGGCGCTTGGTGGATATGCAAAACTGGGTATTCAGAAATGAGCCATCGCCAGAACCGACCCGCATGCAATCTTTCCGCGTGCGTGAATTCGTGCGGGTAGGTACACCAGAAATGGTGGTTACCTGGCGTGATATCTGGTTGCAGCGTGGTCTGGATATTTTAAAGTCTTTGGGTTTGCCAGCGCATTCGGATGTGGCTTCTGACCCTTTCTTTGGCCGTGGTGGGCGCATGCTGGCCGCCAATCAGCGTGAACAGCAATTGAAATTTGAAGTGCTGGTACCTGTGATATCAGAAGCTAAGCCAACCGCTGTCTGCTCCTTCAATTATCACCAGGACCATTTCGGCAAGCTGTTTGAGATTTATCAGCAAAATGGTGAACTGGCCCACACCGCCTGTCTGGGCTTTGGCCTGGAACGTATCGTCATGGCCTTGTTCAAGACCCATGGCATGCAGCCGGCAAGCTGGCCGCAGGCTACCCGCGACTTATTGTGGTCATGATGTGACCATGACTCTGCACGCCTTACCAAAAATTCTTGCCAGTAATTATCAAGCGCATGCCTTGCACGGCGCTGATCGCGCCTGGGCGGAAACCAATTGTTATATCGATGTCTGGATAGAAGTCTTGCATGCGCAAGGCTTGAATCCGCTGGCTTGTCTGTCCATGGTCTTCGCCAATGATTTTGATGGCGACCAGTGGACCTTTTACAAGCCACCGCATGAAGACCTGTTTGCGCTGTACGGTATTGATGTGCAGGAACTGAATGTCTGGCGTGGCTTGCTCAGCAATGCCAGTGCACAGCTTGGCCTTGGCCGTCTGGTATTGACCGAAACGGATTCTTTTTACCTGCCGGATACTGCAGGTACTGATTACCGCAGCAATCACGTCAAGACCACCATCGCGATACAGGAAATCGATCTGGAAAACCGCAAGCTCGGCTATTTCCATAACAGCAGCTACCATGAATTGCAGGGTGAGGATTTTGTCGAAACCTTTCGTGTGGACAAACCGCATGACCCGGCCTTCATGCCCTTGTTTGCGGAATTCGTGCGCCTCGATCATGTGCAGCAAAGGACGGATGCAGAACTGGCAGCCATCTCCTTACCGCTCTTGTGTAAATACCTGGCCAGACGCCCGCGCAATAATCCTGTCAGCCTTTTCCAGCCTGTGTTTTTGCACGACGTAGAGCAATTGAAAGAAGAAGGCATGACTGCCTATCATGCCTATGCTTTCGCCTGCCTGCGTCAACTGGGGGCCGGTTTTAGCCTGGGTGCCCATTACCTGCACTGGCTGCAACAACATCAGCCCTTGCAGTTTGACGCGGCAGCAACCGAATTTGAAGCCATATCCGAGCTCACCAAAACCTTGTTGCTGAAAACCGCCAGAGCCGTCATGGGGAAAAAAGCGGTGGATCTGGCCCCGTTGCTGGAACAACTGGCGACACACTGGCAACAAGGCATGGATGCGCTGGACCGTAGTCTGGCCAAGGGATGATCATACGGATATGACCAGGCAGACACGCATTCCCCTGACTGAAAACTGGCAAGCGATACAGCTTGCCAGTGGTAGTCAGGTTTTGCCTTCGACCTTGCCTTCAGTCTTGCAGGCAGCCGGGTTGACCTGTTTGCCGGCGCAGGTGCCGGGCACCATTGCCGGTGCGCTGCGTGCGGCTGGACAGTTTGTGTATGACAAAGACAATTTCGATGAAGTCGATGTCTGGTATTTCTGCGATCTTGATTTGCCTGAGCATGCAGCCTGCCTGCATTTTGAAGGCCTGGCCACCCATGCCGAAGTGTATTGGAACGACAGTCTGATTTTGCGCAGCGATAATATGTTCATCACCCACAGCGTTGATCTGGCTGCGCATACGCTGAGTGGAAAAGGACGTTTGAGCATACGTTTTGTAGCTTTGAAAACTCAGCTTGCGCAGCGTCGCCCACGTCCACGCTGGAAAACCCGCCTGGTGGAACAACAGCAATTGCGCTGGATACGTACCAGCCTGCTGGGACGCATGCCAGGCTGGTCACCATCTGTCGCGCCAGTAGGGCCATATCGACCGGTTGTGCTGGAATTGCAAAGCCCGGTGCAAGTTGTCGACCAACAACTGACCAGCAAGCTTGACGGTGAAGACGGTGTGCTGGAAATTGAATTGACAGTGCATAGCCTGCAAGCGATTTCTGCCTGTTTCATCAAGATAGGCGGGCAGACAGAAGCCTTGAAGTGGCAAAGCCTGGGTGAAAATCGTTATCGCATTCTCGGTCTGTGTCGCATACCGGCAGTCAAAAAATGGTGGCCACATACCCATGGTGATGCAGCGCTGTATGCGCTGGAATTGCATATCCAGACGGTTGCACATAGCCAGATTCTGGACCTTGGACGCGCCGGTTTCAGGCAGATCAGGCTTGATCAGGGTGATGGTGATTTTCATTTGTATGTGAACGATGTCTCAGTTTTTTGTCGTGGTGTCTGCTGGACACCGGTAGATGTTATCTCACTGCAAAATGAAGCCGCCGGTCTGCGGCAGATGTTGTGCCTGGCCCGTGACGCCGGCATGAATATGCTGCGTGTGGTTGGCACCATGGTGTACGAGACAGCCGAGTTTTACCAGTTGTGTGATGAACTGGGTATCCTGGTCTGGCAAGATTGTATGTTTGCGAATATGGATTACCCGGTGCACGATGCGGAATTTTCCGCCAGCATTAGCCTGGAAGTACAACAGTTCCTGCAGCGTACTCAGGTTTCACCCTGTATCGCCGTTGTCTGTGGCAATAGCGAAGTGGAACAACAGGCGGCCATGCTGGGGCAGCCAGCAGAACTGTGGCGCAATGATTTCTTTGCGCAGACTTTGCCGAACCTGTGTCAACAGATACGCCCAGACGTACAGTACTGGCCATCCAGCCCCAGTGGCGGTGTCATGCCTTTCCAGCTTGATAGCGGTGTTGCCCATTATTTTGGCGTCGGCGCATATTTGCGCCCGCTGGAAGATGCACGTCGCAGTGGCGTGCGCTTCACTTCGGAATGCCTGGGTTTTTCCAATATGCCTGATGATGATTTGCTGGACAGCATGTTGAAAAATGGTGAGACAGTGGGACCACATCCGGCCTGGAAACTGGGCATACCACGCGACAATGGCACAGCCTGGGATTTTGAAGATGTGCGCGATCATTATATGGCCGACTTGTACAAGGTCGATCCTGCCAGCTTGCGCTATGCCGATCCGCAACGTTATCTGGCCTTGGCACGTACCACCACCGGTGAAGTCATGGCCAGGACAATTGCTGAATGGCGGCGTGCAGGCTCAGGCTGCCATGGTGCCCTGATCTGGTTCTGGCGTGACTTGAGGCCAGGTGCGGGTTGGGGCATGATAGACGCACATGGCAAGCCCAAGGCTGCCTATTATTATTTGAAGCGAGCCATGGCACCGCTGACCGTGTTCATGACCGATGAGGGCTTGAATGGCCTGGCCTTGCATGTCGTGAATGATACGGCACAGGTATTTGAAGGTGAGCTGGAACTTGACCTGTACCGCCATGCAACAAACCGCATCGCGCATGGCCGCATCAACGTGCAGGTCGCAGCACATGCGTCGGTCAAGGTGCGGGATTACGCGCTGCTGCCACACTTCATGGATACCACCTGTGCCTATCGTTTTGGCCCGGCCGGACATGATGTGGCGGTAGCACAGCTGTATCGTGCTGGTGACGCACAGGCGTGTGCCAGTGATTTTCATTTTCCTGGTGGATATCAGTTTGCCCAGGTGCCTGATCTGGGTTTGCATGCACAATGCACACTAACTGATGATGGCAATGCCATCTTGCATCTGAGTACCCAGAAAATGGTACAGGCGGTGGCGATACAAATACCAGGCTGGCTGCCTGACGACAATTATTTTCATCTGGCCCCCGCAAGCGAAAAGCAGCTCATCCTGCACGCTACGGGGGGCAAACAAATCCAGACCGGGCAGGTGCAGGCGCTGAATGCACAGGGCACTATCCGGATACAGATTCCTCAATAGCGGGCGGACTAGATTTGGCAACGCAACTGTATCCGAGCAAAGACATTCTGTATTCACCCCAGGCTACCTGGTTTGGTGATGAGGCTAGTCCCATGCTGGGCTGGTATCATCCGGCAAAATTGCGTGATGCCGGTGGCAGTCGCCAGTGTGGTGTGGTCTTGTGTCCGCCGTTTGGCCATGAGTATATGGTGTCGTATCTGGCCTACAAACACCTGGCGAACCAGTTAGCGAGGGCTGGGTTTGATGTCTTCTTTTTTGATTATGGTAATACTGGTGATGCTGCCGATGTCGATGCCGGTACCGACAGAATCAGTTTGTGGCAAGAAAATATTCGCCAGGCTGCGGCGCAATTGCGACAAATGGCGGGCGTGCGGCACATCGCCCTGTTTGGCCTGCGCCTGGGCGGCTTGCTGGCGGCCAGTGTGGCTCAGGATATTGACGCCAAGGCCATGCTCTTGATGGCACCAGTGATTTCTGGTCGCACTTATGCGCGTGAAATGCTGGTCTTACGTAATATGAGTAGCATGAGTAGCTTGCAGACCAATGTCGATCTGGATCAGCCGCTTGATCCGACGCATACAGTCACTGATGATGAACTGACCGGCTATGAATTTAGCGCCACCACCCGCAGCAGCCTGGGTAAGCTGGATCTGTTGAAGATGCCCGTGCCAGCCATGCCCGTATTTATCCAGGCCCGTGACGATATCAGCGGCCCGGAAGAAAAACTGGCGAATGTCTGGCATCACCACGATCACGCCCTGTATTTATCCGATTTGCCCGGCTATGCCGCCATGATGACTGAAGACGCGCATGATACCGTGGTACCGGTGGCGATATGGGAATCCATGCAAAGCTGGCTGGCTCGCTACTTCCCGCTGGTAAGTATTGACAGTAGTGCTTATCCACCTACCTGCGATGTTGCTGACATAGGATTTAATGGCCAAGTCATAACAGAAGAATTGCTTGAATTTGAAGGCATGTTTGGCATCGTCAGCCATCAGACTGGTGCAGATCCAAAGACATTACCTGCCGTTATTTTGTGCAACATTGGTGCCAATCACCATGTCGGCAATCATCGTTTGTATGTGACACTGGCGCGTACCCTGGCCAGTCATGGTTTTCATGTACTGCGTTTTGACAAGTCTGGCATAGGCTATAGCAAAATGACGCCGGATGACAGGGAAAACGATGTGCATGCTGCCTCGGGTGTGGATGATGTCAGCAGTGCCATGTATTTCATGCAGGGCAAATACCACAGCCCTTCATTTGTGCTGGCTGGCCTTTGCTCGGGCGCTTACCTGTCGTATATGGCTGCCCTGAATGATGAACGGGTCAGTGGCCTGGTCCTGATGAACCAGCTCACTTATCGCTGGCAGGATGGCGATACCATCGATGCACGCCGTAAAAACACCATCAAATCCAGCCATTATTACCTGCATGCGATAGCCAAAGCCGATACCTGGAAACGTGTATTCAAAGGGCAAGTAGGTTTACGTCAGATAGCTGGCAATATGTTGCGCCGCATAGGCAAGCGCTTGCGCACCCAATGGCAGTTACTGATTACAAGTCTGACGCACAATAATTTATTGCTGGGGCGGGTCGCACGCAATTTCAGAAATATGGAAGCACGTGGTACTGAACTTTTGTTGATCTATGAAGCGAGTGATACTGCTGTTGACGTGATGACAGAGCAGTTGGGCAGACATGCCAGTTTATTGGGGCGTAGTGAACGCATACGTCTGGAAATCTTCAATGGTGCAGATCACACTTTTACCCCGCGCTGGGCGCAGGGCGCGCTGGCAGAGCTAATCAGCAAACACTTGTACAAGCGTTTTAACGTTGCTTCTGCAAACGCGGCAAAATAAAACGCCATACTACGACCAGTTCAAAAACCTCGACCACGATCAGGGCCAGGATCGCCCCGGGTGCACCCATTCTGGGAATGCTGAACGCGGTGATCAGCAATACCAGGACCAGTGTGACACTGCCGAGGAAAAACATTTCCTTGTAAGCGCCGCCACTGGACAACCATGACGTTCCCACCCAGCGTGCTGCATTGATGGCGAAATAGCCTCCCCACAGCATGACCATGGGATCAAGCCCGCTGTATTTCGCACTGATGACGTGGCCTTCCAGCCATGGCAGTGCCATCAACAGCAATGCGACATAGGCAACAACCACCAACTCTATGCCAGCGATGGAAAACAGCGTCAGTCTGCGCAAGCCACGCCAGTTACTTTCCGCCATCAGGCGACTGGCTTCCGGGCGTGCTACGCGCGACCAGGCCGCGACCGCCAGCGGAATCGGCATCAGCATTAGCCGTGATGCATTCAGGTCGGCAATCGCTGCAACACCCAGCCAGGCACCTGACAGATATACATAACTGTAATTCGATAACCAGCCGACGATGCCGCCTGATACTGCCCAGCGTCCATGCCCACGTATGGTTTCATGGTGGGCAACCATGGCTTGCTGGATTTCTTCTTTGGCGTGGGCTTCGGCATCGCTTGATGTCTGGGTCAGGAAATGCTGGCGGCTGGCCAGCGTACACAGAAAGGATGAACTCGCCAGCAAGCCAAATACCGTGATCAGATCAAAATGATGGCTGAAATACAGGGCAGCAAGGCCACCAGCAACCAGGCTGACGTATAAGCCATCCTGTCGCAAGACAGAGACAATGTCTGACTGGATAAAACCGACGGTACGCCCATATTCACGTATGCCGTTGCCGAACAGATAGGCGGCAAAAGCGATGGCCAATACCCAGTTTTTGTTGCTGTAGTGCGTTGCGGCAGGAAAAAATTCAACGATGACAAAGGCCAATGCGCCCATCACCAGTGTCCAGCTGACTTGCCGGTACCAGTAATGGCGCAACAGGGATTTGCGGGTGTCGCCATGGACCGAAGAGGCCACCGTGGTCAGTGGACCAGCTATCCAGGAATCCACGATCAACCCCACCAGCAAACCACCGGCGTACAATTGGCCATATAGGCCATAGTCATCTTTTGTCACCAGATTCATGAGCAAAATGCCAATGACAAAATTCAGGGCACTGAGCATGCCCTGATCGATGACCGATAAAATGGAAGAAGACAGAAATTTTTTATAAAAGCTCATGGGCTTGCACGAGAGGCGCGTTGGCTTATTATGCGGATTGGGCGGCCAGAACTCATAACATGAGTTTTTAAAGCAACTATAAGCGTACTATATTTTTCAACAGAACCTTACCATCAAGGGCTGTTGTTATACAAAGTGTTTCATTCTTTTACAATGGCTTTACCTAATTTTTCGACGAACTATGAATAAAATAACCACCAATGACCGTGCCCTGGTTCTGTTTAGCGGCGGTCAGGATTCTGCCACCTGCCTGGCTTGGGCCCTGTCACGTTATGCGCATGTCGAAACCATAGGCTTTGATTATGGACAAAGGCATGCCATAGAACTGACGGTACGCCCCACACTCATAGAAAAAATGCGGCAATTTTCACCCGAGTGGCAAAGCCGCCTGGGCGAAGATCATATGATAGATCTTGGCCTGATCTCACAGCTGTCGCATACCGCCATGACAGAAGACATCGCCATAGAAATGCAGGACAACGGTTTGCCAAATACCTTTGTACCTGGCCGTAATTTGATGTTTATGCTGACCGCAGCTACGCTGGCTTACCGGCGTAGTTTGAATGTGCTGGTCGGTGGCATGTGCGAGACCGATTTTTCGGGTTACCCGGATTGCCGTGACGACACCATGAAAGCCCTGCAGGTTGCTCTTAATCTGGGTATGAATACCCGGCTCAAGCTGGAAACCCCGCTGATGTGGATTAACAAGGCCCAGACCTGGCAATTAGCAGAACAACTGGGTGGATCGGCCCTGGTCGACCTGATACGTGAAGATACGCATACCTGTTACCTGGGGCAGCGTGGCGAAATGCATCCCTGGGGTCATGGTTGTGGCACCTGCCCGGCCTGTGCATTGCGCGCACGCGGCTATGAAAAGTACCGTGCCGGCGAGTTTGCCATGGGCGAAAATTGATTTGTAAGCCTGAAGTTAGTTAGTGGGTCTACAATGAAGTCTTGATTCAATGAATGAATACCCATGTTGATTGCTATTCTGACCGACCTGCACGCCAATCGCGAAGCTGTAGAGGCTTGCCTGGCGCATGCCCAACAGCAAAAGGCAACACGCTACGCCTTTCTGGGGGATTTGGTCGGCTATGGTGCTGACCCCGGCTGGGTGCTGGATACGGTGATGGAACATGTCCGTCAGGGAGCCTGGGCGCTGATAGGCAACCATGACGCTGGTTTGTTGCTGGGCGACAAGCAGGGCATGAATCCAACTGCGCGCAAGGTGGTGGACTGGACCAAAGAACAATTGCGTCCCGATCAGCTGGAATTCATCACCCAGTTGCCTTACCGCATTGAATGGGAAGACATCCTGTTTGTGCATGCAAATGCCTGGGCACCGGAAAAATGGGAATACATTGATGGCGTCATGGAGGCTACCCGCAGTATGCATGCAACCAAGGCCAGTATTACGTTTTGTGGGCATGTGCACATGCCCACACTGTTTCATCTGAGCCTGACCGGCAAGACCGGTGAGTTTATGCCGACGCCGGAGCAGGGCATTCCTTTAAGCAAGCAGCGACGCTGGCTGGTGATTCCTGGTTCTGCTGGCCAGCCACGTGATGGTAACCCCGCGGCCTGTTATGCAACTTTCGATACAGATACTCAGGAACTGACGTATTACCGTATCCCCTATGACACAGAAACCGCCTGCCAGAAAATCATCAGCGCTGGCTTGCCACCTGCTCTGGGTCACCGGCTGATCCACGGTAACTAAGAAAACAGAGTGACAGCATGCAAATCATTATCAAACGAAAGCGGGCACGATGAGTGTAGGTAGTCCGCACGCCTTGCAAGCCGGTATGGAATTCGATGGCTATCGCCTCGAAGAAAAATTGCACACGGGTGGTATGGCAGCGTTGTGGCGCGTTACCGATTTGCGCGAACGACATCCGGCAACGTCAGATACGGATCAAGCGTTTCCATTGATCATGAAAGTACCCTTGCTGTATTCCAGCGATGATCCCACGGCTATCGTCGCTTTTGAAGTCGAACAGATGATCATGCCCAAGCTAAAGGGCAAGCATGTGCCACGGTACATCGGTGCAGGTGATTTTGATGCACAGCCGTATATTGTCATGGAACAGATCGCTGGCACTTCTTTGCGCAGTCGTTTCGAGCAGGCACCTTTGCCGGTGGAAGAGGTGGTGGATGTCGGTATCAAGGTAGCGCATGCGCTGCAAGACCTGCATAAACAGCATGTGATTCATCTTGATATCAAGCCCAGCAACATCATGTTTCGTCCGGATGGCACGGCAGTGCTGATCGATTTTGGCCTGTCGCGACATGACCGCTTGCCGGATTTGCTGGATGAAGAATTCCGGCTGCCTATGGGAACCGGTCCTTACATATCGCCCGAGCAGGTCATGGGTGTGCGCAATGAACCGCGCAGCGATCTGTTTTCGCTAGGCGTGTTGCTATATCACCTGGCTACCGGTGAAAGACCTTTTGGTCATCCGACTTCAGTCTCTGGTTTGAAAAAACGGCTGTATCGTGACCCCATACCACCGCGCAGCCACAGGGCAGACCTGCCTTTGTGGTTACAGGAAGTCATTTTGCGTTGCCTTGAGGTAGACCCGCAGGCGCGCTTCGACACCGCTGCACAGTTGGCTTTTTTATTGCAACATCCAGACCAGATACAATTGACGGGCAGGGCAGAAAAACAAAGTCAGGATGGTTATTTGTCGGTGTTGAAACGACGCTTCCAGATAGCTGGTGCCGAGCCTTTGCCTACCCACAGCGTGTCGGAACAGTTGGCCAAGGCACCTATCATCGTCGTGGCCCTGGACTTGAATCACGGGTCGGAAGCGCTGGCAGAGAGCCTGCGCAATATCACCCGACGCATGTTGCAGACCGAACCAGGCGCGCGCCTGGCTTGCCTGACGATACGCAAGATCAGCCGCATAGGGATGGACGACAGCCTGATACAGCAGGGTGAAAACATCCATGTAAAACAACTGGTGGATTTAAAACATTGGGCGCGCCCATTAAGTTTGAACCCGGATAAAATCACATTTCATGTACTGGAGGCGCCGGACCCGGCTGCCGCCATCGTCGATTATGCCCACAGTAACCGGGTTGATCACGTCATCATCGGTTCACGCGGCAGTTCTGCCTTGCGCCGCTATTTGGGCAGTGTATCGGCGCAAGTGGTAGCTGAAGCAGAATGCACGGTCACCGTAGTCAAGGTACAGGACAAATGAAGTGGAGATGCGAGGCTTAGAACCTGTTCACGATCTGTAGCGAGCGGGCGTCAGCGGGGAGAAGAGCAGCGCAAAAAGCGGAATGTACTCTAGTACATGAGCATTTTGAGCAGCGCATGAGCCCCGCGTGGTCTCTGATTGCGCCCGCGCAGTAAGATCGTGAACAGGTTCTTAGTTCTTCTTCACGCTTTCCAGAACCTGATCCACAAAATCACCGTCGACATCACTGAATTTCAGGCGTACTGGATACCATTCCAAGCCCGGTGCAAGCCATAATTCAAGTTGCTGGTCTTTAGAATCAGGTGGTGGTGCCTTGCTGACGTGGATTACGGCCATGTCACCCATTGGCGTTTTGATGGTGGCTGGCCCGATGACCTTGAAGGTCCAGGGATCGGCATCACGCCTTCCTGCAACGAACATTTTCCATTCTGTGCCAGCTTTGAAATTGTCGCCGGCTGCGCGGGCGATGGAGATCAGTTGCCAGCTGGCGCTGGTGCGGTCTTGTTCGCCACCTTTCAGCTTATAGGTTTCGCCCGAAGCCGTAAAACTCAGGGTCTTGCTATCCCGATCAAAGCTGGACGTAGTGGCGGGTTTGCCAAAACGCTTTTCGACAAACTTGTCCGGTGCCAGGCCGTAATCGTCGATGGCTCCCTGGCTGCTGGCATCCAGTATCTTGCCCACTATCATGGCACGGGTCTCGGTCAGGATGCTGTATTTTTGATCGGCGTACTGCCATTTGACTGAAGCCGATCCACTTAATGACAAGCCACTCTGGCGCGCCTTGATACTGTATTGCAATTCTGCTGGCGGCGGCAATTTATAGGCATGTTTTACTGCCGTTTCACTGCTTTGATTGCCTTGGGCTGCGGTGCTCAGACTGGTTGTTGCCAGCAACAAGCTGGCCATCAGGATGGAGATTGTGCGCATTTTATCTTTCTGTATTGTTACCGCTGATTATCTTGTTGGCAGTCTGGATCGTGACAGCGCCATTACTTTCTGTATTACGTATTTGTACCGGATACCAGTAGTAGTCAGGTGCCAGCCAGATCTCAAGCCTGGAATTGTATGAGCCAGGTCGTGGCGGGCGGTTCACATGCCAGGTTGTGATTTTCCCCATAGGCGTGTCAATTTCTTCCTTGCCGGTGACGACGAAAAGAAAACTGCTGACATCTCGGTCTTCCGCAACTTGCAGAATGATTTCTCGCCCGGCCTGGAATTTTTCTGGATCAGCATAGGCGATACCAGCCAACTGCATCATGATACTGGCTTTGTCCTGCACACCATTGTTGACGGCACTGGTTTTATTCGATGAAGAAAAACTGACACTACGCTCATCATGATTAAAATGTGTTGCCGTTTCACTGCGGCTGCGTCTGGTTTCAGTGCTGAGCAGAGGGGCAATACCATAGTTATCCTGCTTACCCTCACTGTGCAAGGTGTACAGATTAAGTGAAGTAATCAACAAATTCAGTGACGCTTCGACACGCATACTGTATTGCCCATTTTCAAAGTTCCAATGTATCTCACCCTGGCCATTGACGGGATGGCGATTGTTTTCCGTACGGACGATACGCATCATGATGATACCGGAAGGTGGTAGCCGTACCGGATACGCCGGTTCGCCATCTGTGGCAGGGTTTGCGGTGGCTGGCTGAGATTCCTTGGCTGCGACCTCTATGGGGGGCGTGTTTGCCGCCAGTAGCGCCACGGTATCGGGCACACTGGTTTTTTCCATTATCTTTGGCACGGCCAGGCCGGGCGGGTTCTGCGCTTTCCATAGCGAGGCGGTGTGTGTGCTTGCCGTACCTGCAACGGGCCTGGCCCTGGTAACTACAGGTGTAATGGATGTTGAAATTAGTTCTGGTGGAGAAATTGTACTTTCACGCAAGCTTACCCGCACTGTTTGCTCACTGGTCAAGGACTTATCAGCTACTGACACATTGCTCAAATTGAACAGCACAAGCAAGTGCAACAGCAGAGCCAGGGCGCAAAATGCCAGGCCTTGACCGTTTGGTAAGCAACTGAGCAAGCAACTGAGCAGGCTATAGTTTGCAGGTTTGAAAGTTGGGTTCATCACAAAGTTGTAAACGCAGCAGTCATCAGATGGATGACCGGGCCAAGTCAGCTAAAGGGTAGAATGCTATCTTTATTGCAAGAAACTGTTAATAGTGTGGTGCAGAATGCGTCGCATTTTCTCATGCCTGCGGCCTGGTAAGGAATCTCGGCTTCAGGCATGGCTGTGCAGAAGTGTTCTGGAAGGAATTTGAATGTTCATATTAAAGAAATCTTATAAAAGACCGGCCCAGTTCGCCGACCTGTTGTTGTCTGTCACATTGGTCGTGGCATGCCTTCCCGTGCAAGCAATTGCGGCTGATAAGGCTTTGCCGCCGGTACGCATAGGCATGATAGATGGCCTCAGTGGTGCATTTGGTAATGCTGGCGAAGCGGTGCAAAGAAACCTGCAAATCGCTATCGACCGTGTGAATGCACGTGGTGGAGTGCGTCTGTCGGATGGCCAGCACAAACTGACATTGAGCAGTTTTGACAATAAACAGGGTGTGGAAGAATCCCTGACTGCGCTTAAACACCTGACCGATCAGCATATTCCCTTTGTGGTACAGGGTAATAGTTCTGCGGTTGCCCTGGCGCTGGTAGATGCCATCAACAAGCATAATCAGCGCACGCCGGATAACAGGGTCTTGTTTTTTAACTATTCCGCCGTGGACCCGGTGCTGACCAATGAAAAATGCAGTTACTGGCATTTTCGTTTTGATGCCAATGCCGACATGCGCATGCATGTCTTGACCGAGGTCATCAAAGACGACAGCCGTGCCAAGAAAATCTATCTGATAGGGCAGGATTACAGCTTTGGTCGCCAGGTTGCCAGGTCGGCGCGCAGCATGCTGGCGGAAAAACGCCCGGATATCACTATCGTTGGTGACGATCTGCACCCCATAGGCAAGATCAAGGATTTTGCCCCCTATGTCGCCAAGATCAAAGCCAGCGGTGCCGATGCAGTGATTACCGGCAACTGGGGCAATGATCTCAGCCTGTTGGTAAAAGCCGCCAAAGACGCTGGCATGGCACTGAAGTTTTACACCTTTTACGGCAACGGCCTGGGTGCGCCCGCAGCTATTGCGGATGCTGGTATAGGTCGGGTCAGGGCTGTTGCCGAATGGCATCCGAATGCTGGTGGCAGTGACAGCGATGCGTTCTACAGCCTGTTCCGCCAGCGTTATCCTGATCCCCGTGATGACTATGTACACCTGCGTATGCAAGTCATGATAGAGATGCTGGCCAGCGCCATAGAAAAAGCCAAATCCACCGAAGCTGCTGCGGTGGCGCACGCTTTGGAAGGCGCACAGTACAAGAATGCCTTCCACAATGCCCTCATGCGTGCTGAAGATCATCAATTGATACAGCCTTTGTATGTATCCGTCATGCAAAAAAAGGGTGAGAATGGCGTGCGTTTCGATAATGAAGGCAGTGGTTACGGTTTCAAGACCGAGCGTTATTTCGATGCGCGATTGACGGCCTTGCCGACCTCATGCAAGATGACTAAGATGTAATTACGTGTATTTTTTGTCTGCTGGAAAAATTAAAGGAAGAAACCCATGAGTAATCCGTTTTCTGGTACTGAAATCCCCGGCATGAATGCCATGGGTGACACCCTTTCCTTTGTCAAAAAACTCTGGGGCAGCATGCAGGTACCGGGGATGGTGGCACCGCCGATGTCGCTCGATGAGCTGGATAAGAAAATTCAGGACTTGAAGACTGTGGAATCCTGGCTCACCGTCAACATGAATATGCTGCGCGGAACGATACAGGCGCTGGAAGTACAGCGTGCCACTATCGCCGCCTTGCAATCGCTGGGCGAAAGTTTTGCCCAGCATGCGCAGCAAGCCAGTGCCATGGCCGAGCAGGCCACGGCAAATTTCAGTGCTGCGGGCAGCGCAGGACAAGCAAGCGCTACGGCAAGCAATAGCAATGCTGACTGGCCCATGCATCCTGCAACTGCCAAAGAGCCAGAACCGGATCCAGACGAAGAAGTTGATGAATCGATTGACGACATGCCGCCAGAAACGGCGGAGCCCATAATTAGCCAGGAAGAAGAAAAAACTGCGGAAAAATCTGCAAATCAATCCGATGCCAGTGCCCAATTCGTCAATCCTGCCGCCTGGTGGGGATTATTGCAGGAACAGTTTAAACAAGCTGTCAGCAAAGCCATGGAGGGTGAACAGCCAGATATCACGGCAGATGACGGCCAGGCCTCCGGGTCTGCAGCACCTAAGGCAAAATCGCCAGCCAAGACGAACAAACCAAAAACTGCAACATCAGGTAAGCCGGCCAAGGTAACTGCCGCCAGCAAGACAAAAAGCGCGGCAAGCATGAAGACAGCGGCAAAGGCCGGTGTCAAGGGTAGCAAGCCTGCTGCAAAAGCGGCAGGCAAACCGGCCACCAAAGCTGCCGGAACTACTTCCGGGAAGTAGTGATCAAATAGTGACGAATATGGGGCAGGCAACTGGCATAGGGGTTTGATGCTTGGCCGGCAAATTTCGGCGCTGCGGTGCAGTCAGGGCTTCAGGCAGCATGTTGCCTGCCTATGTAACTAAGCTCCCTTGCAAGCTTGGTTTCCGAAAAGCGATAACCTTGCCGGGACGATTTTGCCTAAGCCCTATTGATGATACAAATTTTATTCAAATGCGCTGGGATAACCGGGAGTAGGCATGCGTCGTGGATTGTTGCTCGTGTTTGTCTGTATGGTGTGTTCTTATCCGGCACTATCCCAATCCAGGGGACGCACATCTGGTCAAGTATTGAATCTGGTGACCGAGCACTATCCTCCCTATAATTTTGTCAAACCCAACACCGCTGAAGTGACGGGGATATCCACCGAAAAAGTTCGTGAGATCATGCGCCGGTCAGACACACCTTATACCATCAGCGCCTATCCATGGTCGCGAGCTTTGCAAATGGCGCGCAGCGACTCCAATACCTGTATTTTTTCAACCACCAGAACAGCAGAGCGTGAATCCAAATTCAAATGGATAGGGCCGCTGATCAAAAAAAATATCTGGACCATTTTTGCCCGTGCCAACGATACGCGCCAACCCAAGTCGCTAGAACAGTTAAAACCCTATGTTATCGGTGCCTATCGCAATGCGGCAGTCGGTGATTTCCTGGCTTTGAAAGGTTTTCGTTCAGAACTGGCGAACGTAGACGCAGATAACCCGCGCAAGCTTTTGTATGAACGTTTTGATTTCTGGGCAACCGGACGGCTGCTTGGCATTGCCATACTGAAGGAACAAAAACTCAGTAATGACATTATTCCCCTGTTCGATTTTCATCAGGTAGAAATGTATCTGGCATGCCATGCCAGCATGTCGCAGAGCAAGGTCAATCAACTCACTCGCATCTTGAAAGCCATGGAACAGGATGGCACGGTAGCTGCGATCGAAGCCAGATACAGATAAGACTAACATTGTCATGAAAGGACACCTGCAGGTGTCCAATTCAAATTTTTATGATAGCTTGCAAGGGCCTTTCAATAGAAAGCGCTTGTTTGTGGGCATTTGATCTTGCTGGCGGGCTTGACTTCAGTCAGTTGCAGCTTGCTATCCAGCATCCAGCCACTGACACGCTTGCGGGTGAGAATATTCCCTTTTCCATAGCTGTCTATACTGATTACAAAGGCCATGGCAGATTTGCCATAACTGCATTCGGTTTCAAATTTCACACCTTCTTTGGCTGTGACAACCGGCAAAGGAAGTGCGTACTGTTTCAAAGGCGGTTTTGCCATCTCTACAGCACTGGCTTTTTCATAGTCGTTAATGGTATCGACAATAACTGCCGCATTTGAATAATGATCAAGTCCAGGGCCTGCCGGGGTGTCATTGGACCGTTGTGCCAATACCTGCACAAATTGGCCAGTGATGAATTCAGCCGTAACCTGGCCCCATTTATCTTTCCATTCCTTGCGCGACAGTGACATCGTGCTGGTGGGCGCGGTGGCCGCGCCAGCGGGCTCAGCAGCCGGGGCGGGCATAGTGCTTGCGGCAGGCGCTGGCGCAGCTGCTTTGGGAGCTGCAGCAACTAATGCTGGTTTGGCAGGAACGGCAGCAACTTCCTCACCCTGGTACGCATATTTACCATCAAAGGGAACATCGCCCCAGGAACCGGCACATGCCTCTACATGCATTTGCATGCCACCGGCAGCGCGTTTCAAGGTCATTGTGCAACGGCCTTCGCTAAAGTTCCATCCGCCAGGCGCATCTGATAATTTACCTTCCCCGGCTCCGCTGCGCAAATTGCCCGGCTTGCCTTTTTCAGAAACTTCCAGTGTGAATTTGCCGTCAGGTTTTACCGTCAGCAAACGCTCAAAACCCTTATCGCTGGCATCATAAATACCGGCTTTGGGATAAGGACTATAGTCCGCCGCCAGCACAGGTGCTGCCAGACAAGACAGTGCCAGACTTGCTGACAACAAACGGATGGTGCCGGAGGTAGTTGATTTTTTCATGTAAGCAAATGAAGTTGAATAGGGTGGATGAACAAAGCCGCATATCCACATGCCCCAGGCATGAAGACAGAGCACAATTGCTGCATTAGGCCGGATGATGGTGCATGACCGTAAAAACCATGTCAATCAATTAATTGCGTGTTTTATATTAATGCGCAACAAAGTGTAAGTGGACTTGTGCTGACTGTTTGACTTTGATAGCTGCACTCTTTGCTCTGACTCGCTTTGTCCTTGAGATAGGCATGCATGATTTGCGGAGAAGGGTATTGAAAGCGGGAAGAACTAGTTCTTTCGGACATAAGCCTTCTCCTTTTGCGTCGCGGAAAACCTCCGTCAGAGGAATTTCAAAATATCCCTGCAGTTCTTAAGCTGATAGCACCTATAAAAGTAAAAGGAGCTGTCATGGCTAGTCAGGGCAAAGCCTATTCGGTGCTGGGTTCCAGCACGCTGGCGTTCACTGTATGTTTCACCATCTGGATGATGTTTGGCGTGATTGGTATCCCGATCAAAGCCGCATTACATCTCAACGAAACGGAATTTGGCCTGCTGACGGCAATGCCGGTGCTGACTGGTTCGCTGATACGCGTACCACTTGGTATCTGGACCGACCGGTTTGGTGGTCGTATTGTCTTGTTCTTGCTGATGTTGTCTACCGTCCTGCCGATTTACCTGATCAGCTACGCAACGGCTTACTGGCATTTTCTGGTATTGGGCTTGTTTGTTGGCCTGGCCGGCGGTTCTTTTTCCGTTGGTACTCCTTACGTCGCACGCTGGTTCAAGAAAGAGCGGCAAGGTCTCGCCATGGGAATATTTGGGGCCGGTAACTCTGGTGCAGCGGTGAATAAATTCATTGCACCGTCACTGATTGCAGCCGCAGGCTGGACTCTGGTACCCAAGGTTTATGCTGTCATGATGCTGGCTGCTGCATTGATATTCTGGGTATTCTCTGCAACTGACCCCAGTCATAACGTCAAATCAAATATCAGCTTTCTGGCCCAGCTCAAAATGCTGAAAGACCCTAAAGTCTGGCGCTATTGCCAATATTACTCCGTCGTTTTTGGAGGCTATGTGGGCTTGAGTTTGTGGATGGTCAAGTACTACGTGACTGAATACGGTTTTGATATCAAGAGCGCTGCCTTGCTGGCTGCTTGCTTCTCTTTACCTGGCGGCGTCCTGCGTGCCTTCGGTGGCTGGCTGGCCGACAAATTTGGTGCCTACAAAGTGACATGGTGGGTCATGTGGGTATGCTGGGTTGCCTTCTTTGTGCTGTCTTATCCACAAACTGATTTCACGATCAAAACCATCAACGGCATGCAGACTTTCCATATCGGTCTCACCCCAATGATGTTCACTGCCATCCTGTTTGTCGTTGGTATTGCCATGGCAGTAGGTAAAGCATCTGTATTCAAATTTATCTCGGATGACTACAACAGCAATATCGGTGCTGTATCCGGTGTGGTTGGATTGGCTGGCGGTCTGGGTGGCTTTATCTTGCCAGTCTTGTTTGGTGCCATTGTCGATATTACCGGCGTGCGCAGTTCTTGTTTCATGCTGCTGTACGGCACGGTTTGCGTATCTTTGGTATGGATGCATTTCCAATTCCGCAGAGAGGGCATGTTGGCAGCCCAGGCCGCTATGCCAGCCTGAAGGCCTTACGAAAAATCGCCCCAGCTCGTTGCAACTCCTCTCCTAGGAGCCGCGTACTAAAGTACTGTCTTCGTCGCTGCGCCTTGCTGGGACAATTTTGCGTAAGTCCTAAACAGAAAATTGTAATTACAAGTGATTTGAAAACCAGGAGCATATGATGAGTCATGTATTAAACCGGTGGGAGCCAGAGAACCTTGAGTTCTGGCACAAGGAAGGCAGTTCGATTGCGAATAGAAATTTATGGATATCCATTCCCAGTCTGATGTTGGCATTTACAGTGTGGATGCTATGGAGCGTGGTTGCGGCTAATCTGGACAAGGCCGGGTTTCATTTCGGCAAGGATCAACTATTCTTTTTGACAGCTTTGCCCGCCCTGTCTGGCGCGACCTTGCGGATTTTCTATTCTTTCCTGGTGCCTGTATTTGGGGGCCGCAAATGGACAGCGATTTCCACAGCGAGTTTGTTGATCCCTGCTATTGGCATGGGCTTTGCCTTGCAAGATCCAACTACCAGTTATTCCACATTGCTGGTGCTGGCGCTGCTGTGCGGTTTGGGTGGTGGGAATTTTAGTTCCAGCATGGCGAATATCAGTTTCTTTTTTCCAAAATCACGAAAAGGTTATGCCACTGGCATGAACGCCGGTATTGGTAATCTTGGCGTCTCGGTCGTGCAGTTCGTTACTCCGCTGGTGATTTCTTCTGCCATGTTCGGTGCTGCGATATCTGGTGACGGCTACCTGTTTCATAACGCCAAAACCGGTGCAGACAATATGTTCTGGCTGGGGAATGCCGGATTTATCTGGGTGCCGTTTATCGTTGTCGCTACCCTGATGGCCTGGTTTGGCATGAATGATATCGCCTCGGCCAAAGCCTCTTTTGCCGATCAGGCGGTGATATTCAAACGCAAACACAATTGGCTGATGTGCTGGTTGTATATCGGTACCTTTGGTTCTTTCATTGGTTTTTCTGCTGGGTTTGCGATGCTGATCAAGGCACAGTTTCCAGAAATTGATGTCGCGAAATTCGCTTTTCTTGGACCTTTGGCTGGTGCACTGGCCAGGCCGATTGGTGGCATGATCTCTGACAAAATTGGCGGTGCCAGATTGACATTCTGGGTATTCGTCGTCATGGCTGCCACAATTCTGGTCGGCATTTTGCCAGCCTTGCACGAGCATCAGTTCATGACGTTTTTAGTGTCCTTTATAGTCATGTTCATTTTGACTGGTTTGGGAAACGGCTCGACCTTTTGCATGATACCGATTATTTTCCAGCTTGACCGCGAACGTGCAGCGAAGGGCAAGGGAGACTCCGCCTTGAAACAAGCCCGGCTGGATGCTGCCAAAGAATCTGCTGCTGTGCTTGGTTTTTCCGGCGCTATCGGTGCTTACGGTGGTTTCTTTATTCCGCAAAGCTTCGGTACTTCCATCAAGATGACTGGTGCTCCTGACATGGCACTGTATGTGTTCATTGCCTTTTATGTCAGTTGTATGGCCATCACCTGGTGGTATTACTCACGCAAAGGTGCTGAGATGCCTTGCTGAAATTTTTGTACACGTCAGCGTCGCTATAAGAACCTCACCCTGTCAATCGCAGGGTGAGGTTTTTTATTGAAAAAACAAAACGTGAATGAAACAGCATTATTCAAACTGTGCATGGGCGGGCCATAGTCACAATTTGTGACGAGGCCGGCCCTAGTTCTAAAGGACTAGATGGACTAGTGCGAATGCGCAGCTTGGTACACCGCACCGAAGAATGGGCGGGACAGCTTTGATTCCCTACACTCTCAGTATGTAAATAAAGAACATGTGGGTACGTCGCCCACCTGATATGGAGAGTTACGATGAGTCATTTTCTGGATAGATTGAAGTTCATGTCGCGGGTGAAGTCTACCTTTTCCGATGGTCATGGCGCCGTGGTAGAAGAAGACCGAAAATGGGAAAATGGCTATCGCAGCCGCTGGCAGCACGACAAGATTGTGCGTTCCACCCATGGCGTCAATTGCACTGGATCCTGCTCCTGGAAAGTGTATGTCAAGAACGGTTTGATTACCTGGGAAACCCAGCAGACTGATTATCCGCGTACCCGCCCTGATCTGCCAAATCATGAACCACGCGGCTGCCCGCGCGGAGCATCCTATAGCTGGTATGTGTATTCAGCACAGCGCGTCAAATATCCGATGATACGTGGCCGCCTGATGGAAATGTGGCAAGAAGCCCGCAAACTCATGGGGCCGATAGAGGCATGGGAAGCCATCAGCCAAAATCCGGAAAAAGCCAAACGCTACAAGTCAGTTCGCGGCCTTGGTGGCTTTGTCCGTGCTGACTGGGATACGGCGCAAGAAATTATTGCTGCATCGAATGCCTATACCATCAAAAAATTTGGTCCGGATCGTGTGGTAGGGTTTTCACCTATCCCGGCTATGTCCATGGTGTCCTATGCTGCCGGTTCACGCTACCTGAGTCTGATCGGTGGTGTACCGCTGTCTTTCTATGACTGGTATTGTGATTTGCCACCAGCCAGTCCGCAAATCTGGGGTGAGCAAACTGATGTACCTGAGTCCGCTGACTGGTATAACTCGACTTACCTCATGGTATGGGGATCGAACGTGCCGCAGACCCGTACGCCAGATGCCCACTTCTATACTGAGGTTCGCTACAAAGGTACCAAGACAGTAGCCATTTCATCTGACTTTGGTGAAATGGTCAAGTTTGGTGACATCTGGATGGCCCCGAAGCAGGGTACTGATGCCGCGCTCGCCATGGCCATGGGCCATGTGATACTGAAGGAATTCCATCTCGGGAATAAATCGGCCTATTTCCGCAGCTATGTTAAACAATACACCGACATGCCCATGCTGGTACGCCTGGTAGAGCGTAATGGCAGCTATGTGCCAGATCAGATGCTGCGCGCTTCACAACTACCTGGCAATTTGAACGAAGCCAATAATCCAGACTGGAAAACCCTGGCTATCGATGAAATTACTGGTGACATCGTGTCCCCCAACGGTTCTATTGGGTATCGCTGGGGCGAGGGGAAATTTGACGACGGAGCCAAAGTCGGTCGCTGGAATCTGGAAGCCAAAGACGGCAATTCCGGCCGTGTAATTGATCCGCAATTGAGCCTGGTCGGTACGCATGACGAAGTGGTCGCCGTTGGTTTCAATTACTTTGGCGGTGCTGATGCCAATGATATGTTGTTGCGTCATTTGCCAGCAAAACGGGTCACTTTGGCGGATGGCAGTGTTGCCCTGGTGGCGACTGTATATGACTTGTCAATGGCGAACTATGGTGTTGATCAGGGTCTGGGTGGTGCGGTTGCGTCATCGTATGACGATGATGTCCCCTACACACCAGCCTGGCAAGAAAAACATACCAGCGTCAAGCGTGATCTGGTCATCCAGGTAGCGCGCGAATTTGCACAAAATGCCCATGACACCGAAGGCAAGAGCATGGTCATCGTCGGTGCTGCCTTGAATCACTGGTATCACAACGACATGATTTATCGCGGCATCATCAATATGCTCATGATGTGCGGTTGTATCGGTAAATCCGGTGGTGGCTGGGCGCATTATGTAGGACAAGAAAAACTGCGTCCACAGTTTGGCTGGGCACCACTGGCATTTGCCAGTGACTGGATGCGTCCTGCACGCCAGATGAATGGCACCAGCTTCTTCTATGCCCATACCAGCCAATGGCGTCATGAGAAACTGGCGCTGGATGAGATTCTTGCGCCGACTGCGGACAAGTCCAGGATCAGCCACATGAGCATGATAGACATGAATGCCAAGTCTGAACGTTTGGGCTGGTTACCGTCAGCACCGCAACTGGAAACCAATCCGCTGGATGTCTGTGACGCGGCAGCGGCAGCCGGCCTGACACCACAAGATTATCTGAAGAACAGTCTGAAATCAGGCACAGTCAACATGAGTTGCGATGATCCGGATAATCCTAAAAACTTCCCACGCAATATGTTTGTCTGGCGCTCGAACATCCTTGGCAGCTCTGGCAAAGGTCATGAATACTTCCTCAAGTATTTGCTGGGTACACAAAATGCCTTGTTTGATGACCCGGATGAAGCGGTCAAACCTTCTGAAGTCAAATACCGCCCGGTGGCGGCAGAAGGCAAGCTTGATTTGCTGGTGGTCCTTGATTTTCGCATGAGTACCACTTGCCTGTACGGCGATATCGTCTTGCCGACTGCAACATGGTATGAAAAGGATGACCTCAATACCTCTGACATGCATCCCTTCATTCACCCATTGAGCGAAGCAGTGCAACCGCTGTGGGAAAGCAAAACGGATTGGGAAATCTATAAAGGCATCGCCAAGAAATTTACTGAAATTGGTGGTGAATATCTTGGTACCCGTAACGACATCGTATTGCAACCGTTGATGCACGATACCCCGGGTGAACTTGGTCAGGCTTTTGAACCCAAGGACTGGAAAAAAGGTGAATGCGACCTGATACCTGGCAAGACTGCACCTAACTTCTTTGTCGTAGAACGGAACTATAAAGATATCTACAAGAAGTTTACTTCGATAGGTCCTTTGCTCGACAAACTGGGCAATGGCGGTAAAGGGATTAACTGGAATACCGAACATGAAGTCAAAGAAATCGGCGGTATTACCAAGGTCGTGACTGAAGAAGGTATCAGCAAAGGTCGCCCACGTCTGGAAAGTGCCATTGATGCCTGCGAAATGATACTTACCTTCGCACCGGAAACCAATGGTCATGTATCAGTCAAGGCATGGGAAGCGCTGGGCAAGATTACAGGTCGTGATCACACGCATCTGGCGGTTGGTCGTGAACATGACAAGATTCGCTTCCGTGACGTGCAGGCGCAACCACGCAAGATCATTTCAGCACCAACCTGGTCGGGCCTGGAATCTGAAGAAGTCAGTTACAACGCCGGTTACACCAATGTGCACGAATATATTCCATGGCGCACGCTGACTGGCCGCCAGCAGTTCTATCAGGATCACCGCTGGATGCTGGATTTTGGTGAGGGTCTGTGTGTCTACAAACCGGCTATTGATACAAAAACTGTGGCACCGATGTTGAATAAATCGCCGAATGGTGAAAAAGAGATTGTTCTCAATTTCATTACGCCGCATCAGAAATGGGGTATCCACTCTACCTATTCTGACAACCTGCGCATGCTGACCTTGAGCCGCGGTGGTCCACACGTGTGGATATCTGAAGGCGAAGCGAAAGAAGCCGGCCTGGTGGATAACGACTGGGTTGAAGTCTTTAACAGCAACGGCACTTTGACAGCACGTGTCGTGGTCAGCCAGCGTGTGCCAAAAGGTATGTGCCTGATGTATCACGCCCAGGAAAAAATCATCAATACCCCTGGAGCGGAACTTAGCGGCAAACGCGGCGGCATACATAACTCGGTGACGCGTGCTGTATTGAAGCCTACCCACATGATAGGTGGCTATGCGCAACTCGCTTACGGCTTCAACTATTACGGTACCGTCGGCAGCAACAGGGATGAGTTCATTGTCATGAGAAAAATGAAGAAAGTTGATTGGTTGGAAGGCAAACTGGAAGAGGAGTCAGCATCATGAGAATTCGCGCACAAGTCGGCATGGTACTGAATCTGGATAAGTGTATCGGTTGCCATACATGCTCAGTCACTTGCAAAAATGTCTGGACCAGTCGTGACGGTGTTGAATACGCATGGTTCAATAATGTTGAAACCAAGCCAGGCATAGGTTATCCCAAGGAATGGGAAAACCAGAAGAAATGGAAAGGTGGCTGGCACCGCAATGAGGCCGGCAAGCTGGAGCCAAAGCAGGGCGGCAAGCTGCGCATACTCGCCAATATCTTCGCCAATCCGAACTTGCCTTCGATTGATGATTATTACGAGCCATTCACATTTGACTATGAACATCTGCAAAATGCGCCCTTGATGCAGACACCGCCGACAGCCCGCCCTATCTCTGTGCTGACTGGCAAGAAAATGGACAAGATAGTCTGGGGCCCGAACTGGGAAGACGATCTTGGTGGCGAGTTCAGCGCACGCAGCAAAGACGCCTTGTTTGAAGGTGTGCAAAAAGAGATGTACAGCACCTTTGAATCCACCTTCATGATGTATTTGCCACGTCTGTGTGAACACTGCCTGAATCCGGCTTGCGTCGCTTCCTGCCCTTCAGGTTCGATCTACAAACGCGAAGATGACGGCATCGTGCTGGTGGATCAGGATAAATGCCGTGGCTGGCGCATGTGTATTTCTGGCTGCCCATACAAAAAGATTTATTACAACTGGAGCTCGGGCAAGGCTGAAAAATGCACCTTCTGCTATCCACGCATTGAGGCTGGTCAGCCTACTGTTTGTTCAGAAACCTGTGTAGGTCGCATACGCTATCTTGGTGTCTTGCTGTATGACGCCGACAAAATTGAGGCAGCCGCATCGGTGCCGGATGAAAAGGATTTGTATGAAGCGCAGCTTGGTTGCTTCCTGGATCCGCATGACCCGGAAGTGATAGCCGAAGCGCGCAAGCATGGGATACCTGAAAGCTGGATACAGTCAGCGCAAAAATCCCCCGTCTACAAAATGGCGATGGAATGGAAGATTGCTTTTCCTCTGCATCCGGAATACCGCACTTTGCCTATGGTCTGGTATGTACCGCCGCTGTCTCCTATCCAAAAGGCAGCAGAAGCAGGTCATATGGGCATGAACGGCATTATTCCTGATGTGAAGTCTTTGCGCATCCCTGTGCGTTACCTGGCCAATTTGCTGACAGCAGGCAAGGAAGAACCGATAACCAATGCCCTGGAACGCATGCTGGCCATGCGCGCCTACAAACGTTCTGAAACTGTGCATGGACAACTGGATCATGAAGTGTTGAAACAGGTCGGACTGAATGCCGCCCAAGTGGAAGACATGTACCAGACGCTGGCGATTGCCAACTACGAAGATCGTTTCGTGATTCCGTCTTCACACAAGGAAATGGTGGAAGACAGCTTCAATGAAAAAGGCAGTTGCGGATTTACTTTTGGTAACGGTTGTTCGGGTGGTACCTCGGATGGTGCCCTGTTTGGCAAGAAACCACAAGGCAGCGTGATTTTTGTGGAAATGCCCAAGTCGCGCAAGAAAATGTCGACCACCGAATAATTTGTCCGGGCGCAGAAAATGCGCCCTGTACTGACGCAAAAAAGGAAATCGTATGCAAATTTATCGCATTTTATCGGCATTGATGAGCTACCCGCAGCCGGATCTCATTGCAGCCTTGCCTGAAATTGAGCAAGCCTTGCAAAATGAGCCAGAATTTCTGGATGCCTTGCAAGTCATATTGAGTTATCTGAAGTCAAACAGTCTGATAGCGCTGCAAGAAAACTATGTAGGTACGTTTGACCGCACACATTCATTGTCCCTGCATCTGTTTGAACATATTCATGGTGAAAGCCGTGACCGTGGGCAGGCCATGGTCGATTTGATAGAAGAATACCGCGCCCATGGTTTTGAGCCAGAGGCCAGTGAATTGCCGGATTTCGTTCCGCTGTTCCTGGAGTTCCTGAGTCTGATGGATGAAACAACGTCTGAAAAACTGCTTGGCGAAGCCATTCATGTGCTGGCAGCGATAGGTATGCGTTTGCAACGCAAGGACAGCCCCTATGCCAATCTGTTTTTGTTGCTGACAACATTGACTGATGTGGTACCACATGAACAGGGGGAGCCTCCGGTACGTGACATGGATGATGCAATGGAAACTTTTGGTCCTGGTGCGGATGGCGTGGAACCTTTATTGAAGCCCAATTTGTCGGGCACGCATCCAGTGAATTTTTATCCCAGACAGCCTAAACAAGGCGCTGTTGCAGCCCAATAATCAGGGAGACCCTCATGACTTATCTGCATCAATTTATTTACGGGATTTATCCCTACATCGCGCTGGCCATTTTTCTGTTTGGCAGCCTGGCGCGTTTTGAGCGTGAACAATATACCTGGAAGAGTGACTCTTCGCAGATGCTACATACCGGCAATCTGCGGCTGGGCAATATCCTGTTTCATGTGGGCGTGTTAGGTCTGTTCTTCGGCCATCTGGTCGGTTTGCTGACCCCGGTCATCGTGTGGGACACAGTAGGTATCAGCCACAGCTTCAAGCAAATGATCGCCATGGTTGCTGGTGGTATCTTTGGCACGCTGTGCATGTTGGGCTTGCTGATCTTGTTGCACCGTCGTCTTACTGATGCCCGTATTGCTGCGGTGACAAAAACGGGTGACAAGGTCTTGCTGTTATGGATATTTGTGACACTGGGCCTGGGCTTGTCGACAATTTTTGAATCGGCAAATCATAGTGATGGCCACATGATGGTGTTGCTGATGACCTGGGCGCAGCACATCGTTACTTTCAAAGGAGATGCTGCCGAGTTCATCGTTGCTGCACCTTTGCTGTTCAAGCTGCATTTATTCATGGGTTTGAGCTTGTTCGTGATCTTCCCGTTCACCCGTCTGGTGCATGTCTGGAGCGGTTTTGCTTCAGTAACTTATATCAGCCGTGCATGGCAGTTGGTAAGGCCACGCTGATTTTTCATAGGACTGACGCAAAACCGCCCCAACTGCGTTGCAGCTCCTTGCCGTACTAAAGTACTGTCTTCGTCGCCGCGCCTTGTTGGGACGATTTTGCGTAAGTCCTGATAACGTAAGTTGAGTTAAGTAAGGGAGAACAATATGCCAGTCATTGTCAATGATTACGAACTGACAGACGCCGATATGGAGCAGGAATTGCCAGCGCATCAGGATGCCCCAGATGCGATGAAAAGTGCCATGACTGCTCTGGTACTGCGTCGTGTCTTGCTCGATGAGGCACGACATCTGGGCTTTCAGCAAGAAGACGAAGATGCCCGCATCGATGCCTTGCTGCTGCAGGAAGTTAAAGTGCCGACACCTGGGCGTGCCGAATGTCTGCGTCAGTACCAGGCCTATCCGGATCGCTTCAAGGTCGGTGAACTGGCCGAAGCCAGTCATATCCTGTTTCAGGTCACGCCCGGTGTTGATCTGGAAGTCTTGCGCAAACATGCCTCCGTGGTGCTGGCAGACTTGCTTGAAAATCCATCTCTGTTTGCCGAATGTGCAAAGGCAAATTCAAATTGCCCGTCAAGTGAAGTGGGTGGCAGCCTGGGACAGATAACACGCGGTGCGACAGTGCCAGAGTTTGAGCAAGCTGTATTTGCGGCAGATGCTGGACGCATTATTCCCAAACTGGTGGAAACACGCTTCGGCCTGCACATCATTCAGGTAGGTCGCAAGATGGAAGGGAACTTGCTGTCTTTTGAAGATATAGAAAACAGTATCGCCAAGGCGATGCATCGGGCCAGTCACGATCATGCCTTGCGCCAGTATCTGCAATTGCTGGTGGGGCGTGCAAAGATTTCTGGCATAGATATACAAGGTGCGGATACTCCGCTCGTTCAGTAAAAGAGAAAGTGAATCATGTCACAGGCAATGCAAAAACTCGTGCTTCAACATAACGAATGTGATGAGCAGTTAAATCGCTGTGAAGCTGCTTTGCACAAGGGGGATATGTCTGCAGCCGGACGTAATTTCCGTTTGTTCAGCGAGCAACTGGATAGTCATTTCAAACTTGAAGAAGACAAGCTTTTTCCTGCACTGGAAAAAGCGACCGGAATGCAGAATGGCCCGACCGTGGTCATGCGCAGTGAGCATGCTGAAATCCGCAGTTTGCGTGATGAGGCAAGTGCTGCCATCGAAGCTGGCCAGGCAGATCAGGCGTTGGCTGTCCTGGATACACTCAACGTCTTGATCCAGCAGCATAATGTTAAAGAAGAGAACATCCTGTATCCCATGTGTGGTGGCAGTATTCCCAATCTGGAAGCGGTTCTGGGTATGGGTAGTACTTGTTGCGGTGCCTGTTCTTGCGGTTAAGACTGGGGCCGTTTGCTCTGTTTATCCGATGAGGTCAAGAACCTGATGCACGTCAATGGCTAGCCTGAAAGTTCTTAACTACGAGCTATCCCCATCACCAGCCACTATCTTTGGCTGTTTATTACCTGCGCCATGGATGGGTATGTTGACGGGTCTGTTGCTGGTGTTAGGCCCTCATCAGGGCTTGCCGGACAGGTTTGCACCTTTGACTTTGGCGCTGACTCACTGTCTGGTACTGGGGATGCTGGCACCCATCATGATTGGTGCCTTGTTTCAATTAATGCCTGTGGTGGCAGGACAAGCAGTGACAGGCGCACGCAGAATAACCCCTTTTGTTGCGCTTGGCTCTGCTTTGATTGCAACGGGCCTTAGCCTGGGATTTTTGCAGGGTATCACCAAAGGTTTCATTTTTGCCGGCATGCTGGCTTTGCTACTGTATGGCGCAGTTATATTGGCTTTGCTGGCAGCGGCGTGCAAGATCGTAGTCGTCGATGCCACCACTCGTACTTTGCGGTGGATAGCACTGGCGTTTTTTCTGGTCGTGGCACTGGGTATCGGCCTGGCAGGCAACTTTGCCGGGTGGTGGCAACTTGATGTCACCTACTTGCTGAACCTGCATGTGGGCTGGGGATTGACTGGCTGGATAGCGACGCTGGTGGTTGGTATCGCATCGACCACGGTGCCCATGTTCTGGCAAACGAAACGACCGTCAGCCTATTGGCAAAGGGCATTACCCGGTGTACTGTGGCTACCGCTATTGTTGGCATTCTGGCCAGCGCTGCAGCAGTTTGCTTTGCTGTTTGCCTGCCTGATGATTTTCCTGCTGGCGTTTGTTTCGGTTGTGCTTGTCTGGCGTGCCAGGCGTCGCTTTGATCCGGTCTGGGGCTTATGGCTGGTGTGTGCTGCCAGCTATATGTGCGCGGCGCTTGTGGCTGCTCTGCCCGCTTTGCTCAAGCATATTGGTGGGGCTACCCTGCCGGGTTTTATGTTGCAGGCACTACCCTGGTGGATTGGAGTGCTGATACTGGTTGGTGGTGCGGTATTACCGGTCAATGCAATGCTGGGTAAAATTATTCCATTCCTGGTGTTTCTGCATTTGAGAAGACAGACACCAATGGGGCAACGCGTACCCACCATGCAGGCAGTACTGCCGCCCCAGCGGCTGATATGGCAAGCGCGTACCGTATTACTGGCATTTGGCTTGCTGTTGTTATTGCCGCTAGCACCGGTCTGGCTTGCTCCGCTGGCAGGAATTACCTTTTCAATATCACAGGCATATCTTGGCACCTTGCTGATTAAGTGTTTATTGCGTTATCGGCATGAATTGAAAGCCGTGTTTCAGACCGGCTAAAATATCCATATACGCCAAAAGAACTATTCATCTTTAGCTTTGCGGCGAATTGTGCCATTGCATGTCAGCGACCACAATGCAGATATGGACACTCCTGCCTCCCATTCATCTGAATCTTCCCTGATAGACCGTTTTGGTCGCCGGGTCAGTTATTTGCGTCTGTCCGTAACTGATCGTTGCGATCTGCGTTGCAGTTATTGCATGCCCAAAGGGTTCTCCGGTTTTGAAGAGCCAGAGAATTGGTTGCGCTTTGATGAAGTCACGCGTGTTGTTGCTGCATTTTCCCGCATGGGAGTGGGGCGTGTGCGCTTGACTGGTGGCGAACCGCTGTTACGTCGCGGCTTGCCACAACTGGTGACACAATTATCCAGCTTGCCAGGTTTGAAAGATATTTCGCTGTCCACCAATGCGACGCAATTGCACAAACATGCTCAAACCTTGCATGACGCAGGCGTGCACCGCATCAATGTCAGTCTGGATAGCCTGGACCGGGCTTGTACAGAAAAAATCACCGGGCGTGACAGTTTCGACAGCATCATGGCCGGGCTGCAAGCTGGCAAGCAAGCGGGTTTCGACCCCATCAAGCTCAACATGGTGGTGATGCGTGGCATCAACGACCATGAAATCATGCGCATGGCGCAATTCTGTTTTGAAGAAGGCTTTATCTTGCGTCTGATCGAAGCGATGCCCATGGGCGAAACCGGGCGCAATAGCCAATATATGGATATTGGACCGATACGTGATCAATTGGTCAGCAAATTTAATTTAATTCCCGCTGCGGCAGAGTTGGGTGGAGGACCTGCCCGTTACTGGATGACGGGCGACAGTAAAGGCACGATAGGATTCATTTCCCCGATCAGCCAGCATTTCTGCGCTACGTGCAACCGTGTGCGTTTGTCGGTAGATGGCACCTTGTATATGTGCCTGGGTCAGGAAGAGAAATTCGAATTGCGCCCTTTGCTACGCGCTGGTGTCAGTGATGCAGAGCTGGAAACAGCCATACGGACAGCAATAGAATTAAAACCAGAGCGCCATGAATTTAAGGAGCAACCACAAAAAATTATCCGTTTCATGTCCCAGACCGGCGGCTAGCAGCGCAATGGAATAAAAGCGGAGTAAAAAATGGAAGTCAGAAATATTCAGCAATTCATCGAAGGTTTTCAGCGCTTTCAGAGTAAATATTTTACGGGTGAAGATCGCCTGTATGAAAAGCTGAATCACGGTCAGAATCCCACGACTTTATTGATCGGCTGTTGTGATTCACGCGTGGATCCTGCCCTGTTACTGGATTGCGATCCTGGGGATATTTTCGTGATTCGCAATGTTGCCAACCTGGTGCCACCCTGCAATGAATCAGCACAGCAGCACGGCGTCAGCGCGGCAATACAGTTTGCCGTCGAGGCATTGAATGTCAAGCGTGTCATCGTCATGGGGCATGAAAAATGCGGTGGCATTCGCGCTCTGATGCAAGGATACCAGCCGAGTCGGCAAATCGATTTTATTGGACGCTGGATGAAAATAGTTGAGCCAGTCAAACAGCAAGTGTTGCAGCAATTGGTGAATTGCTCAGAACCAGAACAAAACCGTGCCTGCGAATTGGGCGCAGTGATTAATTCCTTGAATAATTTACGTAGCTTTCCATGGATATCCGAGCGCGAAGCTGCAGGCGAAATTGCCTTGCACGGATGGTACTTTGATATGAGTAACGGCGCCTTGCTGGCATATTCGGAACGTTCAGATGCATTTTTACCAATGGTATGCCCGCTAAACATTTCTGCTAAAACCAAAATTAAGGACATCTCTTACAGTGAGCCATAAAATATCCTGCAAAGAGCATATACTTCATTTAACTATGCCAATTAAGTACCTGCCATGAATCCAATACAAGGTTCACCTACTGACTTACCCGTAGGTAAACGCCTCACTTTCAGGATATTGCTGACGACCCTGATTGGGTTAGGTCTTACTTTGGCGGCCGTTGGGTATACTTTATTGCTATCTTGGCAATTAGAGGGCGGCGGCGCAGCGATCAATGAAGCGGGTAGTTTGCGTATGCGTTCTTACCGTCTGGCCATGGAACTTGAACATAACCAGAGTGCCACCAGGATCGAGCAAGAACTGGACGATTTCAATCGCACTTTGGCCGATTTGCAAACTGGGGATGCGAAACGCCCCCTGTTTTTGCCAAGCTCCGAGCCTATCCATGAGCAAATGCTATTGGTGCAAAATGAATGGCAGCAACATATTCAAATTAATGCAAGAAAAGTGTTGATTGAAACAAATTCTCAAAATAAGCAATTGGCGCTTGCACGGTATGCAAAAGAGCTTCCGGTTTTTGTAGAGAGCATCAATAAACTGGTGTCGCTGGTAGAACTGGATCTGGCAGAGAAAACGACCTGGTTGCGATTATGCCAAACCACATTGATTTTTATGTCACTGGCGGCCAGTATTGCGCTGTTATATCTGTTGTATTTATGGATAGTCGGTCCGGTGACCCGCATGCAGGCAGGTATCGCCCGTATGTCCAAAGATGATTTGAGCGTGCGACTGCCAATAGAGACAGAGGATGAATTCGGTGTTCTTGCCCAAGCCTTTAACAACATGGCGGATCATGTACAAACTGTGCATCGTACGCTGGAGCAGCGTGTCGCAGAAAAAACAGCCAAGTTGCAAGACCAGAATCATGAGATCAGTACCCTGTATGAAATTGCCGGTTTCCTGGCAGGGCCCCACGCGATAGAAGAGTTATGCCGAGGATTTTTGCACAGGATAATGCAAAGAATAGAAGCCGATGGCGGCACTGTACGGATTCTGGATAACCGTAGTGACAACTTGCATATTACAGTCCATGAAGGTATCTCGGAGCAAATGATAGAAGAAGAACATTGCATCAAGGCTGAAGATTGCCTGTGTGGTACGGCCACTCGCCAAGGTGTTATTGTCGTCAGGGATTTTCGTAAGTTGGATCAGCAACGTCGTTATCGTTGTCTGGAAGAGGGTTTTTTCTCGCTTGCTGTGTTCCAGATACTGTCACGCGAACAAGTCATAGGCAGTTTCTCATTACATTTCTCAAAAGAACGCAACGTCACTAGCGAAGAGCGGCGTCTTTTGGAAATCTTGGGGAAAAATCTGGGTACCGCAATTGAAAACCAGCGACTGATCGCCAAAGAAAAAGAGTTTGCCGTATCGAATGAACGCAACTTGTTGGCTCAGGGTTTGCACGACAGCATTGCCCAAGGCCTGAACTTCCTGAATTTGCAAGTACAGATGCTGGAAGACTCGCTGAGTCGCAATGACGTAGAAGAAATAAAAGATATCACCCCCCTGTTGCGCGCTGGAGTACAAGAAAGCTACGAAGACGTAAGGGAACTATTACTTAATTTTCGCACGCGTCTGCAAGACAGTAATCTGGAATCGGAAATGCGCAATGTCGTCAGTAAATTCCAGCGCCAGACCGGTGTCCATGGTGAGATTGAATTTGTCGGCAATGGCGCGCCACTTGCACCTGAGCAGCAATTGCAAGTACTGTTCATTTTGCAAGAAGCTTTGTCAAATGTGCGCAAGCATGCGCAGGCCAGTGAGGTCAGAGTCAAGGTACATAACGAGCGTGATTTTTCCTTGACGGTGACTGATGACGGCGAGGGCTTCAATATGAATCGCGTTCACGAAAAAGGCGAAGCACATGTTGGCTTGCGTATTATGCAGGAACGAGCAGAACGGCTGGCCGCCAAATTTGATATCCAGAGTCAGGTTGGCGAAGGGACTACAATCGCACTGGAGTTATTGCGGCAAGAACGTCTGGTAGCATGATGTCATTGTCAAGGCCTACGCAAAAACTGCCCTGCTGCGTTGCAGCGCCTCTACTGGGGTCGCGTACTAAAGACTGTCACTACTCTTTGCCGGACAATTTGCGTCAGTCCTCATTGTATAAAAAAACAGAAAGCACGGAAAATAAATGCCAATCAAGATTTTGTTAGTGGATGACCATACTCTTTTTCGTAGCGGTATCCGCTTGCTGCTGCAGCGCAATCCAGAATTTGAAGTGGTGGGCGAAGCCGTTGATGGCCTGGACGGCGTCAAGCGGGCAAAACAATTGCGTCCTGACGTGGTGCTGATGGATTTGAATATGCCGGGCTTGTCAGGGCTGGAAGCGATGCAGCTCATCGTTGAAGATTTACCTGACACGGCGGTTTTAATGTTAACCGTATCCGAAGAAGCCGAAGATTTGACCACGGCATTAAAGAACGGTGCGCGTGGTTATTTATTGAAAAATATAGAAGCCGAATATCTGACGCAGGCAATCAAACGCGCTGCTGCAGGCGAACCGGTGATCGCCGAATCCATGACAGCCAAGCTTGTCATGCAATTTCGTTCCGGTCACAATCAAAGCAACATCCCCAAGAAGGAAAAGCTGACACCCAGAGAACGCGAAACTATGATCTGTTTGGCACGTGGTGAAAGCAACAAAGAAATTGCCCGCAATCTGGATGTTGCGGAAAGCACAGTCAAAATTCATGTGCAAAATATTCTAAAGAAACTGAATTTAACCAGCCGTGTGCAGATTGCCGTGTATGCGGTTGAGCATGGCCTGGATAAAAATTAGAGATTACGAAAAAAATCCTACTTACCGAGGCAGATTAACGCGCCAGCTTTTTATTTTCCTTATCCATTTGCAGCAACTGTCTAGTCCTCCCGGAGTATAGGCACAGGAGCCCGCCACTTCTACACTTGATCTCTATCAGTTTGCCGGAGATCTGTGATGACTAAAATAAATTTGTTGAGTTTGCTGCAAAATCATGCACTCTTCCGTCAAGTTTCGATAGAAGATTTCAGTGAACTGCAAAAGGAAGTCGTCAAGATAGAATTGGATAAAGGCGGGATGTTGTTTCGCAAGGGCGACATCGCAGAAGGAACATACATTGTCGTATTTGGATTGATGAAGCTTTGCATCCCTTCATTGCAAGGTAATGACAAGGTTCTGGAATTAATTCGCGCAGGGCAAAGTCTGGGCGAAGCCATGATGTTCCTCGATGAACCCTATCCCTTCTATGCAGAAGCCCTGGAAAATACTCTGCTGCTGAAAATTCCCCGGCATGCCTTACTGCAATTGCTGGATCGCTCTCCCATGATTTCGCGGCAAATGATGGCAGGGCTGTCTTATCGCTTATTGGGATTTATTCGCAATGTTGAGCGCTATTCCCTGCAAAATTCAACACAAAGAGTGATCGATTATCTGTTGCAGCTATCTGCCTTGCAGAGTAGCAATGATATTCGCCTGGAACTCAAAAAACATCTGGTTGCTTCATTATTGAACTTATCCCCCGAGACTTTATCACGTGTCCTGCACCAATTGACAGATAAGCAATTGATCAAGGTATGCGGTGCCACTATTCACATCGATTCGGCAGAAGCACTGAAATCCTATCAAAAAAATGTTCCGGTTCTGGGTTAATGCACTCTGGAGCAGATAATTGCCAACGCGTTTTATTGACCCAGGACAATGAGCATGCAAATAATTTTCGTTACCATTTATCGTCATGAAACCTATTGATTTGGTGGCTCCTGCCGGTAGTCTGGTTGCCTTAAAAGCAGCGGTGGACAAAGGGGCAAACGCGGTATACCTCGGTTTGCGCAATGCGACCAATGCACGCAATTTTGGCGGTCTGAACTTCGGTGACCATGACATCCGGCAAGGTGTTGCTTATGCCCATGCACGTGGTCGGCAAATCTTGTTTGCCATTAATACCTACCCTCAGGCGCGCGCTGTTGCAGAGTGGCGGACCGCAATTGACACTGCAGTGCAGATGGGGGCAGACGCCGTGATACTGGCTGATCCCGGCCTGATGGCCTATGCGCGTGACCGCTACCCGGATTTACGCTTGCATCTGTCTGTACAGGGATCAGCAACGACGCTCGATGCCATAGAACTGATGCGAGAGCAATTTGCGATCAGGCGGGCGGTATTGCCACGTGTTCTTACCTTGTCAGAAATTGAAAAAATCATCCGTCAGACCAGTGTGGAAATCGAAGTCTTCGGTTTCGGCAGCCTGTGTGTCATGGCAGAAGGGCGTTGTCTTTTATCCAGTTATGTGACTGGCGATTCGCCCAACAACAAAGGTGTTTGTTCCCCAGCCCATGCGGTCAGTTGGGAAGAGAAAGAACAGACCATGTATGCCCGTCTGGGGGGAACCCTGATTGATCGCTATGCGCCAGACGAAGCAGCCGGTTACCCAACCTTGTGTAAAGGGCGCTTTGAAGTCGAGGGCGAGATTGGTTACGCACTGGAAGAGCCAACCAGCCTCAATGCTATAGGCCTGCTGCCCAAACTCATCAATATGGGCGTTGCAGCCATCAAAATCGAAGGCCGGCAACGCAGTCCCAGCTATGTGAGCCAGGTGGTCGGCACCTTGCGCGCTGCCCTTGACGCTGCACAGCGTGATCCCGAACGCTATTCGCCGCGTACCGACTGGCAAGCCAGCCTGGCTCGCCATGCCGAAGGCGCGCAGGTCACACAGGGCGCTTTTGAACGTCCATGGAAATGAATATGTCTGACAACTTACAAGCGACAGCACCTTTACTTTCTCTCGCACCTTTAGCCTACTACTGGTCAAAAGAAGACACTATGCGTTTTTATGTCGACGCGATGCAGTGGCCGGTCGACATTGTCTATCTGGGGGAAGTCATTTGCTCTCGACGACATCTGATGAAGCTGGATGACTGGCTGGCATTGGGAAAGGAACTGCGTGCTGCCGGCAAGCAAGTGGTGTTGTCGAGCCTGACGCTGATTGACAGCGAAGCTGACCGGCGCAATATGCAAAGAATGATAGAGCGTGCCTGTGCTGAAGATTTTCTGGTCGAAGCTAACGATTTCAGTGCCGTGCGTGCCATGCAGGGCAAGGCCTTTGTCGCTGGCCCGCATTTGAATATCTACCATGCAGACACGCTGTCATGGCTTGCCAGCCTGGGCGCCAGTCGCTTTTTACCACCGATAGAAATGGGCCGCGACGATCTTGCCACGCTGCAGCGCCAGCGTGGCGAACAGATGCAGACTGAAGTGCAGGTATGGGGACGGCTTGCATTGGCGTTTTCATCACGCTGCTTCACCGCACGACATCATCGCTTGCGCAAGGATAGTTGTGAATTTCGTTGTGAACAATATCCCGATGGCCTGGCGTTGGCGACGCGTGAAGGCAAGGATTTTTTAACGATCAACGGTATTCAAACTCAAAGTGCCAACTGTCTCGATCTGGGGGCGCAATTGCCCGAACTGACTGCGATGCAGGTTGATATTTTACGTCTGCAGCCGCAAGCACAAGGTATGGCAGAAGTGATTTCAGCATTTGACGACGCCAGGAAAAAAAGCGCTGGTGCTATTGTCAGTGAAAGCTTATTGCCGCCACATGCACAGCGCAGCAATGGTTATTGGGTAGATAAACCTGGCATGCAATGGTTGGCTAACGAACAGATAGGCTAACGAGGACTATATAAAATGGATTTGAGCAATTTTCGTTTTCCTAAAGGCGTACAGATTTTGGGTAGTTATTTGCCTGCACCTCTGGCGAATGCGCCTTTAATGCTGATGCTGGAACTGGCCAGGCGACGTGCGCTGTTGGTAGCGCCGGAAAGCCTGTATGGCAAAAGCTTTCGTATCAAGGTGGAAGATCTGGGTCTGTCACTTTGCTTTTATTGTGATCAAGGTAAATTCAAGTCACGTTCTTCTTTGATTCAGCCGGATGTCAGCCTGTCTGCCAGTGCCATGGATTTTTTCAAATTGGCTTCGGGTCAGGAGGATGCAGATACACTTTTCTTCCGTCGTCGCTTGAAAATGGAAGGCGATACCGAACTGGGTGTCGCCGTGAAATACTGGATAGATGCAAGTGAACGTCCAGTCTGGCTGAGTCAGTTTGCCCAGCGTTTTACCCATGCCGGTGAGACTATGTGATGAAAACCGATCCCTTGCCCCTGGTCTATGCATGTTCAGGCTGTTCCAGCGTTGCTCAGTTGGCTAACGATTGCGCGGTCAGACTGGACCGTGAGCAAAAGGCACAAATGTCGTGCATTAGCGGCGTTGGTGGGGGTGTCAGCAGTCTGGTCAAGCTCGCCCAGTCTGGCAGGATTATACTTGCTCTGGATGGCTGTGCGTTGGCTTGTGCCAAAGCGTGTTTGCAACAAGCCGGGGTAGAGCCAGATGTTCACCTGGTGCTGAATCAGCAGGGTGCACGCAAGCGTTTTCATGCTGATGCAACTGAAGATGAGACGCAGCAGGTATGGCAAACCATAGAGATGGCGTTGCAGTCGTTAAATTCCAAAGTGCTGACAGATTGATGTCAACAATACTTAGCTTGAATTATTCCTGAGCTTTATTTACTTACCGGACCAGCCATCATGAAACGCCTTGCAACCGCCCCCCACAGGCTGTATTTTTTTCTCGGTGCAGTGGCTGTCTTTATCCTGTTTTTCTGGTGGTGGTTGCAGGTTCAACATCCGCAAACGATGGCAATACCTTTGCATGCTTTGCTGATGCCATTGGGTGTTTTTCCCTTATTCATTTTGGGCTTTACTTTTACTGCAGGCCCTAAATGGTTAGGAGTCACAACAAAAGATGACTATTTTTTACTGCATGGCGCTACTTATTTCTGTGGATTGATACTGGCAATGCTGGCGGCTAGCCTTGGATTGCATGCTTTGCGTAGTTCCGGGTTTGCCCTGATGCTGTGCGCCTGGCTTGCCGTGACCTGGCGCTGGGGTAGTCTGATACAGCGCAGTACCGTGCCGGATAAAAAACATGCCATGGCCATTTTCGTTGCCATGTGTGGTGGTGCATGTGCTATTGCTGCGACCCTGATATGGAGCGGTGGTTGGGACGGTGCCTGGATGATTGCCCGGCAATGTGCTTTTTTCGGCTTTTTACTGCCGGTATTTTTGACGGTATGTCATCGCATGCTGCCGTTTTTCAGCAGCAACGTAATAAGACCCTATGACATCTGGCGTCCCTATTGGTTACTGGGTATGTGGCTGGGCGGATGCCTGATACTGGTGGTCGCTGGCATCATGCAATGGCATCTACCTGAGGCCATCACTGCAACAGCATTGAGCCTGAGTTTCATCTATACCTCATGGCGGTGGGGTGTCATGCGTTGCATGGCGAACCGTTTGCTGGCGATGCTGCACTTTTCGTTTGCCTGGCTGTCCATCGTATTTGCGTTGCAGGCAGCATCTGCATTTGGTCTTGAGGTAGGCTCTGCGCCGATACATGCCCTGGGTCTGGGCTTCATGGGAACCATGCTGGTTGCATTCGTGAGCCGGGTTTCCTTTGGACACAGTGGCCGGCCCTTGCAGGTATCGAATCTGTTGTGGTGCATGTATCTTGGATTGCACCTGGCTGCCTTGTTGCGCATTAGTGCGAGCTTGTTCTCGCTCCCCCTGTTAATCACCCTATCCGCAACGGCTTGGTTGCTCCTGCTGGCAGGCTGGATAAGCATGATGTTACCTATCTACCTTAAAGCACGTGCAGATGGCCAATCCGGTTAGGGTGTGTTGTCACAAATCAGCAAAATTCGCTGCAGCGAAATCCCAGTTCACCAGACTCCAGTAAGCTTCCAGATAGGCGGGACGCTGATTACGATAGTCGATATAGTAGGCATGTTCCCAGACATCACATGTCAGCAATGGCTTGTCGACGCCGACCAACGGTGTGGCCGCGTTTGAGGTGTTGGCAATTGCCAGTGAACCGTCAAAGCGTTTCAGCAGCCACGTCCAGCCAGAGCCAAAATTACTGATACAGGATTGAGTAAATTCCTGCTTGAATTTCTCAAATGAACCCCATTGGGCAGTGATGGCGTCACCCAATGCACCTGTAGCGACACCGCCACCGCTGGGTGTCAGGCTTTGCCAGTAAAAATTGTGGTTCCACACCTGGGCGGCATTATTGAATATGCTGCCAGTGGATTTCTTGATGATATTTTCCAGAGACTCGTCGGCAAACTCTGTATCCTTGATCAAGGTATTCAGGTTCGCGACATAGGTCTGATGATGTTTACCATAGTGATACTCCAGCGTTTCCTTTGAAATATGCGGTTGCAATGCATCGATTGCATAGGGTAGCTCGGGTAAAGTATGTAGCATGATAGATCCTTTTGGAACTCGTCTCACCTCTATTGATGAAATGAGTTCTAGTGAGTGTTGATTTGCCTGCGGAATACTATGGCGTGGTATCCACTCGCAGTGTTGCTTGCAGTGCTATCTCTGGAACACCGGCAAGTGCTTTCGATAAAGGGCATTCACGTTTTGCCACTGCCGCAATTTCCTGGAATTGCGCATCATTGATACCTGCAACTGACGCTTCCATCGTCAACTGAATGCGGTCAATGACGAAACCCTCACCCTGTTTGGATAGTCTGATACTGGCCTTGGTATCAACATCTGTGGTTTTCCAGCCAGCTCTTTCGCAGGCAAATGAAAATGCCATGGTGAAGCACGCAGCATGGGCAGCGCCCAGTAATTCTTCCGGGTTGCTGCCACGCCTGTCATCTTCAAAACGGCTGGCAAAGCCGTAGGGATAGTCTTTCAATGCACCGGTTTCCGTGCTGATATTGCCTACCGCAGTTTTGCCTGAGCCTTCCCAATGTACGCTTGCAGTTTTTTCGGTCATGGTAAATCCTTTTCTGTGAATGCTGCTAAAGAGGCTAGCGGAAACAGCTTATTTATCGGCACAAAAATTGGTCTGCGCGTCAATTGCTCTGATCACGAACTTGAATCTGACAGCAGCTTATGCCTTTGCCTTAAACATATCTGTTCGCTAACACACGGAAGAGTGTTAGGACAGTTTGTTATTGGTGCTGAGGCTTACATGTTTTGCCTTCCTATTTATGAAATGAGTTCTAGTCATATGTTTGCCAACGTACAGATTGGTTTCTGGTTTTTGCCTAATCTTCATGAACATGCTCAGTGATGAAAATCCTTTTTTCTGACAATACTCACCGAATGGAATTGGAAAATCATGGTACAGATACGTATACGAGAAAGAAAAGCTCAAATCAGTCGTGATGAAGCTGGTGTGCGTTATCGAGCCAATATTATTTATCCTATTTTTCGCGCAAAAGAATTGGCTATAGCCAGACAGGAAGAAACCGGTCAACGAATTCCCTGCAGGTTGTTTTCAGATCGTTTGCAAGCTGCGCTGATGGATGTGCAGCGGCCGAGGCCGAAATGAAATTTTTTGATATGAAAATCGTCATCATCAGTTTGAAAGAAATAAAATGAACACTTATCTTCATCATGTATCCGGCTTTTTTGCGCAACGTAGCGATGCAGAAAGTGCTCTGAGTACCTTGCTTTTAAGAGGTATTCCTTCAGGCCGTATGCAGATTTTTGACAGCAAGCTTGCTGCGCCTCCGGCGGCGGGCTTGCCGCACCAGCCTGGTCCTGTAGCGGGCAGTGACAAGGCATTGAAAGATATATTGGTTGGCGGCACGATAGGTACCGTGGTCGGCACAGGACTGGGGGCGCTGGCTGAAGTGGCATTGGTTGCTGCCAATGTCAGCCTTTTTATTGCCAGTCCACTGATCGCTCCTCTGGTGATGATGGGATGGGGAGCCAGTATCGGTGGTTTGCTTGGCGCCACTCAAGGTGCGTTCAAGAAAGATGCTGCAAGCACCCCATCTGGCACCGGCGGTGAAACTGGTAAGTATGGTACAGAAAAACAAGGCTGGTTATCCAACTTGATTGACGATGCTATTGCCAGCGGGCAGTTTGTGCTGGTAGTGCAAACCAACACAGAACAAGAGACTGCAATTGCCCAAGGCGTGATACAGGCATCAGTTGGTACCTACAAGGACGACAGCATTGCCTGATACGTCATGTTGCTTGATGATGTTTAAGGCAACATCAGGTTTATCTGGAACTCATCCTTTTTGATGAAATGAGTTCCAGATGAAATGAGTTCTATAAAGTATTGCGCAAAACTTGTAAAGCTTCCTTGGTCCATTGTACCCGGCTCTCTTCAAAGGTGATGCCAGCTTTCAGGATCAGGTAACGCAGTTGGACTTCGCGTGACAGATGCGGTGCACTGAAGTCGCGTTGCTCTATGTCTCTGTAGTTCTGCAATTCCTGTTCGTGCATTTTCAGGCGTCGTTCAAATTCTTCTGTCAGACCCAGTGGGCCTATCGCGGCATCGGCGCGCAATTTGACCATCATATCGTCACGCAATTTCATTGGTGCACTGGTTTCGCTGCCCCAACGACGCAGCTCTTCCCTTCCAGTTGGCAGGATGTTGAAGAGTTTCTTTCCAGCGCGCCCCCCTTCCACTTCTGTAGAGATGACCCAGCCCTGGGTTTCCATGCGTGCCAGTTCCCTGTAGATTTGCTGGTGGGTGGCATGCCAGAAATAGCCTATGGATTTGTCGAAACGCCTTGCCAGGTCGTATCCGGAACAGGGCTTTTCAGCGATTGAGGTCAGCAAAGCATGGGGCAAGGACATATTTAGAGTGGGTATACGGTGTGAATTTAAGACATTTTATATGCAACTGGTTGCATAAATAAAGTTGTTTCGTTATTCTCTTATGCAATCAGTTGCATAAATGCGGAGTTGATCATCAAGATCAACCATTGAGACAGTTTGCAAGCACTTACTTATAGGAAATGTACCATGTCATTTTATCCTCACCTGACCAAGCCACTTGATCTGGGCTTTACCATTTTGCCTAATCGCCTGTTAATGGGGTCCATGCACGTGGGGCTGGAAGAAGTGGACAATGGTTTTAAACGCATGGCGGCATTTTATGCAGAGCGTGCGCGTGGTGGGGTAGCCCTGATCGTTACCGGTGGTATCGCCCCGAATGAAAGAGCGCGCCCTATGCAAGGTGGTGCCATGCTGACCACAGAAGCAGAAGCTGAGCACCATAAAATTGTCACCCAGGCTGTGCACGATGCGGGCGGCAAGATTGCCATGCAGATTTTGCATTTTGGCCGTTATTCTTACCAGCCTACGCTGGTTGCACCTAGTGCCATCAAGGCACCCATCAATCCTTTCAAGCCGCATGCATTGACCACGGAAGAAGTGGAAGAAACCATTTCCGACTTTGTACGCTGCGCCACACTGGCCAAATCGGCTGGTTATGACGGTGTGGAAGTGATGGGTTCGGAAGGGTATCTGATCAATGAATTTATCGCCGCCCGTACTAACCAGCGCGACGATGAATGGGGTGGTGCTTATGAAAACCGCATCCGTTTCCCGATTGAAATCGTGCGTCGCATACGTGAAAAAGTTGGCAGTCATTTCATCATCATCTATCGTCTGTCCATGCTGGATCTGGTTGAAGGTGGTTCGACACTGGATGAAGTGATACAACTGGCACAGGCGATTGAGGCTGCGGGTGCCACCATCATCAATACTGGCATAGGCTGGCATGAAGCCCGTATTCCTACCATCGCCACCAAGGTACCGCGTGCAGCTTTTGCCTGGGTGACCAAAAAACTCAAGGGCCATGTCAAGATCCCGCTGATCGCCACCAACCGCATCAATACACCAGAAGTGGCCGAGCAATTGCTGGCTGATGATTATTGCGACATGGTTTCCATGGCCCGCCCTCTGTTGGCCGACCCGTTGTTCATGCGCAAGGCCGAGCAGGGCAAAGCAGATGAAATCAATACCTGCATAGGTTGTAACCAGGCATGTCTGGATCATACCTTTGGCGGCAAGATCACTTCTTGCCTGGTCAACCCGCGTGCCTGCCATGAAACCGAACTAATCGATGCACCATTGACCAAGGCCAAGCGTATTGCCGTCGTCGGTGCTGGCCCTGCAGGTTTAAGTTTTGCTACCACGGCGGCGCATCGCGGCCATGCCGTTACCCTGTTTGATGCCGCATCAGAAATTGGCGGCCAGTTCAATATCGCCAAGCAAGTTCCAGGCAAAGAAGAGTTTTATGAAACCCTGCGTTATTTTGGCAAACAGATCAGCCTGACAGGCGTGACGCTGAAACTGAATACCAAAGTGAGCGCTGCTGATTTGCAAGACTTTGATGAAGTGGTGCTGGCCACTGGCATTCTGCCACGCACACCGGCGATTGACGGTATTGATCACCCTAAAGTACTGAGTTATCTGGATGTCTTGCGCGACAAAAAACCGGTAGGCAAGATGGTGGCTATCATTGGTGCTGGCGGTATCGGTTTTGACGTTGCAGAATACCTGAGTCATAGTGGCACCAGCCCTAGCCTGGATCCGAAAAAATTCTTTGCTGAATGGGGTGTCGATACTGATTATAAAAACGTCGGCGGTTTGTGTGAAGCAGAAATTGAAAAACCGACGCGCCAGATTTTCCTGTTGCAGCGCAAGACCTCCAAGGTGGGTGATGGCCTGGGCAAGACCACCGGCTGGATACATCGTACTGGCTTGAAGAACCGTGAAGTACAAATGATTGCCGGTGTCACCTATGACAAGGTGGACGATGCCGGTCTGCACGTGACGGTGGAAGGTGTACAAAAACTGATACCGGTGGATAACGTGATCCTGTGCGCAGGCCAGGAACCAAGGCGCGAATTGCAAGCCGCGCTGGAAGCCGCAGGCAAACCCGTGCACCTGATCGGTGGCGCCGATGTTGCCGCTGAACTGGACGCCAAACGCGCCATCAATCAGGGGACACGATTGGCGGCAACGATTTAAATTCGAGGAAAACCTCTCACCACAGAGACACAGAGAAAGGCAAGAGAAAAGCTAATCAGGATTTCAAGCGAACCACGATCTTCTCTCTTTTGTTTTCTCTGTGGTGTGGCGGGAAATTCGAGCGGCATGCCGCTCGCTTGTGTAAGGAAGGCATCCTGCATGATGCCTTTCCTTCCTCTGTACCTCTGTGATTAATGGTCCTTTTTTCTCATTTCTGTCCCCACATTCTAAAGAAACATCATGAAAAATTTGCCTGATACTGTTGCAGCTTCTTTAACGACCTGGCATCAGATGATTGCCAGTGGTGATCTGTCTGGTTTACCAGCGATTGTGCATCCTGACGCAGTATTTCGCTCACCGATGGCGCATCAGCCATATGCATCTTCTCAGGCGGTCGTGCTGATTTTAACTACGGTCAGCAAGGTATTTCAAAATTTTGCTTATCACCGTGAACTTGTATCTGATGATGGCTTGAACATCGTGCTGGAATTCAGCGCGACAGTGGGTGACAAGCAGCTCAAGGGCATAGACATGATACGCTTTGATGAAGCAGGGAAAATCGTCGACTTCGAAGTCATGGTCAGACCCATGAGCGGCTTGCAGGCATTGGGACAAGAAATGGGAGCCAGGCTGGCAAAGTATTTGCCAGCCTACAAGGCTGCGCTTTAAGCCTATTTACGCGCTATCCATTTCAGCACACGCATAAGGCTGCCCAGTACTGGCAGCTTTTCATACAGTTCTTCGGCCACGTCCCAGTAATCGCGGTGAAAATTGACCCGACCGTCATCGTCAAAACGGATATGGGTGGTGCCGCGTATGCGTTGCTGGTTGGTGTGGAAGTGTTTCATCGTGAACAAAAAATCCCAGCACAGGAAAGCGCTATCACCTTCCAGTACGGTGGAGGTGATGCGAAAGCTGGGGTCGTGCACTTGTTCAAACATATGCTGGAACACATGATTGATGGCAGCTATGCCATGCAATTCATTGAAGGGATCTTTGAAGTAAGCGTCTTCTGTGTACACGGCAGATAAATCCGTGCAGGCTTCAAGTGACACGCTTTCAAAAAAATAAATCAGTTTCTGCAGGCTGGCGCGATGATCAATGCTGCCTGGCAAAGATGTCATATTCATTTATAAACCCGTGAATTTGTGAACCAGATAAAAATAACTGCGGTAGGGAAGCAGACGTGCCAGACGTAGCCAATTCGTGAAACGCTTGGGAAAGTGTATATGAAATTCCCCATCAGCCAGTCCCTTTACCAGTGCTTGTGCTGCTGCCTGGGCAGACATCAGTGCAGGCATCTTGAAATCATTTCCTGCGGTTAAATGAGTTGCCACAAAGCCGGGGTTGATCATATACACACCTATGTTTTTCGGCCTTAAATCCAGGTACAGTGATTCGCACAGGTTGATGATCGCGGCCTTGGTCGGGCCATATGCCAGTGCCTTTGGCAAGCCGGACAGGCCAGCAACAGATCCTACTATACCGATTGCGCCGTGTCCCTGTTTCAGCAAGGTAGGCAACACTACGTACAGACACCGATAAATGCCGTGCAGGTTGATATTGATCAGCTGTTCCGCTGCCGCAAGGTCAAAGCTGTCTGCCCGCATTTCATTGTAGCTACCGGCGACGATCAGTATCAGGTCGATTTTTTCCCATCGCTGCATCAGTTGGGCATGGCCACTTACCAAACTTGTGTGGTCCGTGATATCCAGTGCTAATGCACAGGCACGCGAGTAGCGGTGTGCAATACGCTCCAGCGATGACTGGTTTCTGGCCGACAGGGCAACATCTGCACCTAGTGTCAGCAGCAAACGTGCGGTTTCTTCACCTATGCCGCTGGAGGCACCGATGACCCAGACATGCTTGTCACGCCATGTACTGATCTTTGGGTTCATGGCATATTGCTGCTGCGTTTGGTGAAGGACAGCGTCACACTGCCCAGTTCAACACCCAACTTGCGCATGACGGCACGGTTAAGCATCACCTGCTCATCCATCAATACCATGGTGTCGTCAAAATCGACCTTATATACGCTGCCATCGACAGGTAATGCCAGTACATAATTCCAGTGCAGAGTATTGCCTGACACCACACCTTGTGCTTCGCCAATCACATCCGCTGCGTTACCAATGAAGCGGTTTACCCCGACCTTTTTCAGTGTCCAGATGCGTTTCTGCTTGCTGCCATCTGAATAATTGAAGTCTTCATTCAAAGTACCGATGTCACCTGTCCATTGACAAGTCATGACGACAGTAAAGCGTTTGACGATGGCACCAGACCTGTCTTGAAACATGCCCCACGCGTCCAGTCTGCCATTGAAATAAGTCTGCAAATCCAGTGCTGGTTTTTCATTCCTGTAGAGCGCAGATTCATACGAGCTGGCGCACGACGTCAACAAAACAAGCAGGCTGCAATATAGCAGGCGTTGGCACAGCAATAACAGATTCATGGTAATCCTTGGCTTTTTTCAACTGACCATGCGGCCAGAGTCAGGGGCGACTTCAGTTCGTTTCTGCCTTCGCTCCCAGCAACTTGCTGCGCAAGTTTGGGGACGAGGTTTTCCTGTCCAGCCAGATAGCAAAGAAGGCATGCGCAAATTCCGCATCCCTGATTTCACCCAACAGTTTCCCATTCAGATAAAAGCGCGCCGCTTCGCCCGGTATATGTATGCCAGTGATATGTGTTCCCTGCTTCACATCAGGGAACAGGCTTTTCATCTGGGTCAGCCAGCGGTGTCGATTTTCCGGTGTGCCCAGTTTCAGTTTTTCAATTTCATCGATACTGGCATCGGCAATCTTGCTGCCGTAAAGTGAGCGGGCGTATACAAGGTCCAATGCAAAGCGTTGCGGCTTGTCGCTATCCGGCTTGTAACCTTCTGCTGTGCTCCACAGGCTGGCATCATAAATGTGCAAGCCAAACCAGCGAAAGCTGCCACGGCCTTGCAGGGCCGCCTGTGGTATCTCTTCATGTATATGAGCCGGTACTGCTACTGTGGCTTGCGCACTTGCAGACCGCAGTCCATGGAACATCATCAACATCACTGCTGCCACCACGTAGCGCAACGCAGTCATGCTTTGTCTGTCGGTATGGGTATTCACGTTTTTCTCAGGGTAAACTGGCTGACATTGATGCTGCCAGCAGTGAAACCTGCTTCGCAATAGGCCAGATAAAATTCCCATGTACGCAAGAATTCATCGTCGAAACCCTGGGCTTTGACCTGTGCCAGTTTTTCCATGAAGTTATGGCGCCACAATAACAAGGTGCGTGCGTAATCCTGGCCGAAGTGAAAAGTATCAATCACTTCCATACCGTATTCGTTGGCCATCGCATGGAATTTTTCTACCGAAGGCAACATGCCACCAGGGAAAATATATTGCTGGATGAAATCCGTGCCCTTGCGGTAACGTTCAAACAGATTGTCAGCGATGACGATACTTTGCACGCAGGCACGTCCCCCCTGTTTCAGGTTGCGTTGCAGGCATTCAAAATAACCTGGCCAATATGCTTCGCCAACAGCTTCAAACATTTCTATCGAAGCAATACCGTCATAGCTGCCCACGGCGTCGCGATAGTCCTGGATTTTTAAATCGCTCTGCGCATGCAGGCCAGCCTTGTGCAGACGTTCATGGGCATAATGCAATTGTTCAGTCGACAGGGTCAGCCCGGTCACATGGGCACCGCTATCACGTATGGCCATCTCGGCAAAACCACCCCAGCCACAACCGATTTCCAATACTTTTGCCTGTGGTGGCAAGGCCAGTTGTTCAAGGATGCGACGATATTTCGCTTCTTGTGCTTGTTCCAGGCTCTCTGACTGATCACCTGCAAAGATGGCGCTGGAATACGTCATTGATGGGTCCAGCCACAGTTGATAGAAATCGTTACCGATATCATAGTGGGCATGGATATTTTTTTTGCTACCCGCACGTGAATTGCGGTTCAGTAAATGCTTGAGACGGTAAAGCAGGTTACCCCACCAACTGCCATAAATCACCGATTCCAGTTGCGCGCGATTGTGTGAGATCAGCTCTATCAGCCCGGCAAGACTGCTGGTTGTCCAGTGGCCAGCAATATAACTCTCGGCAAAACCGATATCGCCGGATTTCAGCGCCGAGCGACACAGTTGCCAGTCTTTCAGATGCAGGCTGATATGCTGGTGTCCATCATAGGCGCGACCAAAGCTGGCAGTCTGCCCGTCTGGAAGCTGTATGGTCAGGCAACCATGCTCCAGTCTTTTCAACAGACTGAGCACTATTTTCGCTTCAGCCGGAAAATGTTTGCCATTCAGTTTAGTCACACCTGCATGATGATTGTTCACCGGTGCATGAGAAGCATGACTGGTGCCGGACGCAAAAGTAGGTTGTAGGCTGCTCATCGACTTAGCTCTTCAGTAGGTGGAAGTGGTTTGGAAATAAAAGGCACGCGTTTGACCCATAAACGCAATGCCTGCAAATGGATGCGTAACACCACACCCATAGTCATAAATGGGTAACGCAACATGACTTTTAGTATCTGCCAATCAGTCATGCGGTTTTCCATGCCGGATATGCTGGTTAGTAGCAAAGGGCCGCTGGTGTCGTCATAATCTATACGCGCCAGATATCTTATGTTGAGCAATTCGGACGTGGTTTGCTGGTCTGGTGTGGTGGCAATGGCTTGACCGGTTTGCAAAAAACGGAAGCGGTATGCACCTTCTATTTTGCAAAACGGTGAGACGTGGAATAGTTTTTTTGCTTGTAACTCTTCACCATTACTCAGACAATTGCCGTTTTCCAGCAGATATAAGTGTTTTTCGCCAAAGGTATTACGTACCTCACAGACGATGGCACGCAGGCTGCCATCTGCGCGATGGCAAAACCAGAATGAAACCGGATTGAATACATACCCCAATACACGTGGAAAACATTGCAGCCAGATTTCACCATCTGCATCATGAATGCCTTCCGCCGCCAGCAACTTATCCAGCCATTGGGTCAGCGGCTGTTTGCCATCTGCATGGTCTTGCTCGTGAAAAGCCAGAAGGTTGAAACGGTTGAGCGAAAACAGACGAGAATGTTTAGCAAGTCTGCCATCTGCCAATGCACGTAGTGGCAGACGGATAAAAAACACACCATAGCGAAATGCATTTTTTGCCGGACGCAAGCGTTTATGCATGACTTCGCCTGTACACAGCGCAATGCTGTTTTGTTTGGTCGAAGGTACCAACGAAGTCGTCATGGTTTTACGCTGCACGAACGTGCATGTCCTGTGCTGCTTCAACATGTGTCAATATGCTCTCTGCCACTCGCAGGCCAGATTTCAAGCCATCTTCATGGAAGCCGTAGCCAGTCCAGGCCCCGGCGAACCAGATATTTCTCTTGCCCTGGATATTTTGCAACTGACTTTGCGCCCTGATTGCGGTGGCGTCAAACACTGGGTGGGCATAATCAAAACTGGAAATGACGGTTTCTGGTGCTGGTTCCTGTATGGGATTCAGGGTCACGATGACGGGTGTCTTGAACGGTAGCGGCTGCAACTGATTGATCAGGTAGTGCACGCAGACTCGTGCTTCTTCGCCACTTTCGCTTTGATAATTCCAGGCTGACCAGGCTTTTTTGTTTTCTGGCAGAAAGCTGGCATCGGTGTGCAGTACGGCACGATTTGGCTGGTAAGCCACGCCAGACAAGACCTGGCGTTCTGCCAGATTGGCATCGGCCAGCATGGCCAAGCTTTGGTTGCTATGGCTGGCGATGACGACATGGGCAAATTGCTGTACACCGCTGGCTGTTTTGATTTCAATCACACCACGTGCTTTTTCGCGTACGGCCTGTACTGGCGTATTCAGATAGGTATGTGCAATCAGTGGCAGGATTTTCTCCACATACTGCCTGGCGCCGCCCTTCACGGTTTGCCATTGCGGTCTGTCATTCACTTGCAGCAAGCCATGGTTGTGGCAGAAATTGACAAAAGACGACAAAGGAAACGCCATCATCGTCGCTGTCGGGCAAGACCAGATGCAGGCTGCCATGGGCAATAAATACCAACGACGGAATTCCTGACTGTATTTATGCCTGTCCAGAAATTCACCCAGCGGCAGCTGAAAACCTTTTTGCCCTGGTGCATTGGCCATTGCTGTGGTCTGTTTGTTAAAGCGCAGAATATCGCGCAGCATGCGTAAAAATGCCGGGCGCAACAAATTGCTGCGCTGGGCAAATACCGTATCCAGATTGGCGCCAGCCCATTCCAGCATACGACCGCTGCCCGGATGTCCAGCTTTCGGCTGCAACGGCATCTTGACTGAAAACGACATATCGGTTGCCACGGTTTCTATCTGCAGTTTGGCAAACAGATTCACCAGATTTGGGTAGGTCTTATGGTTAAACACCAGAAAGCCGGTATCTACACCGTATGTTTGACCTTCAAGCGTGACATCCACGGTATGGGTATGGCCGCCAAAATAGTCATTTGCCTCAAACAGGCTGACTTCATGACCCGCATTGGACAGTTCGTGCGCACAAGACAGACCGGAGATGCCGGAACCGATGACGGCGATTTTCATAAGCGTATAAGTGCTGTAAATTTATCAATGGACTAATGGATCAATGGATCAATCACTTGTTTTGATAGCAAACTGCAAATCACATTGCAAAATGCACACTGAATACAAGAGTGGGAACCATTCATAGCTATACATACGCAAAGTTTTCACTTTCGGATTCACGGACTTGCCAACAATTAATTGGCGAGATCCGTGCAAAACCTGTTTAGTGCGCTAAAATGTGACTATGAATTTCAAAAAGTGACTGATCAGTCACAAAATATACTACAAAGTTTTTATTTGTGCAGAAAAAATAATGGAAATTAGAATTCCTTTTAAAAAACAACAGTTTGATGCGCGTGAAGAAGCCATCATTGATGCGGTCAACCACCTTTTGTCAGAAAAAGGTTATGACCTGATGACCATGGATGATGTGGCCGATGCGGTTGGTATTGCCAAGGGAAGTCTGTACAAGCACTTTTCTTCAAAAGAGAAACTGGCTGCTGCTGCCCTGACGCGCCTGTTAAAGGCGACTCTGGCAGAACTTGATACCCTGGCGGAAGAGCTGAGTGCCATCGATAAAATCAGGCATATTTTGGCCTGGTCTTTACGTTTGCGTTTGCAAGGTGGTGTTCCCCATCTGCCATCCACCAGCCTGGCCTTGCAACGTAGCCTGATGCTGAATCTGGATTATGTGATGGTGGCTTTGCGTGTCAACAAGCGCTTTTATGCGCTGGTTGCCAAGGCACGCGAGCAGGGCGCACTGACACCGCATGTACCGGATGATGTACTGGTGTACACCCTGTATTCACGCGCCTGTGACCCGACGATGGAATTCCTGTTGCGTGACAAGCGTCTCACTCACGAACAAATCGTGGATTCCATGGTGCATGCGACGATAGGTGGATTTTTGTCTGACCAGGCCAGGAAGTCTTAACTTTCCTTATTGGCAGCAAGGTGTAGAGCTTGCTGCAGAGTATCCAGGTCCCCGATGTGATTCGCCAGCAGCAAGATTAATTTTGCATTAAGTTTGCTGCTGTCTTCGTCGCTCAAACCCCGGTGGGTGTCAATCAGCATCTGGTAAAAATCATCACCGGCAACATAGTCACGCAAGCCCTGTTGCTTGCTGATGTCGGCATAATGAAAATTAGGCTGCAGTTGTAATGGCATGGCCGGGTCCTTCCTGGTATGAGGTGGCGCGAGCTAGTGCGGCAAGCACATTGACGAGTTCAAACTGACGCCAGCGTGCTGCCAGGTGCTGGTCTGGCCGCAGCAGATAATAGCTCGTGTGTTCGGCAACGCGCGCATCATAGCGTTCGGCAAGGACACCCTTGAAGTCATACGCGACCTGCGTGACCTCATAGTCACCGCACTCTGCCGCAGTGGCACTGATGATGAGGGTATGCACCGGTACAGGCAGTTTTTTCAGTGCGGCAAAGCCGGTCAGTGTTTCAACTGGAATCTTGCTGGCATCTTCGCAAAAATACAGACCATAAAAATGATGCTGCAACAGTTCAAGCAGGTAGCCTGCTTTACCCTGATAAATTACCGGGCCATCTTCAACTGCGGCACCCAGCTGTAACTGACCAGCAAATACAGCGCTGTCGGCCGTATTCAAAGCGGATGTATTCAATATGCTGGGCACCGACAGCCGTCCAGAATTCACCAGCTTGCGGGCAAAGGCATGTTCTTGTGCCAGTTCCAGCACTGCATTCCGGAAACATTTGCTGACTGTACTTTTGGGCGTGATGAAATCAGTAGAGCGTGTCGAATTCAGCAAATTTTCGTCGGCAGCAAATACACGCTCATCTGAATAGCTGTCCAGTAAACCTGACGATGCCTTGCCATCAATGACGAGCTTCAGTTTCCATATCAGGTTGTCGGTATCTTGTATGCCAGAATTGGCACCGCGCGCGCCAAAGGGTGACACCTGATGCGCTGCGTCACCGGCAAACAGCACACGACCATGGCGGAATTTTTCCATGCGTCGGCACTGGAAGGTGTAGACGCTGACCCATTCCAGTTCAAATTCCCTGTCGTCACCCAGCATGGCTTTGATGCGCGGGATGACGTTTTCTGGCTTGCGTTCTTCCACCGGGTCGGCATCCCAGCCCAGTTGAAAGTCGATACGCCAGACATTGTCGGCTTCACGATGCAACAGCACAGATTGATTGGGATGAAATGGCGGGTCAAACCAGAACCAGCGTTCGGCTGGAAAATCTGCCTTCATGAGTACATCGGCAATCAAAAAGCGATCCATGAAGACCTTGCCTTCGACTTCCAGTCCCAGCATCTGGCGTATAGGGCTGCGTGCGCCGTCGCAGGCGATCAGCCATTCCGCCTGCATGGCATAATTGCCATCGGCTGTTTCGATGTGCAGGGTAGACAATTCTTTTGTTTGCTCCACCGCAGTCACGCGATTTTTCCAGCGCAATTCCACACCGAGTTCTGTCGCCCGCTGCACCAGGAATTCTTCCAGATAATACTGCTGCAAATTCACCATACCTGGGTGTTTGTGATCTGCTGCCGGCAACAGGTTGAAATTGAATACTTCATCCTTGCGAAAAAAGGTGCGTCCTACATTCCACTCCACACCTTTATTGCGCACGGCATCGGCCACTCCCAGCCTGTCAAGTATCTCCAGCGTGCGCTTGGCATAACACAGGCCGCGAGAACCGACCGAGACCGTATCATCATCATCCAGTACCAGCACATCCAGCCCCTGCAACTTGCAATCAATTGCCGCCGCCAAACCTACCGGCCCGGCACCCACGATGATGACCTGACGGCGAACAATTTCCCCCGCCCGCAATTCAGGCGGAGTCTGATACGGAAATTTTTGATATTGATAAGTGCTAAGCAAAATGCAGCTCCCACTACGACATTAAAGCAAAAACAAAAAGGCACAGAGAGGTATGCTACATACTGACACGAAATTTTTTTCTTCTGCTGTTCTCTGTGGTGCAGCAGGGAATTCGAGCGGCATGCCGCTCGCCTGCGTAACGAAGGCATAGAGGTCTTTAGGTCAAATTTTTCTATCCCTCCAGACTCTTCCACATTTCAACATCCCTTTCCGCCGTCCACACACGCGGATCAATATGCCCTGATGCTTCATCAAACGCCCGCGTCACATCAAATGGCAGGCAGTGATCAAAAATTACCCAGTGACCATACTTGGGTTTCAGTGTCGCATAGGTATTTTTGTAGATGGTATTCAGGTCGTGCTGTTGTTGTTGCCCTGCCTTGACGCTGGCAAACAGATCGCTGATGAAAGAACGGGTTTCACTCAGGCCGGCTGCCACCAGTTCGGGCGAAGTCAGAGCAGCGCCGCGACCTGGTACCAGTTTATCGGCCTTCATGGCTTCCAGATTACTCAGGGTTTGCGGCCAGTCTGAATAATAGGCGTCGCCCGCATAAGGTGTCGCGCCAAATTCAACCAGATCGCCAGAGAACAAGACTTTTTCCTGTGGCAGCCAGACGATGGTGTCACCCTTGGTATGGCCTCGCCCAACCTGCATGATCTTCACTTCCAGTTTGCCCAGCCAGATCGACATTTCGCCCTTGAAGGTAATTGTCGGCCAAGTCAGGCCGGGCACGCTTTCCACCGCACGGAACAGGCGCGGGAAGCGGCCTATCTCACTCTTCATGTCGGCTTCACCGCGTTCAACGATCAGGTCATAGGTATCGCGGCTGGCGATGATATGCTCCAGACCTTCTGCCACATAGCCGCTGGCCCCCAGTACCCGTACCGCATGGTAGTGTGACATCACAACATACTTGATGGGCTTGTCGGTGACTTCACGTATGCGTCGCACCACATCCTGCGCCATGATGGGGGTGGCCTGGGTATCGATGACCATGACGGCATCATCGCCGATAATGATGCCGGTATTCGGGTCGCCTTCTGCCGTGTAGGCATAGGCATGTTCGGACAGTTGCTGGAAGCTGACTTTCTTTTCTTCCAGATCGGCGTGCGAGGCAAATTGCTTGGTCGTCATGACAGCATCCTTTTAATTAATTCAAGATTGCCCAAAGCTTGAGCAAGTTAACTGAATTAAGAATAAGCATTAATTCGTTATTTGTAAATGCATTTGTTAATAGTAAAATGGATTCTAGTGTAATCAGGGGCTAAGATGACAGAAAAAAACAAGGAAAGACGCGGCATAGGTGCCATAGAAGTGGGTGGTCTGCTCTTGAATGCCCTGGTCAGTTCTGGCCGGGCCATGTCGCTGGGTGATCTGGCGCGTGAAAGCGGCATGCCGGCGTCCAAGGCACATGCCTATCTGGTCAGCTTTGGTAAACTGGGTTTGATACAGCAGGACGGTACAACTGGTACTTACCAGCTTGGCCCTTTTGCCCTGCAAATGGGTCTGGTCAGCCTGCAACAGATGTCGCCGGTGAAACTGGCGATACCCGAAGCCACCCGCCTGGCGGCCAGCATAGACCAGACGGTGGCACTGGCAGTCTGGGGCAGCCATGGGCCTACCGTGATCTATATTGCAGAATCCAGTCGCCCAATTCATGTCAACATGCATGCGGGCACAGTCATGTCCATGCTGGGTACGGCTACTGGACTGGTGTTTTCTGCTTTTTTGCCAATGGCACTGGTAGATAAAGTCATTGCCAGGGAAATGCAGGATGAGCTGGTGATAGGGCAGGCCGGTGTACAACTGAATAGCCAGGATATTGCCAGCGTGCTGGCAGAAGTGCGTCAGCAAGGTTTGGCAAGGGCACAAGGTTTGCCCATCCCTGGCATCAATGCCTTAAGTGCGCCAGTGTTCGATCATACCGGTGCACTCAGTCTGGTGATGACAGCGACCGGCACAAAAGGCAGTTTTGATGCAGACTGGAAGGGGGAGTTGGCGCTTGCCCTGCGTGACAGCGCCAGCAGGATATCGCATCAGTTGGGCTATCTGCCCGGTTGATTCAGGCTACCTACAAGGACGCATTTCATCCAAGGAGATGAAATGCGTGCCAGATGATTATTGCGCCAGGGCTTTTTCTACGTCAGCCACCAGCTTTTTATCATCCGGTGTTGTCACACTGGAATAGGCGGCAACGACATTACCTTTACGGTCGATCAGGTATTTATAGAAATTCCATTTCGGTGTTGTGCCCGTTGCTTTGATCAACTGCGCATGCAGCGGGTTGACATCCTTGCCCATGACCGAGGTTTTGGTAAACATGGGAAACTTCACACCATAGGTGTTAAAGCAGAAATCAGCGATCTGCTGATCATTGCCTGGTTCCTGTTTACCGAAATCATTCGACGGGAAACCCAATACCACCAGACCTTTTTCGCTGTATTTGGCATACATCGCCTCCAGCCCCTCATATTGCTTGGTGAAGCCGCAATAGCTGGCAGTGTTCACGACCAGCGCGACCTTGCCCTTGTACTGGCAAAGATCCTGCGTTACTTCATCCTGCAGGCGTTTGAATTTATGGTCCAGTACGGCAGGGCAGGCATCGCCGGTATCCGCCCACGCGCCCAAAGAGCAACTAATCAGACCCAGAAAAACAGCAAGTTGTATCGGTGTGCGTCGCAGCATGGCTAACTCCTGAAAAAGATGATGTCATCTTAGCGCAGATTTAGAAAAAATGTAGATCAAAACCTTGCGATTTCATAGGCAAATCAGCAAGCTGAAAATCTATTAACAAAGAGACACCAAAAAATATAAAGCGCAACGAACAGATCGTCAGTAACCCCGTCTTGCTACCAGCCCACAATCGCCTTCTCTGTGCACTTCTGTGTCTCCGTGCCTCTGTATTGAGTCTTTTGGTCTTTCATTTTGAGAGGGGCAGTGTTTTCGCTTATGCGTAAATCATATATAAAACATCGAAACACTTCGTTTTAATTTATATAGCCCCGTTTTATTCTGTACTCCTCATAAAAATATTCCCACTTCAGGACGTACAGATGACTATCAAAAAAATATTTCTCGCCGTTTCTTTTGCCACTGTCGGTACTTTTTCTGCTGCTGCTGTGCATGCGGCCGACGTGACCCTGCTCAATGTATCGTATGACCCTACCCGTGAACTGTATCAGGATGTGAATCAGGCTTTCGCCAAGCAATGGAAGGCAAAAACCGGTGACAACGTCACCATCAAGCAATCGCACGGCGGCTCTGGCAAGCAGGCGCGCGCCGTGATTGATGGTCTGGATGCCGACGTAGTCACACTGGCACTGGCCTATGATACAGATGCGTTAGCAGACAAGGGCTTGCTTGACAAGGCATGGCAAAAACGTCTGCCGCACAATGCTTCACCGTATTCCTCCACCATCGTATTTTTGGTACGCAAGGGTAATCCTAAAGGTATCAAGGATTGGGCGGATATCGTCAAACCCGGTGTCGCCGTCATCACACCTAACCCAAAAACTTCTGGCGGTGCCCGCTGGAACCATCTGGCAGCCTGGGGTTATGCCCTGAAACTGCCAGGCGGCAGCGAAGCGACAGCCAAGGAATTTTTATCGAAACTGTATAAAAACGTACCTGTGCTCGATTCCGGCGCGCGTGGTGCGACAACGACTTTTGTTGAGCGCGGCATAGGTGATGTCTTGCTGGCCTGGGAAAACGAAGCGTTGCTGGCGATCAAGGAACTGGGTCCGGACAAGGTAGAAGTCGTTGCGCCATCCACCAGCATCCTGGCTGAACCTTCTGTCTCCGTCGTGGATAAAGTGGTGGATCGTCGCGGTACCCGCAAAGTGGCGGAAGCTTACCTGAACTACCTGTACACCGACGAAGGTCAGGACACTATTGCCAAGCATTACTACCGTCCAACTACAGAAAAAGCGTCCAAAAAATATGCGGCGCAATTCCCGAAAGTGAAACTGTTCACGATTGATGACACCTTCGGTGGTTGGACCAAGGCGCAGAAAGAGCATTTTGCCGATGGCGGTATCTTCGACCAGATTTATCAACCGGGCAAAAAATAAGTTTTGTTGCGGACGCTATAGAAAGTACGATCATGACCATATTGCTGCTATCGGGAAGCCCTTCTTCACCTTCAAGGTCGGCACGCTTGCTAAATTTTATCGGTGAAAGACTGAATGAACTGGGGCAGCGTACGGTCAGCTTGCATGTCCGGGATTTGCCAGCACAGGCTTTGCTGCATGCAGATTTTTCTGATCCGGAATTGCAGGCTGCCAAAGCCCTGCTGGTCAGGGCCGAAGCCATCGTGATTGCTACGCCTATCTATAAGGCAGCCTATAGCGGCCTGTTGAAAAGCTTTCTGGATATTTTACCGCAAGACGGGCTGGAAGGAAAAATAGTCTTGCCCGTGGCAACCGGCGGCAGTCAATCGCATATGCTGGCGCTGGATTATGGCCTGCGGCCAGTACTGGCGGCTCTGTCCGCACGCCACATCCTTCCCAGTATTTATGCGACCGATGCACAGGTCATATGGACGGACGGGCAGGGTTTGCAACTGGACGATGCCATATCCAAACGCGTGCAGGACGGCACCCACCTTTTGCTTGAAAGCCTGTTGTCTTTGCCCGGTCGCAAGTCAATTGTGCAACCTGTACAAAGCCAGGTCCTGAATGGCTTGCCCTGTTGATGCAGATCGAATGCGCCTGCAAATAAAGAAGCCAATCCACCGACACACTTGAATTGCATTTCCCTCTTGGTTTTTTTGCCGCGCCTGACGGCAGGGGGAGGTCTTGCCAAAAATTGAAAGTAAAGTATGAGCGACGATAAAAAGAGACTGTTCTCAAGCAATATTAGCAATACCGAAAAGCATCAGCAACGCGAAGCTAAACGCCTTACCCTGAGCCGTCTGTCTGCACTGTCTGCGCTTGCTCTTGGTGTGATATTGCCCAAGGCTTTTGCTCAAAACAAGGCACCTGCTCCCGGCACATTGCGCATAGGTTTTCAAAAATATGGCACGTTGACTCTGTTGAAAGGTACGGGTGCCCTGGATAAACGCCTGGCTGCCCTGGGTGTGGATGTGAAATGGGTAGAGTTTCCTGCCGGGCCGCAATTGCTGGAAGGGCTTAACGTAGGCAGTATCGATTTCGGTACCACTGGCGAAGCGCCGCCGATTTTCGCCCAGGCCGCTGGCGCGGATTTGCTGTATGTCGGCAACGAGCCGCCAGCACCAGGCGGCGAAGCCATCGTCGTACCCAAGAATTCCCCATTGAAATCGGTTGCAGAACTCAAGGGCAAGAAAATCGTTCTCAACAAGGGGTCGAATGTTCATTACCTGCTGGTCAAAGTGCTGGAAAAAGCAGGCATTAATTACAAGGATGTGGAAACAGTGTTCTTGCCACCGGCAGATGCACGGGCGGCCTTTGAACGCGGCAGTGTTGATGCCTGGGCCATCTGGGATCCTTTCCTGGCCGCTGCTGAAAAACAGATTGGTGCCAGAATACTGGTCGATGGCAAGGGGGCAGTGAGCAATCACCAGTTTTATCTGGCAGCACGTCCGTATGCACAAAAAAATCCCGAAGTCTTGCGCATCGTTCTGGACGAACTGACGAAGGTCGATGAATGGGCGAAAAAAAACCTGAAAGAAGTCAGCAGCATACTGTCTGGACAGATCGGTCTGGATACCAGTGCTGTTGAATTATCCACCGCACGGTTTGGGTTTGGTGTCAAACCTTTGAGCGATCAGGTAATACGTGAACAGCAAAATATTGCTGACACTTTCGCCGACCTGAAATTGATACCCAAGCGTATCAATATCCGGGATGCAGTATTCACTGTCAAGCTGTGAGGTCCATGATGTCACTGCGGTCACTGGTTCGACGTATCCTGGCGCTGAGCTTATTCACCCTGTTGCCGGCCTTGAGCCAGGCTGCACCAGGTGCTGGTGATGGGCCGAAAGAAGTCCGCATTGGCTTTCAAAAAAGCTCGGTCAACCTGACATTGTTAAAACACAGGCAGGCGCTGGAACAGCAATTGAAGGGCGTGAAAGTCAGCTGGTTTGAATTTACTGCCGGTCCGCAAATGCTGGAAGCACTGTCTGTTGGCAGCATCGATTTTGCCACCACGGGTGAACCACCGCCTATCTTTGCCCAGTCGGCTGGCAGCAATCTGGTATATGTCGGTGCCGAACCTGCCAAGCCAGGTGTCAGTGCCATACTGGTCAAGCCGGAATCATCGATACGTGCGCTGGCCGACCTTAAAGGTAAAAAGATCGCTTTCCAGAAAGGCTCCAGTGCTCACTACCATGTCTTGCGTGCAGTCCAGCAAGCCGGTTTGCAATGGGCGGATATCACACCGGTCTATCTGGCACCTGCTGATGCACGTGCTGCCTTTGAGCGCGGTAGCGTCGATGCCTGGGCCATTTGGGATCCGTACTGGGCAGCAATAGAACAAAACACACCAGTGCGGGTGCTGACGACAGGTAAAGGACTGGTCAACAATCTTTCGCATTATCTGTCATTACGCAGCTTCGCCGACCGCTATCCGAAAGTGATACAGCTGTTGTTTGAAGAACTGACACGCAGCGACACGTTCGTGCAGAAAAACCGGGATGAAGCGGTTGCCATTATCGCTACCAGCACTGGTCTGGACAAGCCGACTATTGCCAGCTTTCTGGAGCGCAGACCGCGTTCGCCAGTGGTCTATCTGACGCAGAACATTATCGATGAACAGCAGCGCGTTGCCGACAATTTTTATCAGCAAAAGTTGATACCCAAGGCGGTCAATGTGCGGGATGCGGTCTGGTTGCCACTTGCCGCCAAAATCGCAGTAAACAAGACAGAACAAGGAAAGGAAACAAGATGAGCTTGAATATATTCTGGTTTATCCCTACGCATGGCGACAGCCGCTATCTGGGTACGACCAAAGGTGCACGCCAGATCAACCATGATTACCTGCGTCAGATCGCAGTGGCGGCTGATACCCAGGGTTATGATGGCGTGCTGTTGCCGACTGGGCGTTCTTGCGAAGATGCCTGGGTAGTTGCATCCAGCCTGATCAGTGCCACCACTAAATTGAAATTCCTGGTGGCGATACGTCCTGGTCTCAGTACTCCGGGCCTGGCAGTGCGTATGGCGTCGACCTTTGATCGTTTGTCGAAAGGGCGTTTGCTGATTAATATCGTCACCGGTGGTGATCAGGGCGAACTGGAGGCAGACGGCCTGTTTGCCGATCATGAAAAACGCTATGAAATCACGGAAGAATTCCTGCGTGTCTGGCGTGCTTCGCTGGCTGGCGAAGGTGGTGACACCGGCTACGATTTTGAAGGCAGGCATATCACAGTCAAGGGTGCTAAGACCCTGTTCCCACCTGTGCAAAAACCTTATCCACCTTTATATTTTGGTGGCTCATCTGAACCTGCGCATGAACTGGCAGCCGAGCAGGTTGATGTTTACCTTACCTGGGGCGAACCGCCAGCAGCTGTAGCCGCCAAGATTGCCGACATGCGCGCCCGCGCTGCAAGGCATGGCCGGACTCTGCGCTTTGGCATACGCCTGCACGTGATCGTGCGCGAGACCAATGAAGAAGCCTGGCAGGCGGCAGAAGACCTTATCCGTTATGTCGATAATGATGTCATCGACAGAGCGCAAAGAGCCTTTGCCAAGATGGATTCTGTCGGCCAGCAACGCATGGTGGCACTGCACGGCGGCAAACGCGACAAGCTGGAAGTATCGCCAAACCTGTGGGCAGGTGTCGGACTGGTGCGTGGTGGTGCCGGTACGGCCCTGGTGGGTGATCCGGAAACCGTGGCCGCACGTATCAAGGAATATGCGGCGCTGGGTATCGATACCTTCATCTTCTCTGGCTACCCGCATCTGGAAGAGTCGTATCGCTTTTCCGAACTGGTATTTCCATTGATAGGCAAAGAAGTACCTGATGTATCCAGCAGCCTGACCGGGCCATTTGGCGAAGTCATGGCAAACGGTATCGTGCCCAAGGTGTCACAAAGCTAGGAGGCTATATGGGTCCCATCATCACTGAAGTAATGCAATTTGCCGAGTTGCCTGGTCATCTGCGGCAGGGTGGCGGTTCCGTGCCTGGAGGAATGATCAACAACATCGCGTGGCGTCAGTTTGGCGCGCAGGTGACCAGGAAGTTATTGCCCTGGGCCCTGCCTCTGATCTTGATACTGGTGTGGCAGGTTGCTGCGCAGACGGGGTATCTGTCCAGCCGTATTTTGCCAGAGCCGCTGGCGGTGGCGCGGGCTTTCTGGGCTCTTGGTGTGTCGGGTGAAATCTGGATCCATGCAAAGACCAGTTTGTGGCGTGCCATTTCCGGTTTTATTGTCGGTGGCGGCTTGGGCTTGTTGCTGGGTTTGCTGACCGGCAGTTTCCGGTTTGCCGAAACCCTGCTCGACACCACACTGCAAATGATCAGGAATATTCCGGCTTTGGCCCTGATACCGCTGGTGATCTTGTGGTTTGGTATCGATGAGTCAGCGAAGTTATTCCTGGTATCGGTCGGGGTCTTTTTTCCGGTGTACCTGAATACCTTCCACGGCATACGCACGGTGGATAAAGGCTTGATAGAAATGGCGCAAAGCTATGGCCTTTCGGGTTGGGCTTTGTACCGTGATGTGATCTTGCCGGGTGCATTGCCATCGATACTGGTAGGGGTACGTTTTTCGCTGGGCCTGGTGTGGGTATTGTTGATCGTTGCCGAAACCATTTCTGCCCAGGCCGGCATCGGTTATATGACCATGAATGCCCGTGAATTTTTACAAACCGACGTCGTACTGGTAGGGATATTGCTGTACGCCTTGCTGGGCAAGCTGGCCGATGTCTTGTCAAGGGCGCTTGAACATTATTGTCTGCGCTGGCATCCGTCGTATCAAAGGAGGGTATGAGCATGCATCACTTTTCCGAATTTCCACTGAGTGCAGTCGCGGAAATCGCGGCCCTGCGTGAAGAACTGGACGGTGGTTGGGAAACCACCGCTGCTGGCGAATGGGGTAGTGCGGTCAACGACCAGGGTGAAGCTGGACGTGGCGCATCGCTGGATTTGCGTGCCATACAAAAATCTTATCAGGGACGGCAGGTATTGAAATCACTGAACCTGCAAGTGCAGGCCGGTGAATTCGTGGCTGTGATCGGTCGCAGCGGCTGTGGCAAAAGCACGTTGTTGCGCCTGATTGCTGGCCTGGAACAGGCCGATAGCGGCAGCCTGGAGTTCGATACAGATCAGGCCCAGGGGCAAGCCGGAAAAAAGCCGGATACCCGCGTGATGTTTCAGGATTCGCGCCTGCTGCCTTGGAAAACCGTGATTGATAACGTCGCACTTGGGCTTGGCAGTGATCAGTCCAAAGCCCGTCAGGCCTTGCAGAAAGTCGCGCTGGCAGAGCGCGCTGATGAGTGGCCATCTGTCTTGTCAGGTGGCCAGCGTCAGCGCGTTGCGCTGGCAAGGGCATTGGTACATGAACCCGCTCTGTTATTGCTGGACGAACCTCTGGGCGCACTGGATGCACTGACCCGTATAGAAATGCAAAACCTGATTGAAAGTCTGTGGCAGCAGCGCGGCTTTACTGCCGTGCTGGTGACGCATGACGTACAGGAAGCGATAGCCCTGGCTGACCGTGTGATCCTGATAGAAGACGGTCAGATCACTTTGGACAGCAGAATTGATTTACCCAGACCGCGTTCACGCGGCAACCCAAGGTTCGCCGAACTGGAAGAAAGCATATTAAGGCGGGTGCTGCAAAAACCGTCACCAGAGCCGGATACGGAACTCGGTGATGTGTCGCTGTTAAGAACCGTAAGTCAGGTTGCATGGGCGATCTAAAAGATTGCTGCGCATACTTTTTTGCATTGCAGACAGTTTTATATTTAAAATTTTTAAAGGAAGCATCATGAGCATACAAGCCATTAACGTCCGCAATCAATTTCGCGGAAAAATCAAAGCCATCATCGAGGGACCAGTTGTCTCTGAGGTGGATGTAGAGACGCCTGCAGGTATCGTGACTTCGGTAATCACTACCCGCTCCATCAAGGACCTGAACCTGGTCATTGGGTCTGAAGTAGTGGCACTGGTCAAGGCAACAGAAGTGTCGATTGCAAAATTATAGAAATACCACTGTCATTGAAATGTGAGGTCTGCATGCACTATCCCGCATTGCAAAACTATCTGAGTCGCCTGCAAAGTACGCTGGCCACCACCAACCTCTGGCTGGATGAGCAGGGGCGTGCCCGTGGGCGTTATTTCAATTCCACCCTGACCAGCGCCTTCCAGGCGATACGCTCGGGAGATGATGGACGTGTCGTGGCCTATGAAGCCTATGCACGCAGTTATGCCAGCGACGACCAGGGACTGAATATCTGGAAGTTGTTGGAAAACGCAGCCAACGATGATGAATCGGTCGAATTGGATCGGCTGTGCCGTCTGCTGCATACCCTGAACTTCTACCGCCAGCCTGAAAGCGCGCAGTTAGATCTGTACCTGAGTGTGCACAGTCGCTTGCTGGCAGCGGTGGAAGGAAATCACGGTATGGCGTTTCGCCGCATTCTGGATGTGCTGGAGTTACCGCATCACCATGTCATCTTGCAATTACCCCAGATTACGCCCAGTCAGCGCTGGGTATTGACCCATGTGGCAGAAAATTACCGCCGCAATGGCTTCCGTATCGGCCTGCATGCCGCCAGCCTGGAGCAGGCCGCAGATTTACTGGACCGCGTACGGCCCGATTCGATCAAGGTCGATATCAGTCTGGCCGTTGATGCGCAAGCACAGGTTCGTTTGCTGGAACAGGCTGACCGTGGCAATTGTCATGTGATTTTCCGACGCATCGAAAATCAAAAACGCTTGCAGGCCTTGCGGGAGGGCAATCAGGCCGCCAGTCCGTATCTGGTGCAAGGTTTCCTGTTTGACTTGCCGAAAGCCAGCTTGCTGAGCCGGGCAGAACACCAGCAAACAGTGTTGTTTGAAGATACTGTTAAATTTGCATGATTTTTATTGCGCCACCGATTAATTGTTTCATTGTTATCAAAAATAGGGAAAAGTAAAATAAATAGGACTTACGCAAAATCGTCCCAGCAAGGTGTAGCGACGAAGACAGTACGAACAGTACGCGGCTCCTAGGAGAGGAGCTGCAACGCAGTTGGGGCGATTTTGCGTAAGTCCTAATAAAAAGCCGAATTTACCTGCTCTATATGCGGAAAACAAATTTAGGAATAAGAAAAAATTCGTTTTCTATATAACCAAATGCTGCCAATATTACTCATCAATAGTCGCATTCGTAATAAAGGCTGCATATGGCAAGGTTTTTTGGCAACAATCCGCAAGTCAGACGTGTCCTCCCGGGGTTTCATCTTTCCCTGGGATTTACCCTGTTTTATCTGGGGCTGATCGTCCTGATACCGCTGTCGGCGGTATTTCTTAAGACCTTTACCATGACCTGGGAGGCGTTCTGGAATACCGTTACGTCCGACCGCGTCATCGCTTCCTACAGGCTGACTTTCGGCGCGTCCTTGCTGGGTGCGCTGATCAATGTGTTCTTTGGTGGCATTGTTGCCTGGGTCCTGGTCCGCTATAAATTTCCAGGCAAAAGACTGGTGGATGCGCTGGTTGATTTACCGTTTGCCCTACCGACAGCCGTGGCTGGTATCACCCTGGCAACCCTGTATGCACCGAACGGCTGGATAGGCAAATTGCTGACACCGCTGGCTATCAAGGTGGCTTACACGCCGCTGGGGGTACTGGTTGCCCTGACTTTCATTGGTCTGCCTTTTGTCGTACGTACCGTGCAGCCAGTGCTGGAAGAGGCTGAAAAAGAACTGGAAGAAGCTGCCGTCAGTCTGGGTGCCAGCCATTTCCAGACCTTTGCCCGGGTTATCTTCCCCAGCATTTTGCCAGCCTTGCTGACCGGGTTTGCGCTGGCATTTGCCCGTGCTACCGGTGAATATGGTTCTGTCATTTTCATCGCCGGCAATATGCCCATGGTTTCTGAAATCACACCTCTGTTCATGATTACCAAACTCGAACAATACGATTATGCCGGTGCAACCGCGATTGCGGTGGTCATGCTGGCGCTGTCCTTCAGTCTGTTGTTGTCGATTAATGCCTTGCAGGCATGGACCCGCAGCCGACAAAACGCAGGGAGAGAATAATGACTGCCATCACCATCAATGCACCCGTGGCAGCACGCAGGCATGAACCCGTCATCACCCCCGCTGCCACCATAGAAGCTTTGTGGGTACGCGTCGGTTTATCGGTGACGGCGCTGGCTTTCCTGACGCTGTTCCTGTTCGTGCCGCTGGCAGCCGTGTTTGCCGAAGCACTGAAAAAAGGCTGGCAAGTGTATCTGGCAGCGATCGTCGAGCCCGATGCTTTGTCGGCCATCAAGCTGACCCTGATCGCAGCGGGCATAGCCGTCCCGCTGAATCTGGTGTTTGGCGTGGCTGCGGCCTGGACCATCGCCAAATTTGAATTCCGTGGCAAGAATGTTTTGCTGACACTGATTGATTTACCGTTTTCGGTATCGCCTGTTATTTCCGGTTTGATTTATGTGTTGCTGTTCGGCGCCCAGGGCTGGTTTGGTGAATGGTTAAGGGATCATGAAATCAAGATTCTGTTTGCCGTGCCTGGCATCGTGCTGGCGACGATCTTTGTCACTTTCCCCTTTGTTGCACGAGAACTGATTCCACTGATGCAGGCACAAGGTAGTGAAGAGGAAGAGGCTGCTCTGGTACTCGGGGCATCCGGCTGGAAAACTTTCTGGTATGTGACCCTGCCGAATATCAAATGGGGTCTGCTGTATGGCGTGATCTTGTGTAATGCCCGTGCCATGGGTGAATTTGGAGCGGTGTCGGTGGTGTCTGGCCACATCCGTGGTGAGACCAATACCATGCCGTTGCAAGTCGAGATTTTATATAACGAGTACAACTTCACTGCTGCCTTTGCGGTCGCTTCGCTGTTGACTTTGCTGGCTTTACTGACGCTGGCACTCAAATCATTAGTCGAGTGGCGCACTAATGAAAACCGCCAGCTGCCCCAGGAATAAAGAGAAATAAGGGAGTTCACCGTGAGTATCGCTGTTAATCAATTACAAAAACGCTTTGGCAATTTCACTGCGTTGGACAAGGTATCGCTGGATTTTCCGAATGGCGAACTGACGGCCTTGTTGGGACCATCAGGCTGTGGAAAAACCACTTTGCTGCGCATTATCGCTGGTCTGGAATATGCTGATAGCGGCCAGGTTTTGCTGGATGGCCAGGATGCTTCGGCCCAGCATGTGCGTGAGCGCCAGGTGGGTTTCGTATTCCAGCATTATGCGCTGTTCAAGCATATGACGATCTTTGAAAACATCGCCTTCGGCCTGCGTGTCAAACCGCGTCATCTACGCCCGAAGGAAAGCGAGATCAAGGAAAAAGTCACCAAGCTGCTGGAGCTGGTGCAGCTTGACTGGCTGGCTGATCGCTATCCACCGCAATTGTCCGGCGGCCAGCGTCAACGTATTGCGCTGGCGCGTGCGCTGGCAGTGGAACCACGCGTGCTGTTGTTGGACGAGCCTTTCGGCGCGCTGGATGCCAAGGTCCGCAAGGAATTGCGTCGTTGGCTGCGTCGCCTGCATGATGAATTGCATGTGACCAGTATCTTCGTCACCCATGATCAGGAAGAAGCGCTGGAAGTGGCCGACAAAATCGTACTCATGAACCATGGAAAAGTAGAGCAGGTGGGCGCACCGGCTGAGGTCTATCATCATCCGGCTACACCTTTCGTGTATGGCTTCCTTGGTAATGTGAACCTGTTCCGCGGCCGTATCCATGAAGGCATACTGGATGCCGATGGCGTACCGTTTGAAGCGCCGGGTCATGCCGACACGCGGGATGCCTTCGGCACCGGTTATGTGCGACCGCATGAGCTGGAAATTGACCGTTATTCCCCGGGTGCTGCCGGGCTGGTCGTGCAATTGCGTCGCGTCCACGGCATAGGTCCGCTGGCGCAACTGGAACTGGAACGGGATGACAACGGTGAACTGGTGGAAGCCATGATTTCCACAGACCGCTATGAACAACTGAAACTCAAAGTCGGTGAAGCATTGGTAGTGCGCCCCAAGCGTCTGCACGTGTTTGTCGACGCATAATAAGGTAAATCATGAATTTCCAACAATTACGCTCCATCCGTGAAGCTTCGCGCCGTGGTTATAACCTGACGGAAGTCGCCAATGTCTTGTTTACTTCACAGCCTGGCGTTAGCCGCCAGATTCGTGAACTGGAAGAAGAACTGGGCGTCGACATTTTTGAACGCAATGGCAAGCGCCTGACTGGCTTGACCGAACCAGGCCGCGACATCCTGCCTATCATAGAACGTCTGTTGCTGGAAGCAGAAAACCTGCGCCAGGCGGGTGAAGATTATTCAGACCAGACCAAAGGCACGCTGACCATCGCTACTACCCATACCCAGGCCCGCTATGTGTTGCCGAAAGTGGTGCAGGGTTTCCGCCAGGCTTTCCCGGATGTACGCATCGCCTTGCAGCAAAGTTCACCGGAACACATCGCCGAATGGGTCTTGTCTGGCAAGGCAGATATTGGTATCGCTACGGAAGGTCTGTCACAGTTCAAGGATCTGGCATCTTTCGCCTGCTATGAATGGAATCACGTGGTGGTAGTTCCTGAAAATCATCCCTTGCTGAACAAGGACGTGCTGACGCTGGAAGACCTGTCGAATTATCCGCTGATTACCTATGACGTAGGGTTTACCGGTCGTGGTCATATCGATGACGCCTTCCGTCTGGCTGGGCTACGTACCGATATCGTGTTGACAGCCATGGACTCTGATGTGATCCAGCAATATGTGGCATTGGGTCTGGGCGTCGGGCTGGTTGCTTCGATGGCGATAGAAGTACAGCATGCGCATGGACTCCGGACCATCGAAGCCAGTCACCTGTTTGCGCCGAACGTAACCCGGCTGGCAGTACGGCGTGGGGCTTACCTGCGCAGTTACACCTTTGAATTCATACAACAGTTTGCCCCCAATCTGGACCGCGAAGAAGTAAGACAGGCCATCAGCGAAAATGAAATCAGTTGAACAAGGAAACTTGCCGCAAAGCTATTTGTTGGGGAATTCACGCTTGTCGTGAAGCCGTCACATCTCTCTGGTAAAATTGGGTAAAAGATTCTAATTTTTGCTATTTTTATCAGAGGTTCACCATGCTTTACCCTGAGTTATTCAAGTCTTTAGAGCAAGTGCGCTGGAATATGGAGTCAGATATCCCCTGGGATAAATATGACGCCAGCAAGCTGACGCCAGAGCAGGCACAAACCATCAAGATGAATGCCATCACTGAATGGTCTGCCCTGCCTGCGACAGAAATGTTCTTGCGTGACAACCGTGGTGACAGTGATTTTTGTGCTTTCATGTCGATCTGGTTTTTTGAAGAACAAAAACACTCGCTGGTGTTGATGGAATATCTGCGCCGCTTTCATCCCGAACTGGTACCGACAGAAAAAGAACTCGACAATGTACGTTTCGAGTTTGACCCGGCACCACCACTGGAAACGCTGATGCTGCATTTCTGTGGTGAGATACGTTTGAATCACTGGTATCGCTGCGCGTCTGACTGGCATACTGAGCCGGTGATCAAACATATCTACAAAATCATCAGCCAGGATGAGGCAAGACATGGTGGTGCCTATTTGCGCTACATGAAAAAATCCCTGGCTGAAGTTGGCGACGTGGCACGTGCAGCATTTTCCAAAATCGGTGTCCTGATGGCATCGGCCAGACGTACAGAAAAGCCTTTGCACCCTACCAACCTGCATGTGAACCAGGCGTTGTTCCCCAACGACACCATACAGTCGCGCCTGCCAGACCCTGACTGGCTGGAACGCTGGCTGGATGGCCAGATCAAGTTTGACGGTGTGTGGGAAAAGAAAGTCGTGGACCGCATCCTGCACAATATGTCGTTGCTGTTTGAACGCACATTTGAAACCGTGCAAGACCTGAATCGTTATCGCAAAGAAGTGGCACAACGTCTGGTTGTCATGCCTGGTATTTTGCCAAGCGCAGCATAAGTTTGGTCGGCTGACTGCAAGCAGGTACAATCGCCGCTGATACCAGCGGCGTTTTTGTTTATAAATTCAAGACCGCTCAACACAGAGACACAGAGGTGGCACAGAGGGCACAGAGAAAAACAAGGGAGAACATTTGTAGAACAAGTGCAAAACGCAGTCTCGTTCCGCTACTTAAGGTTTTCTCTGTGCTCCTCCGTGTCTCTGTGCCTCTGTGTTGAGAGGTCTTTTTCGTCAATCACCCATAACTCAGCATGCCAGAATTCGAAAAAAAACTTACTACACGCAATGCATTGGCTGAGCGTGTGCTTGCGTTGCCGAAACCGGTGATCATGACCAATGGGGTGTTTGATATCCTGCATCGTGGGCACGTCAGTTACCTGGCAGATGCACGGGCGCTGGGGGCGTCGTTGATTGTGGCAGTGAATACCGATGCTTCGGTCAAGCGTCTGGGCAAAGGGGATGACCGGCCTGTCAATACTTGCGAAGACCGCATGGCAGTGCTGGCCGCGCTGGAAGCGGTCAGCCTGGTCGTTGAATTTGATGAAGATACGGCCTTGCAAGCGGTGTTGGCAGCCCACCCGGATATCTATGTCAAAGGTGGTGATTACGATATGAGCACCATACCCGAAGGCCAGGCAGTGCTGGCATACGGCGGGCAAGTTGCTGCGATCGAGTTTGAGCATGACCGTTCCACCAGCAAATTATTGGCCAAAGTCAGGTCAGCTGGCTGATGTTTTTTGTTTAGGACTTACGCAAAACCGCCCCAACTGCGTTGCAGTAAAGTACTGTCTTCGTCGCTACGCCTTGCTGGGACAATTTTGCGTAAGTCCTATTGTTGTTGCAGCAAGAGTTCGAATTCTTCTGGTGGCAGGGGTTTGGCAAACAGATAGCCTTGCGCAAAATCACAGGCAGCCTGTTTCAGCAACTGACTTTGCTGTTCTGTTTCCACACCTTCTGCGACGACTTTCAGGCCCAGCTTGTGTGCCATCATGATGATGGCTTCGGACAGCGCGATATCGCTGGAATCCTGTGCCAGATTACGGATGAAGGACTGATCTATCTTCAGGTAATCGATGTCGAATTTCTTCAGGTAAGACAATGAAGAATAGCCGGTGCCAAAATCATCCAGCGCCACCTGAACACCCGCATCGCGGAACTGCAACAGTTTGCTGGTGATTTTATGGCTGGCATCCAGCAACAAACCTTCGGTAATTTCCACGATGATGGCCTGACCCGGCAGGTTTTGGTCTGCCAGATGCCGTATCCAGTTCACATAGCGTTCCTGATCACCCTGGAATTCCATTGGGGACTGGTTGACGCTGATCTGGAAGTCAGAGTGATAATCCTGACGCCATTTCTTTACCCATTTGACTGATTCGCGAAACACCAGATCACCAATCGCCAGGATAAGTCCACTGGTTTCAGCAATTGGTATGAATTCCATGGGGCTGATGAAGCCTTGTTGTGCATGCCGCCAGCGTACCAGCGCCTCGGCCTTTTGTATGCGCCCAGTGTCCAGATCAATGATGGGTTGAAAGTAGACTTGCAGATGCTGCTCTGCAATTGCAGCTCGCAAGTCGTTGGTTATGCGCAGGCGCGTCAACGCTGCGGTTTGCAAGCTGGGAGTGAAATAACTGAAGCGGTTACGGCCCTGGTCTTTGGCTGCATACATGGCCTGATCGGCATGTTTGATCAGGTCATCGAGATTGTCAGCATCACGTGGGTAAATGGTGATACCTACACTGGATGACAGATATATTTCTTCGCCCGCAATCTTGAACGGGGTAGACATGGCACGGATAATATTTTGTGCAATAATCTCAGCCCTGTCGTGGTTATGCATTTCTGGCAAAGAAACCGTGAATTCATCACCTCCCAGGCGAGCCACGGTATCGCTTTCCCTGACGCAGTGGCGTAAGCGCTGGGCAGCTTCCACCAGCAGGATATCACCGGTTGCGTGCCCCAGTGTATCGTTGACTTCCTTGAAAAAATCCAGATCAATGAACAATACTGCCAGCGACAATTTGTGACGCTTGCTGAGTTTAATGTCGTGATCCAGCCTGTCATAAAACATGCGGCGGTTGGGCAGACCTGTCAAGGTATCGATATTTGCCTGCTGCCAGATCAGTGCTTCGGTCTTTTTCTTTTCCGTAATATCGAGCACCGTACCCAACATGCGCAATGGCTTACCGACACTATCCCATTCGACGATGGCACCGACCGAAAGTATCCAGCTCCAGTCCCCTGTAGATTTTTTTTGCCTGAACTCGACGCGATATTCTTTGGTTCGGCCTTCCACGTGATTTCTGTAGGCGCGGTCAGCTGCCGCGAAATCTTCAGGGTGTAAACGGGCTTCCCAGTTTTCCCTGTTTTCCACGAAGCCTTGATGAGCATGGCCCAGCATATTTGCATATTCTGCACTGACGATGGCTTCACCAGTCTGTACATTCACGTCATACAGACCCTGATTGGTGGCTGACAGCGCCATGCGCAGACGCTCTTCGCTTTCGCGCAAGGCAACTTCAGCCTGTTTGCGTTCGGAGATATCAGTATGGGTACCAATCACGCGAGTGGGTTTGCCCGTGGCATCTCTTGCTATGACCGTGCCACGCGTCAAGATCCACTTCCAGCGCCCATCCTTGCATTGCACGCGGTGCTCATTGATGTAGATAGGCGTCAGTCCGTCAAAATGCGCCTGCCGGTCAAGTCGCATTTGTAGCAGGTCATCCGGATGTGTGCGGCGGTCCAATTCGTCTGACAGGTCGGCAATGTCGTCTTTGCCGTAGCCGTAGATCTCTTTCAGGCGATCCGAAAGGATTTCCACGCCAGTTTGCGGATACCAGTCCCAGACACCGTCACCAGAACTTTCCAGCGCAAGCTGCCAGCGTTCTTCATTGACATGTAATTGTTCTTCGTCATGTTTGTGCTGGCTGATATCGACGATCATTGCATAGCAACCACACACATCTCCTTTATTGTCGAATACAGGAAATATTTTTGCGGCGATATCTCTGCTGCCGCCATACTGATAGGGGACGGTGGTCTCATAAGCAACCGTTTGGCCGCTGAGCGCCTGCGCAACGTGGTTTTTTACATGCGAAAACGCATCCATACCGATGACTTCGGCCATATGCCGACCCACTATCTCGGATTTTGCGATGCCGAACCAGTCTACATAGACGGCATTGATGAATTGGTAACGATATTCTTTGTCGACATAAGAAATGCACACTGGCAGTGCATCAATCAGATGCTGCAGTTCAGAAATATCGTCTCCAAATTGCTCCCTGTCAGAGTTTTTCACTTTCTTGCCTTGGCTTTCCAAGTTGCGACACGAATCAGGGCTGATGTTTTGATCTTGTTACACACTAATAAGTTGATATGCGATTTATGAATGCTAAAGGATTTTCCAGGAAAACAGACAAATTTCCTTGGTAAGCGTGGTAATTGCGCAATTTATTGCTTGCCCTGTGTGCAACTCTTAGGCACCACCAGCAAAACCATTTTGTCGCCATGCTTCGTAGACTACTACTGCCACCGTGTTTGACAAATTCAGACTACGGTTGTTTGGCCGCATCGGCACACGAATGCGCTGACCTGGCGGGAATGATTCTCGCAATGTTGGTGCCAGACCGCGTGTTTCAGCACCAAATACAAAATAATCCCCTGGCTGAAAAGCCAGGTTGGCAAAGGGGGTGGAACCATGTGTTGTCATCGCAAACATGCGTTGCCGGTCTGGTTGTTCCGCAGTCAGGAAGGCATCCCAGTTTTTATGTACTTTCATGGTGGCATAGTCATGGTAATCCAGACCGGCACGCTTCATCTTGCTGTCGTCCAGTGGAAAACCCAAAGGTTCGATCAGGTGCAGTTGCACTCCGGTGTTGGCGCACAGACGTATGATATTGCCAGTATTTGGCGGTATTTCCGGTTCAACCAGGACGACATGAAACAAGGTATTTCCTTCATTAAGTATAGGGAAGGGTGCGGGCGAATATATAGGTGCTGACTTTGGCCGCACCAAAACGTTTTAGCATTGTAGCGATTTCATGCATGGTCATGCCAGTGGTCATCACGTCGTCGATGATACCGATGTGCAAGTCCTTTACCGTATGTAACTCGCGCTCATCAATGCTGAAGGCTTGCCTGATATTGTGGGCACGGGCGTCGGTTGGCAGGCTGCTTTGCCTTGCTGTTTCACGGCTTCGATGTAAAAGTGTTGTGTGCAAGGGCACACCCAGTTGCTGTGATAACGGTCGGGCAATTTCCAGTGCCTGATTGAAGCCGCGCTCGGCCAGTCTTTGCGCGCCCAGTGGGACGGCGCATAGGTAATGTGGCAATTCAAAAGCAGGCCGATGCAGGATACTATCCCTCAGCATGGCGGCAAACCACGGAGCGAGCGCTAACTGATGTCCAAATTTGAGCGCCAGCACCAGTTGATCTTGTGGGGCTGCATAGTCACAGACAGCTATTGTCATGTCAAAAGCGGGTGGATTGCGTAGACAATCACCACAACGCGGACTGGCGGCGTTGGCTGGCAAGGGCAGGGCGCATTGCAGGCAGCGCTCCTGGCGGCGCTCAAGATAGGCATGGCGACAGGCTGCACAGACTGCCATGTCGGCCTGTTGCTGGCACAAGGCGCAACTGCCGGGTAACAGTGCGTTGAAACTATTTTTCAGGTGGCGCAACAGGGTAGCGGGTAAGCCTTGCATGACTTTATCTGTGATGAGGGAGGCAAGCGTGTGAGCAAGCGTGTAAACTGCCAGCTTATCGCATCTTCAGTGTTGTTAAAATCATTATTTGCTTATGTTGAGTGCACCCATAGACTTGCAACTGGTTCGCCGCCTGTTTGCTCAACCGGAAAAAATCCGGCCATCCGCCTTCTTGCGACGTGAAATCGCCAGCCGCATGCGGGAAAAACTGGAATTGGTGAAAATCCAGCCACAAAGCCTGCTGGATGCCGGCTGCGGTGAAACCGATGATGTGGCTGAGTTGCAAAAAAGTTATCTAGGTGCAATTGCTTACGGTGTTGATGCTTCTTTACCAATGCTGCAAGCGGGATTGCAAAAACAACAAGCTACTATGTCGGTGTTAGGTCGTTTGTTGGCGAAGTGGGTACCGGGGGTATTGCGACCAGATGCCGCCCAGCAACTACTATGCGCTGACTTTGCCCGTTTACCATTGGCGAATGCGTCCATGGACTTGATTTGGTCGAATCTGGCCTTGCATTGGCATCCGCAGCCCGATCTGGTATTTGCCGAATGGCGCCGGGTATTGCGTACGGAGGGCTTGCTGATGTTTTCCTGCTTTGGCCCGGATACCCTGATTGAGTTACGTCAGGCTTTTACCGGTGTCGATGAGTTGCCACACACCATACCTTTTGTTGATATGCATGATTTTGGTGACATGCTGGTCAATGCCGGATTCTCCACGCCAGTCATGGACATGGAGAAAATAACGTTAACCTATGCCAACGCAGAAAAACTGTTGCAGGATGTTCGTGCTATTGGCGGCAACCCTTTGATGACGCGCCGCCAGGGTTTATTTGGCCGCTCTGCTCACCGCAAATTGTTGGCTAATCTGGAAAAACAGCGCAATGCACAGGGACAGTTAGAGTTGAGTTTCGAAATTGTATATGGTCATGCATTCCGCCCCGTATCCAGAAAAACGGCTGCAGGCGAAGCCATTGTACGTTTTGATCCGCACAAAAAGGGCTTTTAATTCACATCAAGAAATAGGCAGAAAGAGAGATTTCCCAGTACAAATCTTTGTGACATTTGAGCCAGATCATGGCTGAGCATTATGTATTCTGCTTGATATCACCGTGCTTTACGCCTTATACTCTCGCAGTTGTGGAAGTTGCCGGTACGCATTTGTGATTTTTGAATCTGTGTCCCTGGCGCTCTGTTAAAAGAATTCTAATCGGGTTTTGGGGAAATTCATGAAACATGCTAAGCGATTAAAGTCGTTCATGCTGGGTGCTTCGCTGTTGGCGGCAAGTCTGTCGTCTTGGGCGGTGGTGAATGGTCCGGCTGTTGATAGTCAGGGCGGTCCGGCAGTAAAGCAGTTAAATCTGCAGCCACCTGTCACACAAATTGCAGAGCAAATTTATTCCATTCATAACCTGATGCTGGTTATCTGTCTGGTGATTTTTGTTGCAGTTTTCGGAGTGATGTTCTACTCCATTTTGAAGCATCGCAAATCTGTTGGTCACAAGGCTGCCACTTTCCATGAAAGCACGGCAGTTGAAATTGCATGGACTATCGTCCCATTCATTATCGTTATCGTCATGGCTTTGCCTGCAACCAAAACGGTAGTGGCAATGAAAGACACGTCGAATGCCGACATCACCATTAAAGCCACTGGCATGCAGTGGAAATGGGGTTATGACTATCTGAAAGGTGAGGGCGAAGGCATATCTTTCCTGTCTACCCTGTCTACTCCCCGCACTCAAGTTGGTGCCCCAGGTGTGGAGCCAACTGAAAAACGCGGTGACAACTATCTGCTGGAAGTCGATAACGAAGTGATCGTGCCAGTGAATAAAAAAGTCCGCATCATCACTACTGCTAATGACGTAATTCACTCCTGGACTATTCCAGCTTTTGGTGTCAAGCAAGATGCGATCCCTGGTTTTGTGCGTGATACCTGGTTCAAGGCCGAGAAAATCGGTACTTACCGTGGTCAGTGTGTGGAATTGTGTGGTAAGGAACATGCTTTCATGCCTATCGTGGTGAAAGTGGTTTCTGATGACGATTACAAAAAATGGGTAGACGTCAAGAAAAAGGAAATGGCTGCCAAGGCGGATGATCCAAGCAAAGTCTGGACTATTGATGAACTGAAACAGCGCGGCGAAAAAGTCTATACAGCAAACTGCGTAGCCTGCCATCAGGCAACTGGTAAGGGTGTGCCAGGTGCATTCCCTGCGTTGGATGGTTCTGCTGTGGTCGCAGGGCCAAAAGAAGTCCAGGCCGGCATCGTGTTGAACGGTAAAAATGGCATGCCATCCTGGAAGGCGACTTTGTCAGACACTGAAATTGCAGCTGTAATTACTTACACGCGCAATAGCTGGTCCAATAAAGCGGAACAAAACATCATCCAACCGGCTGAAGTTTTGGCTGCGCGTAAGTAATAAACAGGAAGAACAGGAGAAAAGATGAGCACTACTACAGCTGATCACGCTCACGATCACTCTCACGACCACGCGCATGACCATCCCCATGGTTGGCAGCGCTGGTTGTTTGCAACCAACCATAAAGATATCGGTAGCCTCTATCTGTGGTTCGCTTTCACGATGTTGCTGGCTGGCGGAGTGATGGCGCTGGCTATCCGCAGCGAATTGTTCCAGCCTGGTTTGCAATTGATGCAACCAGAGTTTTTCAACCAACTGACCACCATGCACGGTCTGGTCATGGTGTTCGGTGCGATCATGCCGGCTTTCGTTGGCTTTGCTAACTGGATGATTCCACTGCAAATCGGCGCATCCGATATGGCGTTTGCCCGTATGAACAATTTCTCGTTCTGGTTGATGCCTCCAGCAGCTCTGTTGTTGATGGGTTCCTTCTGGGTACCCGGTGGCGCAACTGCTGCTGGCTGGACCCTGTACGCACCATTGTCCACGCAAATGGGCCCTGGTATGGATATGGCGATTTTCGCTGTCCACATCATGGGTGCATCTTCCATCATGGGTTCGATCAACATCATCACTACCATCCTGAACATGCGCGCTCCTGGCATGACATTGATGAAGATGCCGATGTTCTGCTGGACCTGGTTGATTACTGCTTACCTGCTGATCGCTGTGATGCCGGTTCTGGCTGGTGCGATCACCATGACTTTGACTGATCGTCATTTCGGTACCTCGTTCTTTAATGCTGCTGGCGGCGGTGACCCAGTCATGTATCAACACATTTTCTGGTTCTTCGGACATCCAGAGGTGTACATCATGATTTTGCCGGCATTCGGTATTGTTTCCCAAATCGTTCCGGCGTTTGCCCGCAAGCCTTTGTTTGGTTATGCATCGATGGTGTATGCAACCGCATCCATCGCGATTCTGTCTTTCATCGTTTGGGCGCATCACATGTTCACAACCGGTATGCCAGTCACGGCACAGTTGTTCTTCATGTATGCCACCATGCTGATTTCGGTACCTACCGGCGTGAAAGTGTTTAACTGGGTCGCCACAATGTGGAAAGGCTCGATGACTTTCGAGACACCTATGTTGTTTGCTGTCGGCTTTATCTTCGTGTTCACCATGGGTGGTTTTACAGGCCTGATCCTGGCGGTGACTCCGATTGATATCCAGTTGCAAGATACCTACTACGTAGTTGCCCACTTTCATTATGTGTTGGTGGCGGGTTCTCTGTTTGCATTGTTCGCCGGTTATTACTACTGGAGTCCAAAGTGGACAGGTTTCATGTACAACGAACTGCGCGGCAAGATCCACTTCTGGGGCTCGCTGATTTTGTTCAACGTGACTTTCTTCCCTATGCACTTCCTGGGTCTGGCTGGTATGCCACGTCGTTATGCTGATTACCCTGCACAGTTCACTGATTTCAATCAGCTTGCAACTATCGGTGCGTTTGGTTTTGGTTTGATGCAGGTGTACTTTATTCTGGCAGTGGTTATTCCTTCCATCAAAGGTGGCCAGCCTGCACCTGCGAAACCATGGGATGGTGCTGAAGGCCTGGAATGGACAGTGCCTAGTCCTGCGCCTTTCCATACGTTTGAAGAACCACCAGAATTTAAATAATAGTTGTATGGCTTAGGCTTGCTCCGGTCGTACCGGAGCAAGACAAAAAATGAGTAATCAAAAGAAACCGAATAACTTGAAAACAGCAATTATTTTGTTTTCCGTGGCGTTGGTATTTTTTGCCGGGGTCATCATTAAACAGACCTGGCTACGCTGATAGGATAGTTGTATGTTGCAAGAATCCGGTTCAGGTGGCAAGCGCAAGCTGAATGCAAAGATGCTGGGCAAGTTGCTTGTCATTGCAGTCCTGATGTTTGGTTTCGGTTATGCGCTGGTACCGATTTACAAGCAGATTTGTGAATTGACAGGGGTTAATATTCTGACTCCCAAGGATATTTCGGTAAAAGAAATATCGAATTCCCAGATCGACAGAAGTCGTGAAGTTACCGTAGAGTTTGATGCGAATACGCAAGGTCCATGGCGGTTTCGACCCACTGTGGCAAGCATGAAAGTGCATCCTGGTGAGATGACGCAAGTCGTCTACGAAGTAGTCAATAAGCAGGCTTATAAAATGGATGCGCAGGCGATACCAAGCTATGCACCGCAGCAGGCAAGCAGCTACTTCAAGAAAATGGAATGTTTTTGCTTCAAGCAGCAAACGCTGGGACCGAATGAAGCGCGGCAAATGCCTGTAGTGTTTTATATAGACCCGGCCTTGCCCAAGGATGTAAAGACGATTACCTTGTCTTACACTTTCTTTGAAGTGGGTGGCAAACCGCAAGTGGTAGCGGGTGAAGGGCAGGGTAAGACATGACTGATTTGAAAGAGGCCAGCAAACGTAAGGCTTCGTTTCTGGCAACAATGAAAGCCGTATTCTGGTCGTTTTTAGGGATACGCAAGAAAAATGATTATGAGCAGGATGCAGCGCAGTTGAATCCTGTTCACGTGATAATTGCAGGCATCATAGGCGCGTTGATTTTTATTGGAACGCTGATCATGATCGTGAAGCACGTTGTCGCGAAATAACAATTCAAGTAGTACATTAAATTGCATCGGGAGATGGAAATGAGTTCTCAACACGCTAAAGCGCCATATTATTTTGTGCCTGGCCCATCCAAGTGGCCAGTGCTTGGTGGCTGCTCCTTATTGCTGACCATGCTTGGTGCTTCTGCCTGGGTAAATGGTCAGGCCTGGGGTTCTTACCTGAACTTCGCAGGTATCATTCTGACCCTGGTGGTGTTGTACAACTGGTTTGGTGACGCGATTGCCGAATCCGAAGGCGGTAAATACAGTGCACGTATTGATGTATCCTTCCGCTGGAGCATGAGCTGGTTCATCTTCTCTGAAGTGATGTTCTTTGCGGCTTTCTTTGGTGCTCTGTTTTATGCGCGCAGTATCAGTATGCCCTGGCTGGCTGATCTGGATCATAAGGTATTGTGGCCTGACTTCGCCGCCAACTGGGGTAATACTGGTCCAGCTGGCACGATTGAGGCTTTCAAAACCATGGGCCCTTTCCCTATCCCGACCATCAATACGGCATTGTTGCTGACTTCTGGTGTGACACTGACGATTGCTCACCACGCCTTGCGTGAAGGTCATCGTGCGAAAACTGCATTCTGGTTATTTGCCACGGTGTTGCTGGGTGCAGTGTTCATGGGCTTTCAGGCATATGAATACATCCATGCTTATCATGAACTGAACCTGAAACTGACTTCCGGCATCTATGGTTCCACATTCTTCATGCTGACTGGTTTCCATGGCTTCCATGTGACCATGGGCGCGATCATGTTGTCCGTCGTACTGTATCGTGTGATGAAGGGTCATTTCACTCCGGAACACCATTTCGCATTCGAAGGTGCGGCTTGGTACTGGCACTTTGTTGACGTGGTCTGGCTCGGCCTCTACGTTGTTGTATACTGGCTGTAAGTGTTTGTTAGCTACCTAGCGTGGCGTAAAAAAAGCCGCACAGATCGTGCGGCTTTTTTACATATATATAAAACACTTGACGGGCAGTAATTAGTCCAATTCGTGGATTAACTGATCAGGGGTTTTATAGTCAGACTCATCTGATGCCGGTTGGCTGTATCAGGCCATAATGATTGGCCAGCAAGATCAGCAAAAACAGGCTGATGGAAAATCCAACACGAAATGCCAATGCTTTGACGGTGCGATTGCTCTTCCCTTTGTCCTTCATCAGATACACCAGCGCTGATCCCAGGCTGAATATGATGAGGAAAAACGCGATGGCGACAAGAATTTTCATACTGAGCTATTGTTCGAGCTGGTTAGATTGATGCTCTCATTGTAATACCTTAAGACCCGAATGCCTATTTCCTTCCGTTTTCGTCTGCTTCCCTTTATTGTTTGCCTGCTGCTCGTCAGTCTGGGAATCGTATTGGCACAATGGCAGACCAGGCGTGCGCAGGAAAAAGAATTGATCGCTGGACAGTTGGCTGATCGCCAGCGTTTGCCGGTACTGGCTTTAACGACTACTACCCCATCAAGTGAAATACTGGCGTTTCGTAAGCTACAGTTGCGTGGTCAGTTCATTAGTGAATGGGCCATCTACCTGGATAACCGTCCTTTGCAAGGCAAGGCTGGGCTGTACGTATTGACGCCTTTCAAGTTGGCAGGCAGCAATCGTTATGTGTTGGTAGCCAGAGGCTGGCAGCAACGCGATGCGCGTGACCGCCTGCATGTGTCAGCCATGCCCGCACCAACAGGTGAGCTGGTTCTGGAAGGCATAGTCAGAGACAAGCTTGATCGTGTCATGCAACTTGGGCAGCCAGAAGAAGTCAAACCGGGCAGTATTATGCAGAATCTGGAGTTGGAAGCATTGGCGCAGCGAACCGGATGGGATTTCTACCCCTTCGTGCTGGAACAAACCACGGCGACCCAGGATAACTTGTCACGAGACTGGCCTTTACCTTCCGCTGGTGCAGATAAACACAGGGGCTACGCCTTTCAGTGGTATGCGCTGGCCCTGATGGCTTTTGTATTTTTTGTTGTTACTGGATTTCGTCGTGGAAAAAATGGATAAAAAAACTTCTGGTGGTCGCTGGAAATTATTGCTGGTGCTGGCGGTTTGTGCTGCTCCCATGATTTTTTCCTATTTGGCTTACTATGTCATCAAGCCCAGTGGTCGCACCAATTACGGCATCATACTTGACCCACGCAATTATCCCATGCCGAAAATAGCCGGCCATCCTCTGGGGGCTTCTGCAACTGATCCCGTGGTCGGGCTGGAAGCCTACAAAGGCAAGTGGATCATGCTGCAAGTGGACAGCGGTGCCTGTGCCGAAGCATGCCAAAAGAAAATGTATGACATCCGTCAATTGCGTGTAGCTCAGGGCAAGGAAATGGACAGGATAGAGCGTGTCTGGCTGATTACGGATGATGTTGCCATCGATACCACATTGATACGCCAATACGACGGTGCTCGCATGTTGAAGGTGGATCCGGCGGTGCTCAAGTCCTGGTTGCCGACAGATAGTGGCACGCAGATCAGCGACCATATCTATATGATTGATCCTATTGGTAACCTGATGATGCGCTTCCCCAAAGATGCTGACCCGAACAAGATCAAAAAAGACCTCGGCAAATTATTGCGTGCTTCCGCGATAGGGTGACGTATGTGGTTGCAACTTGCATTGACGGGTTTGATGGTAGCGGTCATACCGCTGACCCTTGTCATTTTTTCCCGGGAAAAGAACAAGTACCGCAAACTGATCGCGGTTACGGTGGCGCTGACCTTTGAACTCATCATGTTTGGTGCCTTTACGCGGCTGACCGATTCCGGCCTTGGCTGCCCAGACTGGCCGGGTTGCTATGGTCAGGCCAATCCCCTGCAATCTCATGCGGCTATCAAGGCAGCAGAAATTGCCATGCCTACCGGACCGGTGACCTTGCAAAAAGCCTGGATAGAAATGGTTCATCGCTACCTGGCCATGAGCGTGGGTGTACTGATCGTGGCACAAATGGCGATTGCCTGGGTCCGTAGAAGACAATTGAATGCAGCTCCCTGGTTATCCACTTTCCTGTTTTTCTTTGTCTGCCTGCAGGGAGCCTTCGGTGCATGGACGGTAACCCTGAAGCTCCAGCCTGTCATAGTGACTACTCACTTGATTCTTGGCATGGGCTTGTTGGCATTGCTCAGTGCCAGTCTGGAACAACAAAGCCGTCAGGGCGATGCGTTGCAACAGGCAGATGCCCGCCGTCTGCTCTGGCCAGCCAGTCTGGCTTTGCTACTGCTCTTCATGCAAATTGCCCTGGGAGGCTGGGTAAGTACCAACTATGCTGCTTTGGCTTGTCATGATTATCCTTTATGTAATGGTCAAGCGGTGCCAGCCATGGACTTTGAACACGGTTTCAGCCTGTGGCGACAATTGGGGCAAACCGTGAGTGGCGACTATCTTCCTTTCAATGCCCTGGTAGCGATACAATGGGGGCATCGTAATTTTGCCTTGCTGGTGGTGGCCGTTTGCCTGTGGGTTGGCTGGAAAACCCTCCAAACCCCTGGCCTGGAAACCTTGGGCAGGAACATCCTCTTGGCGATTGTTGCCCAGTTCGTGATCGGTGTGTCCACCGTCTTTTTTTCCTGGCCGCTGTTACTGGCAGTTTTGCACAATGGTGGCGCAGCGACCCTTGTGCTATTGCTTACCATGTTAAACTACCGCATAAGGCATGTGAGCCTTGCCGCTGCCAAAGATAGATCATGACCACTTTAAGTTTGTCCTCCAACCGCTTAGCTCAGTACTGGGCTTTGACCAAGCCCCGTGTCACCCAGCTTGCCGTGTTTTGTGCCGTGATAGGCATGTTTCTGGCAACGCCGGACTTGCCCGACTGGCGCATAGTCGTTGCTGCCACAATCGGTATCTGGCTGCTGGCCGGAGCCGCCTTTGCAGTTAATTGCCTGGTGGAAAAAGAAATTGATTCGCGCATGGCAAGAACCGCGCGTCGTGCGACAGCCCAGGGGGAAATCAGCGTTCTCCAGACACTGGTATTTTCTGGCGTTATTGGCGGCATGGGTATGTGGATACTGTTCACCATGGTCAATCCGCTGACGATGTGGCTGACCTTTGTCACCTTTGTCGGCTATGCCGTGGTGTATACCATTATCCTGAAACCAGCGACGCCACAAAATATCGTCATCGGTGGCCTGTCTGGGGCCATGCCACCGGCATTGGGTTGGGCCGCTGTTGCCAACGATGTACCCATGCAGGCCTGGTTGCTGGTCCTGATTATCTTTGTTTGGACGCCACCACATTTCTGGGCGCTGGCGATGTATCGCCGCGATGATTACGCGCGCTCGGGTTTGCCGATGTTGCCGATCACCCATGGCCTGGAATTTACGCGTTTCCATATCTGGCTGTATACCATTGTCCTGTTCGCCACCACCATGCTGCCTTATGCAGTACACATGAGTGGCATGATCTATCTGGTCAGTGCAGTGATACTGGGTACAATTTTCTTGTGGTATGCATGGCGTATCTACAAACATTATGACGATGTGCTTGCACGCAAGACGTTTGCCTTTTCCATCATTTACTTGTCTTTGTTGTTTGCAGCTTTGCTGATTGACCACTACATCAAGCTATGAAGATATCCAATCTATTCAAGGGCTTGGCGGTCGCCTTGCTTGCGGTGTCCCTGCTGGCCTGCCAGAAACCGGCAGAAAAGTTTATCAATACCGATTTGACCGGACTCGATTACGCCAGGGACTTTGCCCTGACCGACCACAACGGTAAACCACGTACCTTGGCGGATTTCCGTGGCAAGGCAGTCGTGATTTTCTTCGGTTATACCCAGTGCCCGGATGTTTGCCCGACTACCATGGTGGAAATGGCGAATGTCATGAAAGGTCTAGGGCCGCTGGCGCAAAAAGTGCAGGTCCTGTTTGTGACGATAGACCCGGAAAGGGATACCCAGGCGTTGCTGGCCAATTATGTACCGAATTTTGATCCCAGCTTCCTCGGCTTATATGGCGATGCTGCCGCTACCGCCAAAGTTGCCAAGGACTTCAAGGTGTTTTATCAAAAGGTTGAAGGCAAAACGCCTGGCAGCTATACCATGGATCACACAGCAGGCAGCTATGTATTTGATCCCGAAGGCCGTATTCGCCTGTTCCTGCGGCATGGACAGGGGCCAGAGCCGATTGTTCATGATTTGAAGATGTTGCTGCAATGATCAGGTCGACAGCAGCATAGAAAAATCGACACAAAATCAGACGCAAAAATTAAAAAAGGCACTCAATTGAGTGCCTTTTTCATGCAGTGCCGGAGTTTCAGGAAGTGAAACTGGCGAGACTGCCTTTCATTTTCTTCAGTGCCGCACTTTCGATCTGACGTATGCGTTCGGCAGATACGCCATATTCATCCGCCAGCTCATGCAAAGTAGCACCGGTACCGTCATCATTTTTCAACCAGCGTGCTTCAATGATGTGACGTGAACGGTCATCCAGCTTGGCCAGTGCAGATTCCAGACCTTCGCTTTGCAGGCGATCATACTGACGTGTTTCCAGAACACGGGTAGGCTCGTCTGACTCTGTTTTCAGATAGGCGATAGGAGCAAATTTTTCATCATCGTCGTCGGTAGGCGCATCCAGGGCAATATCATGTCCAGACAAGCGCATTTCCATTTCAATGACTTCTTCGCGTTTGACATCCAGCGTTGATGCCAGGGCATCAATTTGCTTGGGTGTCATCGCGTCCAGGCCTTCTTTGTGGCTACGCAGGTTAAAGAACAACTTGCGTTGTGCTTTGGTTGTTGCCACTTTGACCAAACGCCAGTTTTTCAGGATGTATTCATGCATCTCAGCCTTGATCCAATGCATGGCATAGGACACCAGACGCACACCTTGATCAGGGTCGAAACGCTTGACGGCTTTCATCAGGCCGATATTACCCTCCTGAATCAGATCAGCGTGGGGCAGACCATAGCCGAGGTAGCCGCGTGCAATCGAGACAACCAGGCGCAGATGCGACATAACCAGTTGTTGCGCTGCTGCGAGATCATTGTCGTTACGCAATTTTCTTGCATAATCAATCTCTTCCTCATGCGTAAGCATGGGCAGGCGATTGACTGCCGAGATATAGGCATCAATATTTCCCAGCGTGCCGCTAAAGCCCAAGGCCAATGCGGTGCTGTCAGTAGCGGGGACTAATTGTGTCGTAGTTGTTGCCATTTTTCCTCCTCATTGCTGCCATTCTGAGTATGAATTACCCAATTTGGCTCTTTCAAGTTCTTATATTAGCACTCTCTTGCGAAGAGTGCTAATACTGTGATCCTATGAATTACATCAAAAAAATCTATCAAAAAACTTGTATTAATATGAAGTACTTATGAAACTTAGATAGCTACCTGCTCTGAAAGTTGCAATAGTTCAGGTAAATTTTCACTTTACAAGACTATCTGGATGTAAAGAGCCACGAATTTAACTTGCCCGTGCCAGTTGTCGTCTGACAGATAACCAGACCCCGATCAGTCCCAACAACATGCTGACAGCCAGTAATATCAGGCTGGGCAGCATGCCCAGAGGTGCCAGATGGAATTCGGATGCATATAATTTGGCAAATTCAGCAATGGCACGATTCAAGGGTTGTAGGGCCGCCGCAATCAAACCCAGCGCCGTACCACCGGCTAGCAAGCCTAGCAGAGCACCTGTGTAGTAATAAGGCTTGTGGATGAAACTATTGGTCGCCCCCAGCAGGCGGGTGACAGCAATTTCTGACTGGTGCGAGATGACTTGTAGCCGGGTGGCATTAAATACCACCACCACCACGACCACAGAAAGTGTTGCCGCCAGGAACAATAAACCCAGTTGCATGATTTGAACCAGTGCCGCCAGCCGCTTGACCCAGGCTGAATCCAGTTGCACAACATCCACATCAGGCATTTGCTTGATATCTTCTACCAATGCGTCGAGCTTGCCTGCATCATTGTTCGACAGCGACAGGATATACGCATCTGGCAAAGGGTTGCCACCCAATGTGGATAACACTTCGGCAAGATTGGAAGATTGTTCCAGGCTGGCCAGTGCCTTGTCCTTGGGGATGAAATTCAGACTGGCAGTAATATTTTTTTCTTTGAGTAACTTTTTGATCGGTATCGATAAAGCGGTGGCCGTTGGACGTGGCGTGTCCGGGGCTACAAAGATGCTGATTTCTGGCTCTATCGACAATTGTGAAGAGATCGGCCGGATATTTTCTATCAGCGTGAGGCCGGCGATGGGCAGTGCCAGTGCAATGGCGACCACCAGCACATTGAACAAGAAATTACCGGGGCTACCCCGTAAATGTGTCATTGCACTTTTTAGGGCAAACAGATGCTGGCGAAACCAGATGGTCATGAATTCTTCCTCTGTGGGCAGCTAATAACAATAATAATCAGGCGGCAAGCGACGATTTCCAGGTATTCACGACCTGGCCCCGGCTCAGATAAATCACGCGGCTGGCCTGGTCAAGAAACTGTTCGTCATGACTGGAAATAATGCAGGTCACGCCTGCGCTCTGGAAAGCCTTGAGCGCACCCAGGACCTTGTTGGCATTTTCGCGATCCAGAAAGGCAGTCGGTTCGTCTGCCAGTATGATCTGTGGTCGATTGACGATGGCGCGGGCAATCGCAGCCCTTTGCTGCTCTCCACCAGATAAAGCCATGGGCAAGCTGGATGCTTTGTCCGGTAAACCAACTTTTTCCAGGGCAATGCGGGCGCGTTGCTCTGCTTCGGAAGATGAAGCGCCAGCGACGATCAGGGGCAGCATGACATTAGACAGTACGCTGCGGTCGGTCAATAATTTCTGGTCTTGCAGTATCAGGCCGAGCTTGCGGCGCAGATAGGGCAGGCTGCCAGCCTTCAGTTTGCTGACATCCTGGCCATTGACGCTGACCTTGCCGCCAGTGGGTTTCTCTATACCTGCGATCATTTTCAACAGGGTAGATTTGCCGGCACCAGAAGGGCCTGCCAGAAAAATCAGTTCACCGTCAGCTATCGATAGTGACACATCTTTCAAGGCATAAGCATCTTGCGAATATTGTTTGCTGACGTGTTCAAAGACTATCATGGTCGGCCAATTCAGAGTGAACGAAAGAAGTGGTAGTGAGCATTCAAATTCTGTTTTATTTAGGACTTACGAAAAATCACCCCAGCTGCGTTGCAGCTCTTCTCCCAGGACGCCGCGTACTATTCGTACTGTCTTCGTTGCTGCGTCTTGCTGGGACAATTTTGCGTAAGTCCTATTGTTAATACGGTAGTGCCGAAGCAAAACTACTGCAGTTGCGTAAGTCCGGCACTGCTGTGATGGTTATAAAGCTTAAACCGCAACAACCCAGCTCAGTTCAGTAAGGCATCCACAAATTCCTGGGCATTGAAGGGTTGCAAGTCTTCAATCTGCTCGCCTACACCAATGAAATACACTGGCACCGGGCGATTTTTGGCAATCGCTGCCAATACCCCGCCTTTGGCCGTGCCATCCAGTTTGGTGATCACCAGGCCGGTAAGCTGCAATGCATCGTCAAATGCCTTGACCTGTGCCAGGGCATTTTGGCCGGTATTGCCATCGATGATCAGCAGCACCTCCTGTGGTGCACCTTCCATACCCTTACCTATCACGCGCTTGATTTTTTTCAGTTCTTCCATCAGATGCAACTGGGTAGGCAGGCGTCCGGCAGTATCTACCATTACCACGTCAGTGCCGCGAGCGCGGGCCGACGCGACGGCATCAAATGCTACTGCCGCCGGGTCGCCGGATTCCTGCGAGATGACAGTGACATTATTGCGTTCACCCCAGATCGTCAACTGCTCACGGGCAGCAGCGCGGAAGGTGTCGCCAGCTGCCAGCAAGACCGACTGCTGATGGTTTTGCATATGCTTGGCCAACTTGCCTATGGTCGTGGTCTTGCCGGCACCGTTGACGCCGGTAATCATCATGACCAATGGCTGATAACGTCCCAGCTCCAGCGGTTTTTGCAAGGGAGTGAGTAATTCCAGCAGCAATACTTTCAGTGCGGCTTTGACTTGCTCGGCTTCGGTCAGTTTTTCTTCCTTGACTTTTTTCTTCAGCCCGTCCAGCAGGAATTGTGTGGCTTCAACGCCAGCATCTGCGGTCAGCAAGGCAGCTTCCAGCTCTTCATACAAATCATCATCAATGCGAGCGCCGATGAAGAGGGTGGTAAGATTCGTGGATGTCTTGGCCAAACCCGCTTTCAGGCGGCTTAGCCATGAACGTTTTGGTTCTGCTTGAGCGACTTCAGCAATGACTGGCGCTGATGGTATGGTGGTTTCGGCTGTTGTGACGGCAGGTGCTACAACAGCAGGAGGCGCAATAACGGGTGCAATAGCAGGCGCAATAACGGACGCAACAACTGGCGCTTCTTCTTTGGGCTTCTTTTTAAAAAAACTAAACATCGGGAATGATTTACCGGAATGCGGATGGCCAGAATGCCCATCCTGATATGAGAATGCTGCCATTCTAACAGACAGCGACCGGTAACTTATGCTCCAGTATCAAGCATGCAATGAAAACAAACAGTAAAAAAATTACAACGATCAAACGTCCCAGTCACCAAGTCAGGATTATTGGCGGGCAATGGAAGCGCACAGCCCTGAGCGTCATAGAAGCAGAGGGCCTGCGCCCTACACCAGACCGCGTGCGTGAAACCGTATTTAACTGGCTAAACCATTTATTGGATAATGCTTGGGAAAACAAGACCTGCCTGGATCTGTTTGCAGGCAGTGGTGCATTGGGTTTTGAGGCGGCCAGTCGGGGCGCGCTGCAGGTGCACATGGTGGAAGCACATACGCCAGCTTTCCGGCAATTGGAACTGATCAGGGAAAAATTGCAAGCAGGGCAATGCATTCTGATACGTGGCGATGCCATCAAAGCTTTGCAGGTATTTGCTGATAAACAACAGAAGATGGATGTTGTTTTCCTGGACCCACCGTTTGGGCAAGATTGGCTGGCCCGTATCCTGCCTTTGTGCCCTCAGGTGATGCATGCCAAGTCCTTTTTATACGTGGAAGCAGAATTTTCACTGGCAGAATCAGATGATGAAAATTTGGCAAAAATACTTTCCGCATGGCAAATTATCAGGGCGGATAAGGCAGGTAGTGTGTTCTTTTATATATTGCAACGCAACATCTTGCCGCATGAGGCGCACGAAAATCAGGCATAATGCCTGCTCAACTTGGTGCATATCCTTATGCAAATTGCGAAAAAGGGAGTGAAGATGGTCACAGCCGTTTATCCGGGAACATTTGATCCGTTGACACGTGGTCACGAAGACCTGGTGCGTCGCGCATCTGGTCTTTTTGATACTTTGGTAGTGGGTGTGGCAGATAGCAAGAGCAAAAAACCTTTTTTCTCTCTGGAAGAACGCCTGACGATTGCCAATGAAGTTTTAGGGCATTATCCAAATGTGAAGGTAGAGAGTTTTTCAGGCCTGCTAAAAGATTTTGTGCGCAAGAATGATGCGCGTGTGATTGTGCGTGGCTTGCGTGCCGTATCCGATTTTGAATATGAGTTCCAGATGGCGGGCATGAATCGTTATCTGTTGCCAGATGTTGAAACCCTGTTTCTGACTCCGTCAGATCAGTACCAGTTCATTTCTGGCACCATCGTGCGTGAGATTGCCATGTTTGGTGGCGATGTATCTAAATTCGTATTCCCTTCCGTTGATCGCTGGCTCAAGCAAAAAGTGGCAGCGCTGAACGACAATAGTTAATGGTTTGCCGGGACATGTTGTGTAAGTCCCGGGTAGTAATAACGGTTTGACACAAACCGATTGAATGAGAAGTGAGCTGGTATGGCCCTGATGATTACGGATGATTGCATCAATTGCGATGTCTGCGAACCTGAATGCCCGAATGATGCAATTTACATGGGCCCGGAAATTTATGAGATCGATCCTCATAAGTGCACCGAATGTGTAGGGCATTACAAAGAACCACAATGCCAGCAAGTGTGTCCGGTCAGTTGCATCCCCTTCAATCCAGAATGGCGTGAAACGCCAGCGCAATTGCAGGCAAAATATGAAAGTCTGCAGGCAGATAAAAAGCCTGCTTAATAAGTCGGCGTAAGCGCGACTAATTCAGCAGCGCCATGTGGATTCAATAGCAGCGCACCTGGTTGCGGCCACTATTCTTAGCTTGATATAGCGCCCGGTCTGCGCGTTGCAGCATATCCCGTGCCACGATGCTGGCGTTGTCCTGGTTGGACTTTTCATCGATGGTGGTCAGGCCTATGGATATCGTTGCCTGACAAGTGCCGGATTCCGTCAAGGTAAACATCTGGCTGCCGATACTCTTGCGTATCCGTTCAGCCACCAGGATGGCGTCGTGCAGATTGGTGTTGACCAGTATCACCACAAATTCTTCTCCGCCAAATCGCCCCAGTGTGTCGCTCAGGCGCAGCTCTGCCTTGATGCGCCTTGCCACTTCTTTCAGCACGTCATCACCACCTTCATGACCATAGCGGTCATTGATTTGCTTGAAAAAATCAATGTCCAGATACATACAGGCGATGCTGTAACGCTGCCTGCGGGCGCGCGCGATTTCTTCCAGCGCTCTTTGTTCCACATAACGGCGGTTGCTGACATTGGTCAGTGGATCAGTCATACCTATGTAGGTCAGGCGCTCATTGTTGATGACATTTTCCAGGCAGATGGCGATGATGGAGCCCAATCGTTCGATAAAATCGGTCGCCATATTCGGCTGGAACCGGTCGGCACGGAAACTTCCTACATTCAGGCAACCTATCAGCCTGTCCTGACGCCGCATAGGAATGATGGCAATGCTTGCCGGTTTCTTGCTGAAGCTGGTGAAATACGATGCATATGCCAGGCTTTGGTAAAGGCCCAACTGCGGCTTTCGCAAGGCCGATTCGGGCTGGCTCAATTCCACCTCATGCCGCAGAAACAGCAGGTGGGGGAATTCATTGAGGTCGATTTTAAGGTCCGCCAGCATTTGCTGCAGGTCGCCGTATTTATCGAACAGCACCAGTGACACCACATCCAGTTCGGAAGTAATTGCCAGTGCGCTGAAAATATTCGTGATTAATTCACGGAAACTGTTGGCACCTATGATTTTCAAATCAAAGCTTTGATGGCGCGCCATGATGCTTTGATTGCGGTGTGCCAGTTCCAGCAGGTTTTCCAGCCGCGCACGCAAGACCTGATTCTCGCGCTGCAAATCCTGCAGTGCGTCCTGAGCATCAAGCTCCAGGGTATCATCGTCGGGGGCGGGGATGGTGTTATCCATATTTACCGGCTTTGCTATTAAAAGGCAATCTGCATATTTACTTCGTCGCCAAGTCGCAAGCTTTGCCCTGCACCGCTATCCAGAATGACATTCATGCCAAAAGTAATGCCACCATCCACCAACGGGTTGGCACGGTAAGTCTGCAAGATGTCCAAAGGGTCGGGACCGATTTCCCCGGTCAGTTGATCTACCGATGGGATAGGGCAACGCGGACAGGGTTTGACTGGTCGTAGCTGTATGTCCGTACCGATTTCAAAACACGCTGCATAATCCTCTTCAAAAGCTTCCATTTCATCCAGCACCACATTCGGACGAAAGCGGTTCATGGGCAAAGTAGCACGCCCCTGTTGTTGCAGGCGATCATTCAAGTCATCCAGGGAGGCAGTACCAGTCAGCAAGATAGGGTAGCCGTCAGAAAAACGGGTGGGCACAAGTTTACCCCCGGTCCATTTTTGATTGGCAAAACGGCGGGTTTGCGGGCCTGAGCGTACCAACCTGCAGCTTATGCCCAGTACCCGGCCAAACCAGGCTGCAGCCTTTTCACCAACGTCCAGAGCTGAAAAATTTTCTTCCCAGATCGTCACCTGTACAGGCGAGCTACCGGACTGCTCAGGCGGTAGTTGCAAGGCAAGTTGTAAAATGGGCATGTCAGGCGCGTGTACCAGCAGTTCACCAGCACCAAGTTCTGGGCGTATGGTTGCCATCAGCGGATATTCCCTTTGCGTCAGGAACAGACCCTGTTCATCAACCAACATCCATTCCCTGTCATGCACGCCGCCAGCGCTGAGGCCGGTATCCGTCAGGACGGCAGTGTTCAGCCGTATGCCAGCACAGGATTTGATCGGGTAAATGTTCAGTTCAGCGATGCTTGGCATGGTAATTGGCTACATTAAGGGCGCTGGGAAGCGGTAGCAGCTATTTTAAAGGGGATCATGGCGTTCATGCGGGCAATTTGCAGGCATATTGTATGCCAGCTCGCGGGCTCAGCGCTGGAACTCAGTGATCAACGTGAAATGCACGGCGGTAAGCCGAGGGTGAAATCCCGAATTCCCGGGCAAAATAGCGCCGCAGTAACAAAGCGGAGCCAAAACCGGTATCCATGGCAATATCATCAATAGAACGCTTGCCTGCTTCAAGTTGCCGCTGAGCCAACACCAAACGTTGATTCAGCAGCCATTTGCCGACGGTAGTGCCAGTTTGCTGCTGAAAATGACGGGTAAAGCTACGTCTGCTCATTAATGCTCTGGCGGCCAACGCATCCAGATGCTGGGTTTCGGCCAGATGCGCCAACATCCATTCCAGCACTTTGGCCAGACGCTCGTCCGTGGCCAGTACTGGCAGTGGCTGCTCTATGTATTGTGCCTGCCCGCCCTGGCGATGCGGAGCAACCACCAGCCGGCGGGCCACATGGGTAGCGGCCTCTGCACCGTAGCTGGTACGCAAGACATGCAGGCAGCAATCAATGCCAGCGGCCGTGCCTGCCGAAGTAATCACGTCACCGTGATCAACATACAACACATTCGGGTCCAGCCTGATCTGCGGATAACGCGCTGAAAATTCTTTTGCCAATGCCCAATGTGTGCTTGCACTCCGCTGATCCAGCAAACCTGCTTCTGCCAGCACAAAGGCACCCAGACAAAGACCTATGATACGAGCTCCAGCCTGATGAGCACGGCGTATTGCTTTTAGCAAGTCAGGCGGGGCCGGACGCAAATCGTCGTGCCAGGAGGGTATCACCACCATGTCGGCACGCGCCAATACATTCAGTCCATAACGTGTCTGTATGTTGAAACCAGCATTGGTGCGCACAGTGTTGACATTGCCTGCCCTGGCATTGTTGCCCGATTTGGGTGGTGCGCTGCACACGCTAAGATTGAATTGTGGCAAGCCGGCACTGCCATGATGTTCACCAAACACCATGCAGGGTACGGACAAGTGAAAAGGGCTGATGCCATCAAAGGCCAGCACTGCAATATTCACACGATTGTCAGAGGTATTTTTGTGCATGGCCCAATTGTATCGAATATTGGCAATTGGGTCACTTATTCAAAAAAGGATTTTCACCGAAAATGATCTACATGGACAGCACGAAGCTGACTATTTTTGATGAACCCAGACAAAAGGAATACGAAATGACTACCCCTGCAGCAAGCCAAAAAGTAAAACGTGCCTTGATCGTCATTGATGTGCAAAATGAATACTTCACCGGCAACATGCTGATTGAATACCCTGATCCTCAAGTATCTTTGCGCAATATAGGCAGGGCGATGGATGCAGCCAAAGAGGCTGGTATTCCCGTACTGGTAGTCCAGCATTCTGCACCTGAAAAGTCGCCTATTTTTGCCCGTGGTTCGCAAAGCTGGCAATTGCATGAAGTCGTCGCCAGCCGCCATGCCGATTACCGCATAGAAAAAAACATGGCCAGCGTGTTTACGGGTACCGATGCCGCAGCATGGCTACAGAAAAATGAAATCACAACGGTCACTGTTGTTGGATACATGACCCAGAACTGCAATGCCAGCACCATTTATGAGGCGGCCCACAATGGGTATACAGTTGAAGTGCTGACGGATGCCAGCGGTGCGCTGCCGTATGCAAATGCGGCTGGCTTTGCCAGTGCGGAAGAAATTCATCGCATCTTTAGCGTAGTGTTTCACTCGAATTTTGCAGCGGTGACAAGTACTGATGACTGGTTGCAGGCGGTGCAGACTGATACCGTGATAGCAAGAAGCAATGTACTGGAATCACATCTGGCTGGTCGCGGGCATCAGGGTAATTAAAATACCAAGCTACATTATTGATACAAAGGACACCTGGTCTTACTTGAGGCCAGGTGTGATCTTTATCACTTATAATGACAGGGCTAGAACGTATCGCTCCAGTTGACGAAATGTGTTTTGGTAGCAGACCAGAAAAATCTGGTCTTCCTATGTTTTCGTGTCAGGGAAATCTGGTTTTATCAGTGACAGTATCCACAATGATTGGCCATGCAAACTTCAGTTTCATTTGAACCACGCGCACCGCGGCTCGACATTTCCCTACTGGGCTCATTCCAGTTGAAATTGGACGGGCAGGATATCTCTGGCAAGATCAAATATCGCAAGGCGATTTATTTGCTGGCTTACCTGATTGTTGCCAGTGGTCGCTGGGTGGCCAGGGAACAATTGGCGGATTTGTTGTGGCCAGATTTGCGCAGCGATGCGGCTCTCACCAATTTACGCCAGGTGCTGAACAATCTCGGCAAGCTCATTAATACCGCGACAGGTGTTGATGTTATACAAAGCCGGCGTGACAGTATTGCTTATTTTCCGGATGTGCGGGTGCATGTGGATATTGCATTCCTGCTTAACGATTGGCAGGCAGATGATACAGATAGTCTGTTTTGCAAATGGCTGGGGGATACTTTTGAACCACGCTTAAACCAGCTTGGACATGATTTCCTTGAGCGCCTTGAGCTTAATGTCGGCACTGACCTGCATGCCTGGATCAATCTGACGCGAAAACAACTCAGGGAACGCTGGCGCGATCTGGCGTCAAGATTATGTCGCGAGATGGAAAAATCAGGGCGTGTTGCATCTGCCGTTGCTATTGCAAATCAGTTATGGGAACAGGATTCTTTAAATGAACATATAGCGACACAACTGATCAGTCTTTTACTCGCTTGCGGTGATTTCAAACGTGCCAATTTTGTACTGAGTGAACTGGATCAGAATTTACTGTCAGCCTTTGGAACGAGGGCCTCTTCTGCTACCCGCAAATTATTGCATCAAGCGCCCTTGCTTGTTACCTCCGGGCTGGATAAGAATCCGGATCAGCTCACCCATACGATCATCAAAGCCGTGTCGGAAATACGGTGGTTGACCCTGATGTACGTAGAATTTAATTTATCGCACAATACCCATGTCTCTGGGGCCGGCGATGTATTGCGAATGGATCAGATACTCAGTGACGCGCAGGAAAAGGTCCGATTGTGGGGTGGGAATTGTCATGCCATATTTGGACAAGGTTTTCATGCAAGTTTTGGCATGCACTCGGAGCCGGAACAAGCAGCGCTCAGGAGCATTTATGCTGCTCAAGAAATCATGCTGTTTGATGAATCTCAACAGCAGTTGCGTATTGGGATTTGCGCAGGCAACGTGCAGTGTTCGCAGGATGAACTACGTTTTCTTGGCCCCTTACCCAGATTGGCGCAGGAGCTGTGCTGGTCTGCGGGTACTGGTGGCCTGGTATTTGATCAAATGATTGCTGATCAGGTCAGGTTGCAACTGGCAATTGATGCTATTTCGGCTGAGCAGCATGATCGCTATGCGCCCGGCGTCAGCAAGTACGGACTGGCCAGACAGTTGGCAGCGATTGATGATCAGCAGGAATTTCCGTTGATAGGTCGCGGCGAAGAAATGCAGTTATTGATGGAACGCTGGAATCTGGCCAGCCACACTCAGCCGCAATGGCTGGTTTTGCGCGGTAATGCCGGTATTGGTAAAACCCGGTTGGCCAGTGAACTGGCGCGCCAGTTAGATACTGCAGAAAACCGCGTTATACGCATTTATTGCTCGCTTGAATATCAGCATCAGCCATTAGCACCGCTGCGGCTTGCACTGGCAGAGTTATTTGCCTTGTCCTTGCCGAGGACAGATGATGTCCGGCAAAAAATAATTGAACAACTGCGAGTATTGATTCCGGATTACGAACCAGAAGAGGAGCATCTGCATGCTTTTCTTTCTTTGTTTGATCAGCGCATGCTGGCAGAAGCTGACAACAAGAATCAGATATTTGCAGCGCTAGGCATGTTGTTTGACAAATTATCCCGGCATCAGGCTTGCCTGGTCCTGATAGACGATTTGCATTGGTCTGATTTTGCTACGCGAGAATTTCTGGCCCGCTATGCCGGGAGTCTCGAACATCAACGCCTTTTGCTGCTGGTGACGACCCGACCAGATTCGCCGCTTGAATACGCAGGTGCCTCGCCTGTCATCACCGATTTGTCGCCCCTGCCTTTGGCCGCTGCTGAACAAATGGTCGCTGCCTGTGATCAGCATCAATTTTTGTCAAAGCAGGAATGCGCACGCATTGCACATGATTGCGGTGGTATCCCCCTGTTCATCGAGCGACTTACGCGGAGTCTGACAGAAGATGGACCGCATCATCTGGTGCCAGTCAAGGAGTTGTTGCAGAGTGAACTGGATAAGCTGGGGCCATACAAGAATATTTTACAACTGGCATCAGTCATTGGTCACAACTTCAACGCGCGCATCCTGACCAGGTTATTGCCGGATGCAGATGTGGGCGGCCCTTTGCAACTTGCCATTACCTACAGGCTGATACAGACCAGTAAAAAACAAGGGCATTACCGCTTTCTGCATGCATTGATTGCTGACGCTGCTTATCAGAGTTTGCCGGAAAAACAAAGACGTCTTGCGCATCAGCATGTTGCCGAGCAATTGCTGGATGACCCTGGCATACCCGGTACTGAATTGGCCCGACATTTTGAGGCAGCGCATAACTGGCCAGAAGCAGTTAACTGGTGGGCCAGCAGTGGGCAGCAGGCTTTGACGAATGAATTTGCCATGGATGCCTTACATCATTTTGGCAAAGCCCTGGACATCGTCTTGCAGCCGCAACATGGTCTGAACCATTTGCTGACATCCTTACGTCTGTCGGCTGGCAGTGCGGCAATGCTGTGTCAGGGTTATGGATCGGAACTCGGGCATCAGCATTTCCGTGCCGCATGCGATAGTCTGAATGATTTGCTTGCACCAAGTACGGAAGAGACCGAGGCCTTGTTTCGAGCACTCAGTGGTTTGTATATGGGTGGCGGCTCACAGGGCAAGAGCGATGGACTGGGTATCGCACGACGTCTGGAGGAATTGGCGGATACGCCCACCAAACGCCTGATGGCATGCTTTGCACTTGGTAACTCACTGTTTTGGCGTGGACTGTTTACAGAAGCGCTCCGCTACCAGCAAGAGGGGCTGGAAATTGCCAGGACCTTAAGTGCAGAGCAAAGACAAGGGTTTTGGGGCGAAGACCTGGAGATATTGATACGTGCTTTCATGTGCTGGAATTTATGGTTCCTTGGTGATGACAGAGCACATGCGTTTGCTCTTGAAAGTACGGCGCTTGCCCGCGAGCGCAAGAAAAGCCATGCACTTTGTTTTATGCTGGCTTTCAATACTGGCATGTACTGGACAGCAGGGAAAATGGATGAAGTAGCAGTCTGTGCAGTAGAGGGGATAGAGCTGGGAACAAAATTTGGTTTTCCTTTATGGCAAAGCATGAATAGCCTGTTCTATCTGTCAGCACAGGCAAACAGGAACAAGTTGAAGGATGTAGGGCCAGCCCTGCAAGCTGCAAATAACCTGCATAGTGCCTACCGGGCGGGTACCACTACCGCTAGCTGGGTATTGGTCAATACCCTGGTCAGTGCGCATTGTTGGAATGAAGCGAAATCTTTGCTGACAAAAACCTTAAGCGAAATCGACAAGTACGAAGATTATTACTGTCATGCAGACTTGCTGCGTCTCTGCAGTTTGTGTCATATGCATGATGGCAACATCGAGCTTGCCCGTGAGACGCTCGAACAGGCCTTGCAGATGGCGGTAGCGCAAGGTGCCCATGGTTTGTTGCGGTCTATCCGGCAAACACTATCCGACCCACGGCTGCAACAGCGAGAATCTTCTTCGCTGGCAGCCGCAGACCTGAGGGAGTAGCTCGCCAAATTCCTGTTATGGAATCAGAGCATAAATCTGCCATGATATTCCTGAGAATTGATGAACTGCCCAATCAGCGTCACCACATCCGTCCCCTGCTGCGCCAGCAACTGATTAAACGTCGCCTGATCCGGTGCATGACCCAGCAAGCCAATATAATCCAGCGTCAGTGACACCTTGGATTGGGAACTGGCCTTGAACTCCGTCGATTCCGTAAAGCCCGCCAGCAAATCCCCCCGGCTCACCCCATTGCTAAGCTGCCCCAGCCAGTACGCCTTACCTGCCGCATCTGAGCTTCTGTGCAGCACATTCTGGTATACCCGGTCCACAAAGGCACTATTGTCCAGGCTGCCATACGTAGTCTGGAACTCCGTACTGGCTACAAACGAGCCACTGATCTGAGACAGATTCATGCCCGCCTTCTCTTGCTGCATCCAGTACGCCAGACCGTCCTTGTCCGGCAAACGGTCAAAGGCACCAAAGTACAGACGCGTCAGACTACCGATCCCATTCTGGAACTCCGACGACGCCATGAAGGACGCCGCGACTTGTGCTCTTGTCATCTTGCCACTGTCAATCTGCTGCTGCCAGTACTGCACCCCGGCCGTATCAGCTTCCCGGAACAGCACATCGCGGTACAACTGCATGGCAAACAGATCAGAACGATGGAACACATCATTGTCCTTCACCAGCGGATTGGTACCCAGTGTCAGTTCCACCGCATCCGGGATACCATCTGCATCCTTGTCATTCGGCAAACCAGTCACTGGGGTGGTGGCCACTGTCTTAAAGCCCAGTGCCCCCGTCATCAGGATCTTGCCATTGGCCAGGCCATCGCTATCAAAGGCACCGCCATCGGTGAGTTTAAAGTCCACTTTGAGCTTACCGTTGACGGTAGCGATATTGGTGGCGATATTCACCCAGTCACCGGCCTTGTTCTGTACCCAGTAGCCATTCACCGGTGCCAGGGCATCGGTGTAGAGTGACATGGTGGCATCACCACCGGTGCTGGCCCCTTCCAGTTGCATGCTGATCGTGCCATAAGAGAAGTTCAGTTCCGATGGCAAATTTACCGGTGCCGGATTAGTCAGCGTATGGGTTTGTGTCAAATGCTGATTATTCGCCAATGTCACATAATGGCCGGAAGATAAACTGCCGTTCCAGAGTAATGAACTGACATTGGTCTGGGACTGATCTGGTAATCCATCACCGTTGCCGTCACCGGTGCCACTGCCGTTGAGATTGGGAACCTGGTTTTCCACTCGCTGTGAAATGCCATCGCCATCGGTATCGGCATCACCGATGTTAGTACTGTCGCTGTAGTTGAGTATTGTGTAGGCCTGTGTCAACGCTGGCCCTGTATTACCTGCAAGGTCAGCAACGCGGACTTGCAGGGTTTGGCTGCCAGCCAGGGTCTGGTTGGCCAGCGACCAACTGCGGGCACCAACTGCGGTGGCAGTGTTGATCCATGAATTGCCACTATCGAGTGATACCTGTACTAACTCACCAGCCAGCAAGCCGGTGCTGAGTGTACCGCTAATGGTTTGCGAGGAAGCAGTAGTAATGAAGTCAGCATTGCTAAGGCCATCATCACTGGAGAATTTCAAATTGCCAGGCGAGGTGGTTGGTGCACTATGGTCGACAGTATAGGTCTGGCCAGTCAAACTGGTAGTCAGTGGTAGATTGGTGAGGTCTTTGACGGGAGATGCCACCCCATTCAAGTTCAAGCCCAATGTACCGTCGCCAGTCACATTGTTCAGATGTACGCTATAGGTGCTGGCATTGATCTGGGTGACCGCTCCTATGTTTGCACCTGCAGTTCCGCTGGTGACCAGGCTAAAGGCACTGGCGCTGACGCCACTGACGGCTTCGCTGAAGCTGACGGTGTAGTCGAGGCTGGACAGGTTGTTCAGTTCGTTCTGGACGCGGGTGATGCCTGTGGCGACGGGAGGCACATTGTCGGTGACGCTGATGCTGAGGCTCTTGTCATAGGTGGCACTGGAAGCATCAGTGGCCCGTACCAGCACGGTATAGGTGCCTGGCGTCATACCCAGCGTACTCTTGGCCACCAGGCTGTTACCAGAGATGAGGAATTTGCCATTGTCGCGGTCATTTGTGCCATTGCCAGCCACCAGACTAAAGCTGGCGCTGTCGCCCGGATTGGGGTCGATAGCGGTCAGGGTGCCGACGCTGGTGTTGTTGCCGGAACCTTGTTGTATGCTCGTATTGGAGAGTGAAATATCGGTCGGTGCCGCATTAATGCCAGTGGAAATGAGGGTGGTAGTGTTGTTCAGTACCGCAGAAGCAATCCCATCATTGGCGCTGATGGTGAAGGTGGTGGTTTCGGTACCACCAACCGCTACCCGGCCACTAGCAGGCTGGAATACCAGGCCACGGATGGCAGCCTGGACGGTAGTTGGGCTACCGGCAGCATGGGTATAAGTAACGCCCCCATTGGCAGTCGAGAAGCCAGTCGCTGCCAGGGAAGCGGCAGTGAAGGCCCCTTTGGCGGCCAGATCAGGGGTGATGATGATGGTTTCTGAAGCACCCACATCCGGGTCGGTGATGGTGACACTGCTGAAGGGGGCAACGGTCGTGGTTTCGGTCACGGCCTGACCAGCGACACCACCACCTATAGTGGGGGCGGTGTTGGTATAAATGACGATGGCTTTGTTATTGCCAAGTGAACCGGCTGCACCCGGTGCAGCCAGCGTCAATGTGGCATTGTTGCCGAGTACATCCTTGATTGAGCCACCATTGAGACTCAACGCAGTGCTGCTCTGGTAATCGAGATCAGCACTGGCATCGCCCGCTTGCACGGTGTAATTAAAGGTGATGGTATTGCTGCCAGATCCACTGACATAATTGAGTACCCGGTCTATGGCACCTGTTTCCAGCGTCAGTTGCGGTGTCCCAGTCACATTGGCGGTTTCATTGAAGGTGATGGTGACCGGTATGACTGTGCCCGCAGCATAGGTGGCATTGACTGTGCTGGAGCTGACATTCGTTACCACAGGGCCACTATTGTCCAGCGTATATAGCTGGTCGCCCGTATGTCCGCCAACGATGGCATTGCCAGCCACGTCGGTGACACCGGTGCCGCTGTTCTTGAAGTCCAGTCTTAAAGTGCCGTCACCTGTGACAGTATTTACCCGCACGGTCCAGACATTGCCAACGGGGCCCGACAGTGATGCAATGCTTCCGTTGGCCGTGCCGGTTGCCACCAGCGTGAAATCGGAAATATCCAATCCACCATTTGCCAGACTCTCCGAGAAAGTGACCTGGAAATCGACAAAGCTGCTGTTAGTGGGGCTGGCTGACGCCCGGTTGATGCTGGTGATGGTGGGTGCAACACCATCGACCAGTACAGCCGTCGTATTGCCAACAGCATTCAGATTGAGAACAGCATTATTCCCGGCGATGTCTTTAATGCTGCCGCTGTTTAAAGCAAGGCTACTACCCAGACTAATGCCATTGGTATCGAGATTGCCGCTGACAACTGTGTAACGGAATACAAGTGCAGAAGTGCCGCTTCCACTCACGTATGAAGCCGCTACAGTGCCACCAGTATCTAACGTCACTGGAATGGTCGGTGTTCCCGTTACGTTGACGACTTCATTAAAATTGACCGAAAAATTCAGGGCTTGTCCTGGTGCATAAATGGCGTTGGCAGGAACTGTGACGGTACTGATAGCAGGGGCTATGCCGTCAACATTGACGGCGCTTGTGCTGGCTACACCATTCAGGTTAAGAGCGGCATTATTGCCTGCACTATCCTTAATCGTACCGCCATTGAGCGCGACGCTGCTGCCGATGGAAATACCGTTGTTATCCTGATTGCCATCAACGACGGTATAACCAAATAACAGTGAGGTGCTGCCACTGCCGCTAATATAAGTCGCTGCAACTGTGCCACCAGTATCCAGTGTGACGGGTATGCTGGGTGTACCAGTGACAGTTACCGCTTCATTAAAATTGACGGTGAAGTTCAGATTTTGTGCGGTCGCATAGGTGGCATTTGCTGGCACACTGACCGTGCTGACAGCAGGTATTCCCGTGTCAAAAGTCAGTGCTGGGCTGGTGCCTGCGCCCCCATTATTGCCCGCAGCATCCGTGTAGGTCGCCGCAGCAACAGTGATGCTGGCCGTGCCGCCATTGGTTGCCGCATCAGGTGTGAATACTGCCGTGCGTGTGGTGCCAGAACCACTGAGACTGCCCAAAGTGCCACCCGTTACAACAATATCACCGGCTGTAAAACCGCTAGGTGCTTCGCTGAATGTGAATGTGACAGTCGCAGTTTCACCAGCCTTGAGTGTGCTGACATTGCTACTGATGGCAAGTGTTGGTGGCTTGGTATCTATACTGAAATTGCTACTGCTGGTGGTGCCTACACCCGGCGTATTGGTGGAATTAAACGTCCCGGCCATGTTGACCGAAATCAGGTTGCTGGCACTTTCTACGTTTGCATTGGGTGTATAGGTAGCCGTATAGGTAATGTTGTCGGCAGTTGACAGTGCTAACAAACTGCCGTTTGAGAGTGAAATATCGGCAATGGCAAAGTCGGTGACTGCTTCAGAAAAGGTGAAGGTCAGTAATGCCGTGTCGCCAGCTTTAAGGGCTGCCTTGGACATGCCTATATTAAGTGTCGCCGGTGTGCTGTAAGGAGTTATTGTGCCCAAACTGGCGTCTATGCTGCTGCCATTGGTGCCTGCGATATTACCCGTGCCTGAGGTAGTGCCTCCAAAGCCGCCAACCCCTTTGTTTCCAGTACTTAAGGTGGCGACAGATGCCGCATCCATCAATAGTGTACCCGTTGACCAGATGCCGCCTATACCTTGGCCGCCAGCACCACCATTACCGCTATTTGAATAATTGGCTGCTGCACCGCCACCGCCACCACCGCCTGCGGCAACATTATTGCTAATGATGCTGTTGGCGATCTTCAATGTTCCGGTGTTAAAGATGCCGCCGACTGCATTTCCGCCTGTGCCACCTATAAAAAAACCACCACTGCCGCCACCGCCACCACCGATGGAGATTGTGCCGTTGCTGGCTGTCGCACCCGCTCCGCCCACTGAATAGCTTTGACCAAGAAACTGCAGGTGTGCACCACCGCCAGCACCGCCAGTGGTGCTGCCTCCATAGCCACCGCGCTGGCCGCCTGATGTGCCTGAACCGTTACCCCCATGACCTGCAGTTGGTGACGTGGGTGTTTCACCAATCCGGTCCATCCCGCCAGTACCACCCAAGCCAGCTCCATAGCCACCACCGCCGCCGCCGCCACCACCCTTGGGGAACCCGCCACCTGTGCCACCGCCACCAGACGCTTTGTTTGCTGTGACCGTACTATTGCTAATTGTTAATGTGCCAGCATTACGTATTCCGCCACCTGCGCCATCGGAGCCGGACCTGCCATCCCCCGCCAGATTGCCAGTATTATCTCCACCATTCCCTGCTGCCAGACCATTGGTAATGGTCAAATTCTGGATTGTTGCCGTTGCACCTGCAGAGACATCAATAACCCGGGTTAAATTTCCTGCATCGATGGTGACTACTCCACCTGCATTATTTTTGCTGCCTATAATGGTCAGTGAGTGCCCGGAGTCGGCAGCGATGTTGATCGTGTTATTGCTTGCTGTGAAAAGGATATCGCCAGTCAGCGTCAGCGTATCATCAGCGCCATTTGAATTTGCTGTTGCCATGGCAGCTTGCAGACTTGCCAGATCAGACGCGGACAGTGTCGCCGCAAGATGATTCCAGTTGGCCAGTTTTTGTGTATCCAGCACGGCAGAAGTGGTGGCAATGCTGCCGGTAGAAATTTCCAGCACCCAGTCACCTGCGCGACTGGCGGTCCCGGTGTCATTGGTGGATGCGGCCACATCGGCACCAGTTGCATTTGCCATGTCTTTGATAAAGGTTTGTCCGGTAGCACCGGCACCCACATTACAGCCATATAACAGCAGGTCGCCACCAGGTTTCAGGGATGCGCCTATGGTCTGTAACTGACTGTGATAGGCTGCGATGTCGCCGTCATGCAAAACAGCACTGCCCAGCAACATCACCCCCCTGTCACCGTGCGAGATGATGGAGATAGAGTCAACATCCTTGCAATTTTTGAGGGCATCAGCAATTTGCTGTAAACCGTCCTGATCTTTATTTATCACCACCACGGTTGTGCCGGGTTTGACCGCATCCACGATTTGCTGAAAATCAGGCAAGCGGCTGTCGATGAACACCATGGCTTTTTGCATGGGAGCCTGCTGCAGTTGCTGACTGAGGCTAAGTGCAGACGCAAACACAGTTGGTGCCAGGTTGAATGAATTCACCGATGAATCAACAGGTGATTTTGGAGCTGACGCAGGCGCATCAGCATTGGCATCAGTTTTTGTTTCTTGCGAATGGACGGGGTCAAACAGCATCATGGCGATCAATTTCTTGAGTTGAGAGCGAATGCAGGCAGGGCAGCATTGCGCCAACTGAAAACATGGCCATAAAATTCATGATGTTTTGTAGCGGGCAACAAGACTGACAATCATGCAAGCAAATGGCTGATTGTAGATATTGACCGTAAGTGCTTCGTAAGAGAGGTCTTTTGACTATGTTGTGCCGCGAGGGCTAACCAGGGCTATTGTGTCGAGGTTCTGACTGATGGATGCAATAAGATCTCAGGCTGCCTGGCGGGTTTCCGAATGCAGGGCAACGCGATTACGCCCAGCATTCTTTGCACTGTAAAGGGCATGATCTGCAGCTCCAATCAGGGCAGTCAAATCAGCGCCTACGGTTAATGAATCTGAAACCCCTGCGCTCAAAGTGCTGTGCAGAATTTCGTTTTTCCATTCTATGTGTAGCTCTGCATATAACAGGCGCACGCGTTCGGCCAATTGCGCGGCCCCTTGTTCACCGGTGCCGGCCAGCAAAATACAAAACTCTTCACCACCGTACCGGGCCAGACAATCTTCACTTCGGATGACGGCATGCAGCAAACTGGCCAGGCGGCGCAAGACCTCATCACCCGCCTGATGGCCATAATCATCGTTGACCCGTTTAAAAAAATCCACATCGATCATGATGACAGACAGAGGTTCGCCGGTTCTGATCGCACGCGCAAGTAAGCGACTTGCCTCATCTTCAAACCGACGCCGGTTCATGGCACCTGTCAGGCTGTCATAGGAGGCTTGTTCATGCAAGTCGCTGACCAGACGGAAAGTAATTAACAATACCAGCGAGAGCGTGATGGCAAGTTGGGAAAGACCCCCAAGGATAAGGAAGACAGGATTGATATCGCCTTGCGCAAATAGCTTGATTCCTTCAGCAGGCGTCAGGTAAATATTCGTCGCCCTGAGCAAGCTCATCAGCGCGATAAATGAGAAGGAAGCGGCGGCCAGACCATATGCAGTTTTAAGTGGCTGCGATGTTTTTACTATCAGGTTCAATGCACAAGCCGAAAATACGCAACAGGCTAATGTGGAGTTGAACAGTAACATGGTCCGGACGTCTTTTTGCGCGACACCAAACCACAGGCTTTGCGTCATCATTTGCAAGCCAATCCATGCTGGTATCCAGTAGTTGCAACGCTTACCCTTGAAGGCTTGGATGCCATTATAAATAAAACCAAACCCGCAACCAGTGATGAGCGGCATTGTGGCGAGTATCCACAAAGGCCATTCCGGTGATAGTTGGGTACTGGTAAAAATGCCTATAAACATGCAACAGTGCCCCAGTGCCCACTGACGCACTCCTCTGACATTATTGGCATGAAAACTGATGAGCGCCATCATCCCCGCACCCAGAAGGTTGATCCCGCTCAGCATTAGCATGATGGTTCTGACATCAAGTTTCATGTCGGATTCGCATCAATGATGTGTTGGGGATTCGTGTCAGGCAAATTTTCTCCGTGATGGGGCGTGCATAGTTGGATAGTGTAGCGTCAAAATATTATATCGCAGAGGTTGTTGCAAATTGAAGCTGGCGTTGTTGCGTCACCTCAATGTGTCGCTTGCACTACAGTACTGTCTGGGGCGATAGTGCTTAGCTGAAGGTAAATGAATTAACTTTTCTGCAGCACTCTCAGTGTTCAATGCGAATAAAAAAGCTGCGAATGTCGCAGCTTTTTAGTGAAATCTTCTGAATACATCCTTTGACGTTTTAGACGTTAAACAAGAAGTTCAGCACATCCCCATCCTTGACGATATATTCCTTGCCCTCGGCGCGCATCTTGCCTGCTTCCTTGGCACCGGATTCGCCTTTGTAGGTGATGAAATCTTCAAAGGCAATCGTCTGCGCACGGATGAAGCCGCGTTCAAAGTCAGTGTGAATGACACCAGCAGCTTGTGGTGCGGTGTCACCGACATGAATGGTCCAGGCGCGTACTTCCTTGACGCCGGCCGTGAAGTAAGTTTGCAGGCCCAGCAATTTAAAAGCAGCGCGGATCAGGCGGTCAAGGCCAGGTTCATCCATGCCCATGTCGGCCAGGAAGTCAGTCTTGTCGGCATCGTCCAGATCAGCGATCTCGGATTCAATGGCGGCACAAATCGCCACGATAGGGGCGTTCTGAGATGCGGCATAGGCCGTCAGTTGGTCCAGCAAGGGGTTATTGGTGAAACCACTGTCGGAAACATTGGCTACATACATTGCTGGCTTGGCAGTGATCAGGCACAGTGGTTTGATCAGCAGCATTTCTTCTGCATCCAGACCCAGTGCACGCACAGGCTTGGCATCATTCAGGGCAGGCATGATGCGTTCCAGCACCGCGACCAGTTTGGTCGCATCTTTGTCACCGGAACGGGCTTTCTTGTTTTCGCGATGGATGGCTTTTTCTACCGTACCCATGTCAGCCAGGGCCAGTTCAGTCTGGATGACTTCGATATCGTCCAGAGGACTGACCTTACCGGCAACGTGGATCACGTTGTCATCTTCAAAGCAGCGTACCACGTTGACAATAGCATCAGTTTCGCGGATGTGCGCCAGGAACTGATTGCCCAGACCTTCACCCTTGGAGGCACCTGCCACCAGACCAGCGATATCGACGAACTCGACGATGGCGTTCTGGATGCGCTCAGGTTTGACGATATCGGACAATTGCTTCAGCCGTGGGTCAGGCACTTCAACGATACCCACATTCGGTTCTATCGTGCAGAAAGGATAATTTTCTGCCGGTATGCCAGCTTTGGTCAGCGCATTGAACAGTGTGGATTTGCCGACGTTAGGCAGGCCGACGATGCCGCATTTGAGACTCATGATGTTTTGCCAGTTGGATTTGATTAACCCGCTATTTTACCGGAACTGGCAGCCTTACTGACTGATTCCGCAGTGAATTCACAGAAATAGAATCAAGTACCGCATCCCGATGAGGCACAAAGCTCCCTGTTTTAGACAGGGAATGTGCTCGTCCGCCATATTTTGATGCGATTTTTATCAAGAAAACAGGTATGAAATTTGCTCTAAGCTATATGAAACCAACAAATGTACAGGAGCAACAATATGGACAGACGTGGATTTATAGGTAAAAGTGTGTTGGCTGTGGGTAATCTGGCGGTCATTACTTATGCCATTGCCCAGGTCATCAATCTGAACGAGGCAATTAATAAGTCTGGCAAGCAGCGCATGTTGTCACAGCGTATGGCCAAGGCGTATTTGCAACTTGGGTTGGGTATAGAAGTAGAACAGTCAAAAAAGATACTCGATACATCCCTGACCAGTTTTGAGCGGCAATTGGGTGAGTTGAAAACCTTCGCGCCCACCCCTGACAACCGGCACATGCTGGCAGAAGTGGAAAAAAACTGGCTGTTGTATAAAAAAGTATTGCTGGAAAAAGCGCCGAATCAGCAGGACGCTAAAGTCATCATGGTGCTCAATGAAGAAGTGCTCAGCCTCGCGAACAAGGCCACTGTACAGTTGGAAGCATTTTCCGGTACAGCGATGGGTCAATTGGTGAACGTATCTGGTCGCCAGCGTATGTTGTCGCAAAGAATGGCCAAGTTTTACCTGGCCCAGCAATGGGGTGTGGCGCCACCGGATGTGATGGCCAAGCTGGAGGCGGCACGCAAGGACTTTGTTGCCGGTATGGCGATCTTGCAAGCTTCATCTTCCAATACCCAGCGCATTAAGGACGAACTGGCACTGGCACAACAGCAATGGATGTTTTTTGATGATGCATTGCGTCAGATTGCAGACGCAAAAAATGCGCATCAATATGCCATCAATGTGGCCACGACCAGTGAAAGAATCCTGAGCACCATGGATGGTATTACCAGCATGTATCAGCAATTGAGCTGAGTTACCTTGGGGCTTGAATGTTGGTTCAGGCAGTTTGCCTGGTGTGTTTGATACGCCTGGTGCTCAGACGTTGCAGGAACATGGTTAACAAGATGCCGGCAATGGTCAGGCCCAGTACCAACCCTATCCAGAAGCCGCGGGCTTCCATCGCCTGTTGTGGGTGCCATGGAGCCCATGCTGGTGCCAGTCCCAGCAGGCAACCTATTGGCAATGCAAAGCCGTAGAAAGCCATCAGGTGTATCAGCATGGGAGTGCGTGTCACCTTATAGCCGCGTATGGCGCAGGAAGCGGTTACTTGCGCGGCATCCGATAACTGGAAAATCGCCGCATACAACAGCAGTTCTGACGCTAGTGCCTGCACCGCCAGGTCAGAGGTATAGGCTGCAGCAATCTGGTCACGCATCAACATGATGCCCAGCGCCGACAACACTGCAAAGCTCATGGACAGGGCGAAACCTACCCAGGAAACAAAGCGTGCCCGCATAGCGTCACCTTCACCCAGCGTTTGACCGACGCGGGTGGTCAGGGCTATGCCCAGACTCATTGGTACCATGAAGACCAGGGAAGAAAAATTCAGGGCGATCTGGTTGGCAGAAACCGGTACCACACCAAAGCGTGCGATCAGCAGGCCGACCGCACCAAAGGCAGATACCTCGGCAAAATAGGTGATGCCTATCGGCAGACCCAAGCGCAGGGTGGAACGTATCTCTGTCCAGTTGGGGGCTTCAAAATGGGTGAAAGGAAACGTGCTGTGATACACCTCTGAGCGACGCATCCATAAAATCATCGTACCCAGCATCAGCCACAGGCCGACACCGGTCGCCAGTGCACAGCCAGTGGACCCCAGTTTCGGGAAGCCCAGGTGACCATAAATGAACAGCCAGTTGACAGCGATATTGAAACACAGGCCACCCAGCGCAATCATCATCACTGGCTTGGTCTGGTTCAGACTTGTTGTGTAACCGTACAACGCGCGGTACATGGCTAAGGCAGGCATGCCGATACTGATAACGTGCACGAACTGCGATGCCTTGGCATTGATAGCGTCGTCCAGTTGCAGGTAATTGAAAATCAGCGTCGAAATATTCAGCAACAGGCAGGCAATCAGGCCTAAGCCCAGACCCAACCACAAAGACTGGCGCACCATATGCGGTACACGTTCATGATTTTCTGCGCCGACTTCGTGTGCAATCACGGTGTTGACTGCCAGCATGGTACCCATGACAGTGACCAGTATGATGGCCCAGACATTGGCACCCAATGAAACCGAAGCCAGGTCATTTGCGCTCAGATGACCAGTCATGGCCACATCCGCCACACCCATGCCCACGGTCGCAAGCTGGCCTATCAAGACAGGCCAGGCGATATTCCAGAGAGAGGCGACTTCAGTACGGATACGGGTTTTCATGCGGGACAGCTGAATTGAATAGGAATGCGGACCAGCATCTTACCGTATAAAGGAAATTTTCCGCTTTACGTCCGGTTTTTACCTCGCTTAAATTAATAAACATGCAAGTTGTACTATGACTCTTATTAAGTTAATATCCGCGGAGTTTGGATAAATTCAGTATTTTGAGCTGGAAAAAATAATCTGGCCGTCACTGGAATGGGAAGCCGTAGTTTCACTCTGATTTTGAGGGGAAAACTACCTGTATTAAAAGTGTTATATCAATATAAACTTAATATGGAGACTTCTTATGAATACGTTTTTATCAATAAAAAGAACTTGTTTGAGCTTTCTGGCGAACTTGTTCTTGATCTTGTTCAGCGCCAACGCTGTTGCTCAAACCGTAGCTATCAATCCCAATACCGCCTATCAAACCATGCGTGGATTTGGTGGATTCAATGGCGCAGGGTGGATAGACGATTTAACCAGCGCACAAGTTGACAGTGCCTTTGGTACGGGCACCGGGCAGATCGGTCTGTCGATCATGCGCATGCGGATAGACCCTTCAAACAGCAACTGGCAAAGGCAGGTGCCAACTGCACAGTTGGCCAAGGCCAAAGGTGTGACCTTGTTTGCGACGCCCTGGTCACCACCAGCCTATATGAAGACCAACAATAGTCTCATTTCGGGCAGGCTATCACCGACTTACTATCCTGATTATGCGACCCACCTGCTCAATTTTGCATCCTATATGGAATCGAGTAACGCGGCCTTATACGGAATTTCTGTTCAAAATGAACCAGATTGGGACCCCACATATGAGGGCTGCCAATGGAATTCTACAGAGTTCATTAATTTCCTGGCGGCGCAAGGATCACGATTTGGCTCGCTGAAAGTCATGACCCCGGAATCCTTGAATTTTAGTAAAACGCTGGCCGACCCTATTCTCAATGACGCAAATGCAGCGCCGCAGTTTGACATTGTTGCTGGTCACCTTTACGGCGTCAGCCCCAGTGATTATCCACTCGCACGCAGCAAAGGAAAAGAGCTGTGGATGACAGAGCATTACACTGACAATTCTGACGCGAATGACTGGACCAAGGCCATGCCTGCCGCATTGGAATTACATAACAGCATGGTCGCTAACTACAGTGCTTATGTGTGGTGGTATATCCGCCGCTCTTACGGCCTGATTACCGAAGACGGCAACGTCAGCAAGCGTGGCTATGTCATGTCGCAATACGCAAAATATGTTCGTCCCGGATATACACGTATTGCAGCAACTGAAAAACCTTACGCTGATGTGTTCGTCACCGCGTACAAAGATAGCAGTGGGAAAATAGTGGTGGTGGCGATCAATAACGGTACTTCGCAAAGACAAGTGAAGCTGCAATTGAGTGCAGGAAGCGCTGCTTCGTTTGTGAAATACAGAACATCGTCCAGCTACAATAATGAATATGCTGGTCAATATACGGTTTCAAGTGGGCTGGCTACCGCGTATATTGATCCAGGCAGCGTCAATACATTTATAAGCCAGTAAACAGTTGAGTTGTCTCTGAAGATTGTTGCACGGATTCTTCGACACTTTCTTCAGTATTTTTTTCAGCACGGCACCACGGTCCTTCGCTTGTGATCGTGGTGTTTTTTTATGTGCTTTAATGTCTTAACCACATTTCGTCAAACGATACAAAACCAAACGGCGTCATCCTGACACCGGCCACATGTGGCGCGATGCTGATTTGCTGGTTTTCGTGTGAAATGGGGATCAACCAAGCTTCCTGCACCAGGCGTTTTCCTATCCGCGCATAAGCCAGCATGCGGCGTTTGCTATCTGGCAGTGTCTTGATTTTCATCAGATCAATGTCGATTGGTTTCAGGGCAGAGTCCGGCATCCAGCGGCGGAATACACTGTCGGCGGCAAACCATTCATAACAACCAAAGTCCAGATCATCATGCATGACTTCACGCGTGACTACCAGGTCGGCATCTTTCATCCAGTCACGTGCCAGCAATTGATCAAACGGCAGGCTAGTCCAGATGACGTTGACACCACCTGCTTCCAGTCTTTGTTTGATGGATGCTGCGAGACTCAACATTTCCTGGGTTTGACCACTGACCATACGTAATTTGCAGCCAACTTTGAAGCTGCTGCATTTGGGCTTTTTTGCGACACGGTGTTTCCAGATGGCCAGCAAACCGGATGCAGCCTTCCTGCTGCGCTCATCTGGGTCAAACAGCACTTCAGGCGCCAGCCAGTCTGCCAGCGCCAGTCTTTGTTCCGCCGTTTTGAAAAAACTGCGCGATGGATTACAGATGATATAGGTGCAGCCCGATTCTGCACCGGCGATGGTTTGTTTTTTTGTGCAATCTTCGTTAGCGTAACCAAACTGTAAATCAAACCCCGATGGACCGGACGGTGGCGGCAACATCCACAAGTCGATTTCATCCAGCAAGGGGCGTTCACGGAAATAGTCCTTGAAAGCCTGCAAGGTCAGTTGGTAGGTATTATTGCGTGTCACGCGAAAAGCACCACTGCCGACAGGACAGCGTTCAAAGTCGGCTGCACGTCGCCTTGGCACGATGGATGAGTTGGCAGTGGCCAGACAGTGCGGCCAAAGTTGATCAGGATGATCCAGATAAAAGCTGACGCGTCGACTGGGACCAGTATCGATGCGTTGCATGTGCCGGTATAAACGCTGGTAAATCGCAGATTCATCACGCAGGCGTAAAAAACTGGCTTTGACATCTTCAACGCCTAATTCAGTACCGTCGTGGAAGCTTAAACCTGGGCGCAGCCAGAAATGCCAGATGCTGCCATTTTTCTCGCTTTCCCAATGATGGGCAATCGCCTGGCGCAAGGCCTGTTGCTCATGATCAAAGGTCGTGAGGCGTGAAAAAATCTGCCGGACCAGATGTGCTTCCAGCCGCCCATGGACTTTCAATGGGTCCAGGCTTTCAACCTTGCGGAATAGCGGCATGCGCAAGCTGCGGCAGGCACTGTCCGGCATGCCCAGATAATCAGGCAGACGCATTGCCAGTTGCAAGCGCTGGTTATCGTCAAGGCTGGCAAAAGCCTGCTCCAGGTCGCCATGTGCCAGAAATTGCGACAAATGATCCAGCGCCAGACTATCTGGCGTTTGCAGCAGTTGCAGTTGCGAATAATTGCCACGTCCTCGCCTTGCCTCCCAGTTCAACCAGCCTTGGTGCTGCATTTTTGCCAGCAGATTGCGCATATTGCGTTCGCTGCAATGCATGGCTACCGCCAGGGCAGGCAGACCTGGTTGTTGCTCATGATGCTGCAAAAAAGCATACAGCTTACGGTATTGGTCGAGTAGTCTCATAACGGGTAGTTGGTTTCGACTGCTATTCCATAAAAGAGGAAAAATATTCCTGAATTATATCCATTTTTCTTTTCTGCTTTTTTTCCCATACTGTCAAACGGCAGCAAGTCCCTGTTTTTGAATTTGCAGAAAAAGGAAAACGATGTTTCGCTTACCCACCACCGTGATACGGCTATTATTCAGCTCCTTCGTCTTTGTCATGGGGCGTGCTGTTGCGCTGCCTTTCATGGCACTGTACTTGAACGAACATCTTGGAATAAACCAGCAAATCATAGGTTGGGTGTTGGGTGGCAGCATATTTTTTTCTACCTTGTTTAGCCTCTATGCGGGTTATCTGGCAGACAGATTTAGCAAAAATTCTCTGATGAAAGTGGCTGGTATCGTGGTCGCTCTCAGTACCGCTGCACTGACGATAGTGCCGAATGCCTATACTGCCACGCTTGCCCTGATTTGTATTGAATCGGCATTAAGCTTGCGCAGTATTTCGCTGAAAGCCATGCTGGCTGATTTGTTACCGCCTGAGCAAAGACCAAAGGCGTTTTCGCTTAACTATATGCTCATCAATATGGCCTTTGCGACAGGCCCTTTGTTGGGTGCCTGGCTGTTTGCGATCAAGGTATCCGGGCCTCTATGGCTGGCTGCGGGCTTTTCCTTAATGGCATCACAGGTACTGGGAAGGCAATCTGCGGTATCCAAAGCGACGACAGAAGTCAAACCTGTTGCTGCCGGTTTCAAGGCAACCATGGGCGTTTTGAAAAGTGATCGTCGCCTCATACTGTTCACCCTGGGTAGCGTCCTGACGTCCTTTGTGTTTGGCCGGTTTGTCTCGGGCTATTTGTCGCAATACCTGATCGTCAGCAAGGGCACACAAGCGACAGCACAGCTACTACCGTTTATCCTCATTACCAATGCAGTAACGGTAGTGCTCTTGCAATACCCGATAGGCAGACTCATGCAGCAGAAATACCTGTTTCGCTGGGTGAGTTTGGGGGCCATGTTGTATGTCGTCGGCTTGTTGGGCTTTATGCATGCCAGCAGTTCCCTGAGCTGGGTCGTGGCGACGCTGGCTTTCACGATAGGGGAGGTCATCGTAATTCCTTGCGAGTACATGTTCATTGATATGATCGCTCCTGCAGACAAGCGCGGCAGTTACTATGGTGCGCAAAGTCTTGCCATGTTTGGTGCTGCTCTCAATCCCTTCGTGTGCGGTTACCTGTTGGTGCATTTTCAGAGCGATATCATGTTCTGGGTCTTGATCGCCGCTGCCATGCTGGGTGTGCTCTTGTATTTTGCCGGTACCCGCCAGAAGCCGCTTGAAGAAGGCAAGGCTCCCCCTGAGCAATTGCCAGAATCGAATAACTTGCAAACGAACACGTCTGTCTTGCTGGCCAGCCAGCAGCTTGCAGGCAATCGTGTGAAGACCTTGTTTCCCCTATCCTGAATTCCTCTCTCTTCTCATAAGACCACCCGCAACGAGTGGCCTTTTTGTTATTTGCAAGCGGTCACTGTGGTCGTGCCGGGATTGGTGAATGTCCTTGACATTCGTATGCTTACATCCTAAAGTGATATCACTTTGATTTCAAAGTGCCATCTATCAGGAGAAAGTATGAGTACTACCTCAGTGTCAGCGACTGGTAAAAAATTAATACAAGAGCGTTCCCGCCCATCGCTAGACGGTTATTTCATGATCATTGTCGGCCTGCTCTTGGTGGCAGGCGGTGCCTACAGCTTTATTGGACTGGTGAGTGCTGGCGGCGACCCCAGTGTACCGGGGGTATTGTTGCGATTGGCGGTTGTCGTGCTTGGGATTTTCATTCTTACCGGTCTGTATATGCTGCAACCGAATGAAGCAGCCTTATTGTCGCTGTTTGGACAGTACAAGGGCACAGACCGCAGCGAAGGTCTGCGGTGGGTGAATCCTTTTTATTCCAAACGCAAACTCAGCCTGCGCGCCCGCACTCTGAACACAGCGCCTTTGAAAGTGAATGACAAACGTGGTAACCCCGTCGAAATCGGTGCTGCCATTATCTGGCGCGTGCAGGATACGGCCCTGGCAATTTACAATGTCGATGATTTTGAACGCTTCGTCAACATCCAGGCTGAAGCGGCAATACGCCATCTGGCGACGCAATATGCCTATGACGATGGCGAAGATCTTGCCGAAGGTGAGACTACCCTGCGTGCAGGTATGGACGTGGTTGCCGGTGCCATGCGTGACGAATTGCATAAGCGTTTTACGGCTGCCGGTATCGATGTGGAAGATGCCAAACTCACCCATCTGGCTTATGCCGCAGAAATTGCCCAGGTGATGTTGCGTCGCCAACAGGCAGAAGCCATCATCAGCGCCCGTAAGAAAATTGTACATGGTGCAGTCAGCATGGTGGAAGCCGCATTGCAAGGTCTGTCCGAGCGCAAAATATGTGAACTGGACGATGAAAGAAAAGCGGCCATGGTCAGCAATTTGCTGGTGGTGCTGTGTTCCGACAAGGAGACCCAGCCTGTCATCAACACTGGCACTTTGTACAATTAACAGCTAATGGACTAAGCATATGCAACACCCTATTTATGTGGAAAGGCAGTTATTCAAGTTTTTATGGATATTCCTGCCGTTGATGGGCTTGGTTAATCTGTGGATGCATATGCATGCGGATGGTCCTCGTCCTGTATGGGCACCATTCATTGTGTTGCTGGTTAACCTGCTGGTGTTAATGGTGCTGGGTAGTCTGACAATACGGGTAGATGCTACTCATCTATCCTGGCGTTTTGGCTGGCTTGGTTGGCCAGTGTGGAAGGTCGCACTGGCAGACATCCAGGTGGCGGGCCCAACCAATACCAGCTTTCTGGACGGTTGGGGCATACGCAGAACCAGGCAGGGCATGCTGTACAACGCCCATGGCAAGCAAGCGATACGTCTGAGCCTGCGTAATGGCAAGACCATACTCCTCGGTACGCAAGACCCGCAACGTCTTCTCAGTTACCTGACACCGCGTCTGAACGGCAGATAATGGCCAGCCCCGGAAAAAAATCCTTCCCCCTGCGTATTGATCCCGTGTTGTGGAGCGAGATCGAACGCATGGCCGCCCAGGAACTGCGCAGCGCCAATGCGCAGGTTGAATATTTACTACGGCAAGCCCTGCAGCAGCGTGGCAGGCATATTCCCTTGTCAGGCAAGACGGAAGAGGATGATGCTGCGCGGACCAATGTCGAAGGGACGTAAGGTGAAACTGCTGCCAGCCTCTTCGGCAGCTTTACCCAAAGCGGGGTAAACTCTGGCTGACCCTATGAACTATCTCGCTCACATCTTCCTGGCGCAACAAAGCGACCAAGCCATGCTTGGTGCCTTGCTGGGGGATTTCGTCAAAGCCAGTGATACCGCGCTTTATGCGCTGCCGATACAGACCGATATCATCCTGCACCGCAAGATAGACAGCTATACCGACAGCCACCCGCTGGTACTGGATGCCCGCCGGCTATTCCAGCCACAGCACCGGCGCTATGCCGGTATCTTGCTGGACGTATTTTATGACCATGTGCTGAGCCAGCATTGGTCACGGTATTCTGACGCACCCATGCAAGATCTGATCACCCGCTTTTACATAGCCTTGCAGGCGCATGAAAGTATCTTGCCAGATAAGTTGCAACGCGCATTACCGTACATGGTCAGCCAGGACTGGCTGGGTTCTTACCGGGACTTTGCCGGTGTTGATTTTGCCTTGCGTCGGGTGTCGCAAAGATTGTCAAAGAACGGTCATCTCTTGCGCGAAGGTATAGCTGATCTGGAAACCCATCATGTTGCTCTGTCAGCAGGCTTTCTGGAATTCTTTCCTGAGCTGATTGCCTACGTGGCAAAGCAACGGCAGAACACTGCGCTGGTGTTGCCACCATCCGCCTTGACGTAGAAATTAAAAATTCAGCGGTATGACCTGGCTCATATCCGGCTTGTCTACAAATGCAGCAAAGTCATCACGTATGCGACTGCTTTCTGAAATCGCCAGTTTCCAGTTCAGTATGCGGAAATCGTGGTCTGTGCCGTAGTAAAAAAAGTCTTTGCGGTCAGGCAGTTTGCTGCGTGACAGGGTTCGCAAAAATGCCGGTGACGGCGCGATCATCAGCACATTGTCCAGCCATTCGCGGTTCCTGCCCAGACCGGCGCGCCGCCATGGCAGGGGTTTGTCCAGCCAACCTGGCACAATATGGTCAGTGAAATGCGGGTACAACACCAGGCCGCCATCCTTGTCACCAGCCACGCGTGAATACGGCAATGCCAAATGGTAATCGATAATGCCGCCATCCCAATAACTGCCGGCAGGTGCGTGCGGTATATTTATCACCGGCTCCATGATCAGCGGCAGCGTGCCGGATGCCAGCAGGGCAGGGGCCAGATTGTCTTCTGTCAGCTGGCAGAAATGGGTATCAAAACTGTCAAAGCGGGCCTTTAACCAAAACAGCGGATCACGCATGTCACCCACCACCACGCGGTCCATATGCTTGGCAAGCCGTGAGCGTGAAGCCAGATTGGCAAAGCTGGCCGCCACAAAGCCAGCCTTGGCCTTGTGCCGGGATTTGGGTGCATTCAGCAAGCCGCGACCACGTCCTGCCAGCAGATGCAGCCTGTGCAGTGGCTGATGCACGATGTCTGATTCATGGCCGCCGATAAAGGCGTGCAGCAATTGTTGTATTTCGCGGGTGACGTATTGTGCCGTCGGTTTTTCCGGGTAACGCTGCTCACAATACAAATCACCCAGACGGGCAAAGGCAGCCACCGGGTCAGACTGGCTTGCCGCTGCCATGCGCCAGGCACCGATAGATGCGCCTATCAGCGTACGTTCACGCGGGGCGGTTGGTAACCATTCTCCAAAAATCCATTGATCCAGCGCTTGCAGTATCAAGCCCTTGGGGCCACCAGCCGCAGCGGGAATGATAGCCACATCCTGCGCCCGTAAACCATACTGACTAAGATGGTCAAAGGCTTTGCGGCCTGCATGAATTTGGATGGCTGACTTCATTTTGTGGTGTGTAGTTGCATCATCGCTTCAGGGAATTTTCCTTCAACCAGCATGGGTAATACATCAAGGCTCTTTGCAATCGCTTCTTCAATCAGGCTTTGTTCTTCCTTGCGCGGGCGGTGCAGTACAAAGTCAGCAACGCCCTGTTGCAGGTTCAGGCTGCGCGGGTGGCCTATGCCTATGCGCAAACGCCAGTAATCCTGGGTACCCAGTGCGGCGGTAATATCCTTGAGCCCATTGTGCCCGCCGGACGAACCACCTTGTTTAAGTTTGGCGACACCAGGCAACATATCCAGCTCATCATGCACCACCAGCACCTGGTCTGGCGTGATTTTGTAAAAGCGGCAGATGGCACCCACCGATTGACCAGAACGGTTCATGAAAGTCTGCGGTTCCAGCAACCAGACTTCGTGACTGGCGATACGGGTCTTGCCAACCAGGGCATTAAAATTCTTGTCCCTTTGCAGGCTGACCGGCAACTGGTCGACCAGCCAAAAGCCCGCATTATGGCGGGTTTGTTCATATTCGGGGCCGGGGTTTCCCAGGCCAACTATCAGACGTATGCTCATGGTTGCGGCAGATTCTTTATTATGTTTTGCTGCGGCATGCCGCGACGGATTAAATTCTATTATAACCAAGCGCTGTCGCGCACCTGTAAATATGGACTTGGTGCTGCAGTTACCAAGTTGCCACAGATAGTAAAAAACCGCATTTCCCGTTCAGGAAATACGGCCTTTCAGCTACGATGGAGTATGACTATTTCGACTTTTTCAGCAAGGGCAGCAGATACTTACCAGTGACGCTGTCCGGATTGGCTGCCACTTCTTCCGGTGTACCCGTGGCAATAATTTTGCCGCCACCAGCTCCACCTTCAGGGCCAAGATCGATCAGCCAGTCAGCCGTTTTGATCACATCCAGGTTATGTTCAATAATGACCAGCGTATTACCCTGGTCACGCAGCTTGTGTATCACCTTCAGCAGCAGGGCGATATCATGGAAATGCAGGCCCGTGGTAGGTTCATCCAGAATGTACAGGGTGCGGCCGGTATCACGCTTCGACAATTCAAGCGAAAGCTTCACACGCTGAGCTTCACCGCCCGACAGCGTGGTGGCACTTTGCCCCAGCCGTATATATCCCAGACCCACATCCAGCAGGGTTTGCAATTTACGCGCAATGATAGGTACCACCTTGAAGAATTCAAACGCATCTTCAACCGTCATGCCCAGTACTTCATTGATGTTCTTGCCCTTGTAATGCACTTCCAGGGTTTCGCGGTTATAGCGTTTGCCGTGGCAGACATCGCAAGGCACATACACGTCGGGTAAGAAATGCATCTCTACCTTGATGACGCCATCGCCCTGGCAGGCTTCGCAACGACCACCCTTCACATTGAATGAGAAACGGCCAGCGCTGTAGCCACGCTCTTTTGCTGTTGGTACAGTCGCAAACAAATCGCGTATCGGTGTGAACAAACCGGTATAGGTAGCCGGATTGGAACGCGGGGTACGACCGATAGGTGCCTGATCGACAGAAATGACTTTATCAAAATGCTCCAGACCGCTGACATGGTCAAACACTGCCGGTTCTGTTTGTGAACCATACAAATGGCGCGCAGCCACGTGGTACAGCGTGTCATTCACCAGCGTTGATTTGCCCGAACCGGATACGCCGGTCACGCAGGTCAGCAAGCCCACCGGCAATTTCATCGAGACTTTTTTCAGGTTATTGCCACGCGCACCGGCAATCAGCAATTGCTTGGCTGGGTCAGCTTTCGTACGCTTTTTGGGAACGGCAATTTCCAGTGCGCCACTCAGGTATTGTGCCGTCAATGAACGCTTGTTACTCATGATGTCTTCCAGCGTACCCTGGGCAATAATTTCGCCACCATGTACACCTGCACCTATGCCCATGTCGACCACAAAGTCGGCACAGCGTATGGCATCTTCATCATGCTCCACCACTAGCACGCTGTTGCCTATATCGCGCAAATGCTTGAGCGTGTCGATCAGTCTGTCATTGTCGCGCTGATGCAAGCCGATAGACGGTTCATCCAGCACATACATGACGCCAGTCAGGCCAGAACCGATTTGCGAAGCCAGGCGTATGCGCTGGGCTTCGCCGCCAGACAGGGTATCGGCGCTGCGTTCCAGCGACAGGTAATCCAGGCCAACGTTATTGAGAAAAGTCAGACGGGCCGTGATTTCCTTGATGATACGGTCAGCGATGTCGCGCTTGGCACCGGTCAGTTTCAGGTGTTCAAAGAAATGCAGGGTTTCACGCAGTGGCATGGCGCTAATGTCGTAAATTGCTTTCTCTTGCTTGCCAGTGCCGACCTTGACGAAACGTGCCTCTATACGCAGGCGTGCACCGTCACAGGATGGGCATTGTTTTTCATTGATGAACTTGGCCAGCTCTTCCTTGACGGCCATGGAATCAGTTTCGCGATAACGGCGTTGCAGGTTGGTGACCACGCCTTCAAAGCTATGTTCCTTGATGACGGTACGGCCTTTTTCATTGATATAGGTGAACGGTATATGCTGCTTGCCAGAACCATACAAAATGATTTGCTGCGCCGATTCCGGCAATTGCTCAAAAGGTGTGTCAATATCAAATTCATAGAATGCTGCCAGGTTGGACAGCATCTGGAAATAAAACTGATTACGTCTGTCCCAACCCTTGACGGCACCACTGGCCAGCGACAGATTAGGGAAGGCGACAATACGTTTTGGATCAAAAAATTCTATATGCCCCAGGCCATCACATTCAGGGCAGGCACCCATGGGGTTATTGAAAGAGAACAGACGCGGTTCCAGCTCTTGCAATGAATAACCGCAGATAGGGCAGGCAAACTTGTTCGAGAACAGTTGTTCATGATTGCTATCCATATCCACAATCAGCGCACGACCATTTGCCAGACGCAAGCAAGTCTCGAAAGATTCTGCCAGGCGCTGTTTGATATCCGCCTTGACCTTGACGCGGTCTACCACGACATCGATGGTGTGCTTCTCGGTCTTCTTCAGCTTGGGCAGGTTATCGACTTCATAGATTTTGGCATCATGCGTGCCGCTCTGCACGCGAAAGCGCACAAAACCCTGAGCCTGCATCTGCTCAAACAAATCCATGTGTTCACCCTTGCGGTTGGCAACCACGGGGGCCAGTATCATCAGCTTGGTATCTTCCGGCATGGCCAGCACGGCATCCACCATTTGCGATACCGATTGTGCTGCCAGCGGGTTCTCTGGATGGTCAGGGCAATACGGCGTACCGACGCGGGCATACAACAGACGCAGGTAATCATGAATTTCGGTGACAGTACCGACGGTGGAACGCGGATTGTGTGAAGTGGCTTTTTGTTCGATGGAAATCGCAGGGGACAGACCTTCAATCAAATCCACATCCGGCTTTTCCATCAACTGCAAAAACTGGCGTGCATAGGCCGACAGCGATTCTACATAACGGCGCTGGCCTTCGGCATACAGCGTATCAAACGCCAGTGAAGACTTGCCCGAACCCGACAGACCAGTGATGACCACCAGCTTGTTGCGCGGCAGGTCAAGGCTGATATTTTTCAGGTTGTGCGTGCGGGCACCGCGTACGCGTATCAAGTCCCGCTTTTGTGCCAACTGAATATCAGTGGCATCAAAATCGATTTCTGCGGGTTTAGCCGCTTTTGCTGCTTTTGTACGTGTGGTCATGGTATTGGAGCTGAATTTGGGCCGAATTTGGAGGAAGTAGGCGTGCAACCTGATACTATAACGGGTTTTGAAAATTACCGTGGGCTCGTCTTTGCTTTTCGCAAACTTAGGGCGGGTTGACGCCTGTTTCAGGCAATCCAGAAACCGGTGTTAACGTGTCCTTACTCATTAGGCGGGTTTTGAATATGACTATTGCAACACCTTCAGATGCTTCTACGCTGAACGAAATGGAACCTGCCGGCATGAGCCGGCAAGAGGTCAGCGCCAGTACCTCGCTGGCATCCATTTTCGCCCTGCGTATGCTGGGCCTGTTCCTGATCTTGCCGGTTTTTGCCATTCATGCCAAAACCTTGCCGGATGGCGATAACGCCAGCCTGGTTGGCTTGGCCATGGGCATGTATGGACTGAGCCAGGCATTTGGGCAGATCCCGTTTGGCATCGCCTCAGACAAGTTCGGGCGCAAGCGCATTATTGTGATTGGCCTGCTGTTGTTTGCCATCGGTGCTTTTGTTGCCGCATCGGCAAGCACGGTGGTTGGCGTTATCATCGGTCGGGCTATCCAGGGTGCGGGCGCGATTTCTGCCGCGATTACTGCCCTGATCGCTGACTCCACACGGGAAGAACACCGCACTAAGGCCATGGCCATGGTTGGCGGCTCTATCGGCCTGACCTTTGCTTTTTCGCTGGTGGCTGCGCCACTGTTGTATCAACGCATAGGTATGGGTGGTATTTTTGCCATGACCGGCGTGCTGGCACTGATCGGTATTGCCGTTGTGGTATTTGTGACACCAGATGCACCTGCCATCCGCCATGCACCCGTACCTTTTTCTGTCATTCTTAAAAACCGCGAGCTGATGCGCCTCAATTATGGCGTGTTTGCCCTGCACATGACACAGATGGCGATGTTTGTCGTCGTGCCATCCGCCCTGGTGCAATATGCCGACTTGCCGGTGACCGCCCACTGGAAAGTGTATCTGCCGGTGATGTTTGCCTCTTTCATTGCCATGTTGCCTGCCATTTTTATCGGTGAAAAATTTGGCAAGATGAAACAGGTCTTCGTCGCAGCGATTTCTTTGTTGCTGGTGGTGGAGCTTGGTTTATGGCAATACTTGCAATCCCCAGCCATGCTGGTAGGCTTGCTGTTTGCATTTTTTATTGCCTTTAACATACTGGAAGCCTGCCAGCCGTCACTGGTGTCACGCATTGCGCCACCTTCGGCCAAGGGCGCGGCGCTGGGCGTGTACAACACCTTGCAGGCAATTGGCCTGTTTTGTGGCGGGGCAATCGGGGGCTGGCTCAAGCAAAGCGTCAACCCATCATCAGTTTTTGTAGTTAGCGCAGTGTTGACCGCAGCCTGGCTTATAATCGCTGTCTACATGCCGAATATACCGAAACGCAGCAAGGCTGCCGCGCCGGTACAGGCTTAAATCTTAATAGGCCAGGTCGGTTGTGTTGATCTGGTCAGTGCCTTACATATATTTGAATCAGGAAAAATAGGAGAACTACATGGCATCCGTGAATAAAGTCATCATCGTCGGCAACCTGGGGCGCGACCCCGAAACACGTTATATGCCAAGTGGTGACGCCATGACCAGCATTACCGTGGCAACCACCGATAGCTGGAAAGACAAGGCTAGCGGCGAAAAGAAAGAACAGACAGAATGGCACCGCATCACCTTTTTCGGCAAGCTGGCAGAAATCGCTGGCCAGTACCTGAAAAAAGGCTCGCAAGTGTATGTAGAAGGCAGCCTGCGCACCCGTAAATACACCGACAAAGACGGCGTAGAAAAATACGCGACCGACATCAAAGCCGACAGCATGCAAATGCTGGGCAGCCGCCAGGGCATGGGCGGCGGCGCACCGATGGATGAAGGTTACGGTGGTGGTGGTGGCGCCCCAGCACCACGCCCACAGGCAGCACCACAACAACGCCAGGCACCAGCATCACGCCCAGCACCGAATTTCTCGGATATGGATGATGATATTCCGTTTTAGCGTATAGGTTTTAAGCATTGTAAACAAGAGCCCATTTCTCTATGAGGAATGGGATTTTTTTTGTTTACACTACAATTAAAAATTTGCTAATGTACATGCTTATCTACTAACTTCCATAAATGTAAACAAGCGACATCTCTTTGGAATTTTGAAATTCGCAATCTCGTATTTGCTTCCGGTGAGAGATTTCCTCTTATTATTGCAAATGAAACAGGCGTCTCTGATTTTGAAATTACTTTTTATGTGTTGCCCTCGATGATTTTTCGCGGATTCTAGTTTATGTTAATGACTAGATAAGTATAGCCAGTAACTGATTTGGCGCGAAAAGTGGCGCGAATTTATTTGCGCGCCACTTTTTAACGCAATAGTGTTTTTGGCACTAATTAGCTGTGAACATTTTTGATATTAAAACGCTCCATATTATTGTGGTCGCTTTTATCAATGTTCGAGTCGAAAATTGCAATATTCTTCACATTTGCCTATGATTCTGGATCGTTCCGCTTGCGCCAGGCGATGACGCTGAGGTTCTTTTCAAGATGCCCCAGCAACCTCTCCTTCTGACCGGCGAGCAGCATCGATCCCTGGATCATCGGCAGCCAAGAGCGCATGGCCTGATCTACCGTCTGGGCGACGACATCCTTCAGGCGTGTTTCCGGAATTTCCCAAATATTGGCCAAGTGCCGTAAAACCCCGGAGTCAATTCGGCTCGTGCGGCTTGGTCGGGATAGAACTTGAGCGCATGACCCTTACCGTCGATATAGGCAGCGTAGGCGACAATATCGTAGGCAGGCGACAGTCGGACTTGCCCGTCTGCGCCATAGAGCAAGCTGAAATTCTTCACGTGAGCATCGCTTATAGCTGGTGAATTATTAGACGAAGCTCACAAGGCCTTGTTACGCATAGCTTTAGTTGCCATCTAATGATACTGTTCATTAGACGAATATATCATCTATCACAGCACCTGCGGTTTTTAATGAAAGAACTTCATCAGCAGTTATTGAACTTGGCGATTTTTTGAGTGCCGATAACCATATTGATTTTATTTTTTCCAAAATCTAAAGTTTTCTACAGTCTTTTAGATATAAGAAATATATGTAATTTGGTAAATTAGTTTGCATGATTTCGAAATTGCATTAGAGTTGCCAACAATAAATTATCAGTCCTCATTAATTGCAAAATTAAAATGCATTTTTATTATGCTACGGTCTAGCATTAAAATCACGCTGGTTTGGTGTTTTTAATAAATTTTCACAAAATCGATAAATTTAACAGAGGCAACATCAGCCCTTTCAACAAAAATCCCGGCTCTTTGTCTCCAGTTCACCAAGCATGTGAGACAAATCCACCAGCCTCATAGCAATCAGGTGCTGCACATTATTCTGACTCTGCCAACGCCCGTAAACCCCAATAAGTGAAGCCCCATAAATCTCCCTGCGAAACTCTTCAACTACGCTCTACCAGCAGATCACATTCACGGTCCCAGCCTCGTCCTCAATCGTCAGGAACACCACACCATTTGCAGTCTGAGGCCGTTGTCGCACAATCACAATCCCACATCCGCGTGCCAGCATCCCGTCTGCGCTGACGTGCAATACGTCTGAACACAAGAATCGCATTTTCCGCAGTCGTTCACGTAGCAATGCCAAAGGATGTCGTCCAAGTGTCAAGCCCAGGCTTTGGTAATCCGCAACAATCGTTTCTCCTTCGGATGGCGCAGGCAGTTCGAGATTTTCTTCAAGTACACTGGCATCACGCAAGAGTCCTTTGTCTGGAATGCTGACGACCGATTGCCACATGGCCTGGCGACGATTGCCTACCAGTGATTCCAGCGCATTTGCCTTGGCCAGTGCCTGGATATCATTTCTATCCAGTTTGGCTCTACCTGACAGGTCACTGACGCTCGTGAACTGCGCAATTGCCCTTGCTTCCTCGATACGCCAGGCAGCGTCTTGTTTGAGACCACTGATATTGTTGAGGCCGAGCCTGACTGCTGGTTGTTTATCCGCGATAGGTTCCAGACTGGCATCCCAGTTGCTAATGCGCACATCCGCAGGTCTGACGATGAGGCCATGACGTTTACCATCCTGCACCAAGGCTGATCTCGAATAGAATCCCATGGGGAAGCTGTTCAACAATGCGCATAGGAATGCGGCTGGTTCATGGCATTTCAGCCAACTGCTGGCATATGCGAGCAAGGCGAAACTGGCCGCATGACTCTCAGGGAATCCATATTCAGCGAAGCCGCGTATCTGTCCTATGATGCCTACCGCAAATTCAGGTGCATAACCACGCTCAGCCATTCCTTCAGTGAGCTTTTGTTCAAACTGCTCCAGATTCCCTTTTTTCTTCCAGGCCGCCATGGCTCGCCGCAAGGCATCGGCTTCACCGGCACTAAAGCCAGCCGCGACCATGGCTATTTGCATGACTTGTTCCTGGAAGATCGGCACACCTAGGCAAGTGCTAGGATGTGACTGACATGTGACGCCTAACGCCTGAATAAAGCCAGCCTGCTGAGCGGGCTCGACTTGAACGAATTGTTAGGCGGTACCGGATTGCTTGCGAGTTCCTGGCAAGCAATAGTACGGCCCTTCAATACTGGGTTCGAAGCCAAGCGCTAGGGCGAGCGCGAACGAAGCAAGGTTTTGTTTCCTGCAGGACCAAACCGGTTGAAGTCCCTCAGCGAGACAATAATCAATCATGGCCGCCCCAGCATGCTTTGCGAGCCCCATGCCACGAAATTCCGGGTACGTCTCGACTCCAATTTCTAATTGGTTACCTAGGCGAAACGATGTAAATGCGAGCGAAGCGACTTGCCCGCGATCAGTAATACAATAACCACCACCGTGAGCCAAGAAGCTACGAGCATCAGGCCAGAACCGATGCGGCGAAACGGAAATGTTGGGAAGTGCGAAGTCATCTGCAGACATTGGCCGTACGAGAAACCGGCTCGGCAGTTCGTATCGTGAAACCAGTTCCGCATATCGCTCTGGCACGAATGTGAAGTTACTGCGAGCGTGACGCTGAATCCGAAAGGCAGAGGCCGAGCTATTGGGCGCCGCTGGCTCTACATCGAGGCTAACATCAATTAACGCTGCATATCGTTTTGGGTGCACTTGCATCCAGATATCTTCCAACCGGTCGCGGCAGGAATTTATATGGTTCCGGAGCACAACCAGATCAGGGTTCTCTGTGCGGAACAGGAGCAAGGACATTCCGTACGAATGAACTATGTGAACCAGTGTTGGATCGACTTCACAGTCCGTCCAGACTTCGCCATTCGCTAAGCCTTCTATAACGCTCCTAGCAAAAAGGCAGTTGAACTCGATGTCTTGCAACATTGGAGATAACTTTACATAGGAGGCCGGGGGAAGTTTGAACAAGTCTATATCTCCGAACAGGAAGTCGATTAAAGAAAATAACCGAATTAAAAAAAAATGGCAATTTTCTTCACCTCGAAATTTTAGAAATATGCTCTAGTAATAAGTGCCAACCCTCGCGGCAGTACCAATCGTAGCTTAGAGGTGGCTGTTACTGTGGGGATTTTCAGCATTTCGCATGGAGTACACGGTGCGTGGCAGCATGCTTAAGCGACCTTAGGCTTCGGGGATTCTCAGTCGAGCAGAACATAGCGAGCATGTCCTACTACGCTGCCATCTCGCTTGTCCCCTGGATGCCCAAGCGCTTACAAAGCCGGAACCAAGAAAAGTGGGACGCAGTGCGTTCTGGACTTCATCAGTGAATTACCTCTTTTTTCCGACAAAATTAAAGGTAATGAGACCCATAAAACTTTATCTATTGTCATCAAGTGCATGCTCAAGACGACGTTAAATATTAGGTCAAATCTAGGGGCGCAATAATTTTTTGTCCTGATGCTGTCCCGCTTGAGATTTGGTGCGTATTACGTGTATGGCACCAAACCAGATAAAAAATAAAGGAGACAAACTTGCGAACTAAAAGAAAAAGAATAGCCTTTCTTTCGGGAAACATTGCTCTAGCGATTCTGACAACATCCTTTAAGCTTGCGCCAGCCTATGCCCAAGCTCAGAGCTACACGCTAGATATTCCATCACAGGAACTGGGGGCCGCCCTGGTAGCGCTGGCGCATGCCACCCAGCAGCAGTTCGCGTTCGATAACAATTCAGTTAATGGGAAGCGCTCATCGGCTCTCAAGGGGCGCTACGGTTTGCAGGAAGCAGCAGATACGTTACTTGTTGGATCAGGTTTCCACATAGAGCGAGGGCGATCGGGTCTTTTGATTGTTCGCGCAGATGCTCCAACGGTTATAAAAGCAGAAGCCCCCACAGCTACAAGCATGGTAGAAACTGGTAGCAATGTGGTTGACAACGTTATTGTAACGGGTTCACGCATTGCCCGTTCATCAAAGTCGATCCCAGGTTCGGTCACCATCTTTGATAAGGAGAGCATCGAGCGTAGCGGGGAGGGCTCAGTGCGCGACGTAGTGGCGCAAAACAGCCAGGCCGGTATGACGCCTACGCCTACGAGCGCCTTTCTGGGTGCTGCACCGATCCAGCTCAGGGGCCTGAGTGCAGGCACGACCTTGGTACTCATCGATGGCCGGCGCGTTACACCTTCCGGCGCCAACGGGGTGGCATTCGACATAGGCAGCATTCCTCTGTCGGCCGTCGAGCGGATTGAAGTGCTGGCCGATGGTGCCTCGGCAATCTATGGCGCAGACGCAGTGGGCGGTATCATCAACGTCATCCTCAAGCGTTCAAGCAATGGGTTGACCTTTGATGGCCGCTACGGCGTCGCAGAAGGCGGCGTGGGGCAAGAGCGCCGGGTATCTGCCAATTACGGCTTCTCGTCAGGTGCTCTGCATGGGTCGCTGAGCGCCGACTACTTCAACACCGATGGCATTCGCTTCAGCGATCGGGACCGCACGCGCGACCTGGACTACAGGCGGTTCGGTTTCACAGATCGCCGCCTGCCCTATACCAGCCAAGGTACCGTGTACTCGCTCAATGGTGGCAATCTTCCCGGGCTGACATCGAGCCGAGCCACCATCCCCACAACAGCCAGCGCCACACCATTGATGGCCGACTTTGCGGCAACTGCAGGGCAAGAGAGCCGCAGCAGCGAATACTATCAACAGGCCTATCTGCAGTCTCCCGTCGAACGCTTCGGCACCGTAGCAGATCTGACCTACAACTTGGGCGGTGGAACCTCGGCATTTGCGACCCTCTTGGCTTCCCGTCAGAACGGCCAGTACTTTTCCACACTGCCGTTTGTGAGCACATCAATCATTGTTCCGAAGAGCAATCCCTACAACCCGTTTGGCGTTGACGTGGGCGTCAATAAATTGCTGACGGGCGTTGGCTCCGATCTCAATAGGTCTAGCGATACCTTCACGCGTTTTCTCGTCGGCGTCCGCGGGAAACTGGGCAAGGATTTGCGCTGGGAGCTCGCTGCGAACTACTCGCGTGATGACAATCGCGTCCACGAAGACAATTACTACGACACGAGCAGGATTCAGGCAGTCCTGAATAATCCTGACCCGACAGCAACGCTGAACCTGTTCACGACAGGGCCTATTGCCAGTACGTCTGTTCTGCAATCGCTGCTGCCAGCGGTAGACAGGCGCTACCTGGCCAGTGCCTTAAGCACAGACGCTCAGCTTAGTGGGGCGCTTCTCGATTTGCCGGGTGGTCCCTTATCCTTTGCCGTGGGTGCTGAACTACGCCGGGAAAAACTCGACATCACTTCTCCCTTCGATAACACCCACGGCAGCCGTAGCGTGGCCAGTGGTTATGTCGAAGTACGGGCACCAATTCTGGAAAACTTGGCACTGTCGGGCGCCGGACGATACGACCATTACAGTGACTTCGGCAACTCGTTCAATCCAAAGATGGGCTATGAGTGGGAGCCAGTGGAAGGTATGCTTTTTTCGGGCACTTGGGGAACCTCTTTCCGTGCTCCGCCGCTGTCGTATGTCAGCAGCGTGCCTTATACTGTGCCGGCCAGCGCCACCGATCCTACGCGTGGCGGTGCCGTCGTCACGGTGCCGACAACCCGCGGCGGAGGTGCAAACCTGAAGGCGGAAAAAGCGGACACCTACACGGTCGGCGTTCGATTCACCCCCATCGATGCGGCCACCCGGCATCTGGACGTGAGTCTGTCAGCCTGGTGGGTATCGCAAGATGACAGGGTGGTTTCGCCGGCCTACCAGATTCTTGTGGACCATGCCGATCTGTTTCCAAACCGCGTAGTCAGGGCGCCGCAGACGGCTGAAGATATTGCCCTGGGTCGCCCGGGAGCGTTGCAGTCGATTGATGCGGGTTACGTCAACTTCGGCACATCTAAGACCAATGGCATTGATGCGCAGGTCAATTACCGTGCCAAGACTGGCTCTGTACGCTGGTCTGTGAACGGCAATGTAACGCGTGTTCTGAACTATAAGGCTGAACTTGTGCCGGGCGTTATCGAAGACCGCCTGGGATCGTTTTCCTTCGACGGCTTTTCTCCCAAGTGGCGCGGCTCGGTGGCCGGCTCGATCGAATATGCCAACTTTGATCTCTCGCCCACAATCCGCTACGTAGGTAGCTATCAGGATCGCCGCGGCGTGCCATACACATTGAGTGCGCGGGCATTCCTTGATTTGCAACTGGCGTATCAGGACAAGGCAGCCACGGGATTCATGAAAGGCACGCGCATTGCAGTTGGAGCATCGAACATCCTGGGAACCAAGCCGCCATTCTTTAACGCATCCTTCGGCTTCGACCCATACAACTATAACAACCGTGGCCAGTTCATCTACGTCAACTTTCAAAAGAAACTCTGATGTTCCTAGCAAGGACTGTTCTACCTTTTTGGCCCGCAAAGGCAGTCACTTTTTCCGGGTAGGCTTGTTGAAGTGCTCGGCTATTCCTAAAGGCTGGGGTATAAACATGAAACCGATGCGGCGATGTTGATCACGATGGTTTCGCAATCGGATCTTCATCCACGCACGGTGCTGGGTGAAATCACAGTTGGTGCAATTCCAAAAGAAGCGCGACCGCTGATGATGTAAACGGTAACCAGTTGGTCTACTATCACAAGAGGTAACTACCCGCTGTCGAGCGATTTGCCGAGCACGGCACAACTGTGCACTGATCGCTCATCTAAACCCCGTGTCCGTGACGCCATTTGTGATCTGTGGCATCAAACGCAATGCCGACGATGTAGAGTGCACCACCTGCTGCCTGCCACCAGAAACCGTCCATTGTGAAGGGTAATCGTACTTTTCGTGCAATTTGACACGGTTACGAAAATTCCCTAAATATTTCAAAAACTTACAGCCATGTTGGCCCCGAGTGCTATAGAAATCCTTACGTTTGTCTAGCGATGCATTCGTAAAGTATGAAAGAATTCAACAAATTCTGTTGTGCGTGAGATTTTCCTTGCAACGGGATCCGTCGACACGTTCAATGCTCGAAATTGTGTAGACAATTCGTGCTCAAACAGTTGCCTCCTTGATTATGAAAGCATGGGAAAGCCGAATCAGATCAGGCAAAGATACGCAGGCAGATTTGTTCAGGAATTCTGTAAGTCAGGTCGCACTACAATCGTGCAGCTGCCGAAATAAAGAATGGGGGGAAATCCCATTGGTGACGCGTTGCTCAAGCACGTTGCGCCGATTCACTGGAACCATATTAATTTGACCGGCGACTATGCCTGGAAACAGCACAGGTGGGTCGAGAAGGGCGGATTCAGGCCGTTGCTACCGATTTCAAAAGCTTAGCGTACATTAATTTCCCTTTCGTCAAATGCCCCCTTTTAGGCGAGGATCGCCTTGGTCGCTGTGCGACTGACCAGCAGAGCTGGCCAGCGGCGACGCTACTATGATTGACCTGGGCCAGGCTGACCTTAAACTGAAAATTCAAGGGTCAGGTGATATTGCGGTTTCAGGTAGTCTTTTAAGGATTTGCAGAGGATCGTTTGTTATGAACGCAGTTACAAGTGAGCTGGTTGCACCGCCTGGAGGTGGTTCGAAAAACCATTTTCGGTTTCACATCGCCAGGTTGCCCACAGCCTGCAATTCGTCCCACCATCCCCCATATCTAGTTCCAATGCAAGCCAGTTCCTTGCCGGCATCACATATCGGTTATGCCCGGGAAAGAGCATCATCTCCACCACATGTTGGACATCGATTACCTGAGGCTTGCTCGCCGTGCTATTGAGTAGATATAAGAAAAGACGCTCAGCGACTCCCATCAGAGATGGATGCACAACTGCAGACGAGGTAAATTGATGGATGTGTGCCCAGGTAGCTGTAGGCGATATATCCTTGCGATACGCAGTTCCCCAGGCTGCAACATGGACATCCCCAGATACGATTGATATTGCTGGCGCAAGATTAGATGATCTTTACGAAGTCGGCGGACAAGCAATAGTATCTTTGAGATATAAATGGAGGCCTGAAGAATTACTAAAGCACATTGTAAGAAGGGAGTCTTCAGGGGTATTAAAGGGTAAGCGGTTTTATCATGGTAACGCATCTGGCATTGAGCAGATTAAAAAAGCGCTCAAATATACTGAAGTAAAATTTGAATTTGCCATTGCGCAGCCTGGAGTAAAAAAATCTTCAATTTCATCAGATATGCATGATTTTCTTGGTTCAGTGTACTCTACAGTTATAGAAATGACCGAAACAAAACTGAAGTGTTATTTCAGCTAATACGCTAGAATAAGTTACGGAGATTGATCATGGATAACTATCACTACGAGATTGATCTATAGAATAATGAAGCAATTTCGGTGGTGATTAGTCAACTGCGCCAAACCACATTTAATCGCGTTCTTCTCTGATAGGAGAGGTTGAATGTATTGATTCATACTCAAATTCCCCCCTACGTTTAGCGCGCGATTCTACTTAACTTGATGAGTAGGAGACTAGAGTGATAAAGACGGGATTACTCGCCATTAATCGACTCTGGCATATTCTTGACCAGATTTCATGACAGAGATCGCCAGACTACTGGACATCTCCCGCAACACTGTCCGGAGCCATCTGCTCTGAAATAACAGAGTCGACCTATGCGGAGCGACAGGCAACGAGTGTATCGATAAATATGCACTGCATTCCAAGATGGCTTAAACCAAAGCTGGCAAAAACATTGGAATCGGCGCAGTTTGTAACAACTTCATCTTAATTTAAAAGAACTGGAATTTGAAGCGTCATATAAACGTGTGGCAGCTTTTGCCAGTATGCGCATGGTGGATCAAACTGACAGGAACAATTCAGCTAGCAAACGAACAGTCAAAGTTTATTAGAATTATGGAGCAGACTAATCTGAAACACGCAATAAATTAACTACATCTAATGACTTGTCGTCGCGTCTATAACATCGAAATTGCCCAATAATTCGTTCACTTTGATGCGGCGAAGCAGCTCGAACAAATCCTGCTCTGCGGTGGAGGACGCGATCTGCAGCACAGCACTGATCACCGCATAGTTGCCCTCATAATTGGATTCCAGCCGCAATTCCAGCTCTTGTGCGAAGTCTTCCATATGCAAGCGACCCGTTGGCGTGGCGGCATTGCGATCGAAACGACTAACTGTAGCGACCTGCATTCAAAAACGCTCCAACCTGCATTCAGCGGCTTTTTCGACCGGAATTAACTGCGACCGGCGCCCACCTCAAACCAGAGATAGCAGCGAACCAGCAATAACTGCGACTGACCGGACGGCGCTGGCCAGCCACGGCACTAGCACGCGCGGCCCTATGTGGCCGCTATATCGGTAACCCCGCAGCCTACATGCGCTCGCGGATTTCTGCCGCGCCCCTACCGCAACAAAGCCGTGCCGATTGATACTTGGATAACTAGATTGCTAACAACTGCTGCCGCAGTTCGCTGAAGCGGCGGCACTCCTCCTTCAGCCATTGGGAAAACACTGCCACACGCCGGTCGTCTTCGCGCTGCACCAGCAGCATATAGCGCGCGGGTGCCCGTATTAGTCGGCCGAACACGTTAACCAGCCGGCCGCTCTTGATCTCGTCGAGAACCAGGGCGGTGCGTGCCATAGCCACGCCCTGGTGATTCAATGCCGCCCCGATGGCCAGGATCGACAGGTTGAATTGCACTCCGCCGAGCTCCCCTAGCCAGTCGGGGCGCTCCGCCTCCAGCCAGGTTCGCCATTCGATGAACTCGGGCGCCCCGGCCCATGGAGCGGAGTCATGTAGTAAGGTGACATCCCCGATCCACTCCCCTGCGGCGAACTTGGGGTGGCGTGCAAGGTATTCCGGGCTTGCCACCGGCATCAGATATTCGTCGAGGATCGGTTCGGCGTGCAGGATCTCATATTGCCCCGGATCGAAGCGGATCGCGACATCAATGTCGTCAGCGCTCATGGCATGCTGGTCCAGCGCTTGGAACTCTGCCTTTAGGCGCACCGTGACTTCAGGCTGGAGACGGTGGAAGTCGACCAAGCGGGGCATCAGCCATTGCAAGGCGAAGGATGGCAGGCAGTTGACCTGCAGCGGACTGTCCAACGTGCCCAGGCGCTTGAGTGTCTGTTCGATATCGAGAAAGGCCCTGGCTGCACATTCGAACAGCATTTCGCCTTTGACGGTGAGTATCAGGTTCCGATGCCGGCGAAAAAACAGCGGATAGCCCAGACGTTCCTCGAGTTGCCGGATCTGCTGGCTAACCGCGCTTTGGGTGAGATTCAGCGCCTCTGCCGCCTTGGTGAAGCTGAGCAAGCGTCCCGCCGCTTCAAAGCAGCGAAGGGCGCCGAGAATCGATGAGTTGAGTTGCATTCGAATTAGTATAGCTAATGGAAACAGTAGAAAATATCACTTTTCGCTGGAGGCCTGTAGTCTATAGTTATAACACGATTACCAATGAAATTCACTCGCTAGGCTACTTCTCATGAATACTATGTTGAAAGCATTCCCCCCTGATCTATTAGCACAACTACAGTCTCGCGTACCCCTGCTGTGGCTCAATCCCCGCTTGGGCAGCGCCATGCCCGAGGATGCACCCACGGTTGCCGACGTGCTTACCGCCGAGACCAGGCTTGCGCGCTGTGCCGGGCTGATGTCGGTGCTCTTCGGGGAACTGGAAGCCCGCGGCGGCGTGATCGAATCCGAACTGGTCGAGGCGGCGCGCATGCAGCGGGCCATGGGAAGCGTTCCGGAGCGCGACGGTACCTGGTTCATCAAGGCTGACCACGCGCTGCCCATCGCCGGTTCCATCAAAGCCCGTGGCGGCTTTCATGAAGTGTTGGCGCTAGCTGAGTCCATCGCCGTGGCCCATGGCGTACTTAGCCTCGATGGCGATCGGAGGCAGCTCGCATCCGAACCGGCGCGCGCCCTGTTCGCGCGCCATACGGTAACTGTCGGCAGTACCGGTAATCTAGGCCTGAGCATCGGCGTGATGGCTGCCGCACTGGGCTTCAAGGCTGTCGTACACATGTCAACTGATGCCAAGATCTGGAAAAAGGATCGTCTGCGCATGCGAGGCGTGCAGGTGGTCGAGCACGACGGTGATTACGCGGCGGCGGTGGCCGCCGGGCGAGCACAGGCACAGGTAGCCCCGCACTGCCACTTTATCGATGACGAACGTTCGCTCATGCTGTTTCTCGGCTATGCCGCCGCGGCCCGGCATCTCGCTATGCAACTGGCAGAAGCAGGGCGCACTGTCGATGCCAGCCATCCGCTCTTCGTCTATTTGCCCTGCGGTGTCGGCGGTGCGCCCGGCGGTATTACCTTCGGCCTTAAGGCGCTGTTTGCCCAGCATGTTCACTGCTTCTTCGCCGAGCCGGTTGCCTCGCCCTGCATGCTGGTACAGCTGGCATCGCAGCAGAACGCCCCTCTCTCGGTCTACGACATCGGCCTGGACAATCGCACCGAGGCCGATGGCTTGGCGGTGGGGCAGGCTTCTCATCTAGTGAGTCCGCTGATGGCAGCACAGTTGTCCGGCGTCTTCACTGTGAGTGACCAGCAACTGTACGCTCAACTGCTCCAAGTGTTGCAAGCAGAGGGGATTGAACTCGAGCCTTCGGCTGCGGCTGGCGTTGGTGGGCCAGCGTGGCTGAGCAGCAGCAATGACGGCCGTGATTATCTGCGCCGCCACGGACTGGAGCTGGCCGGCGCTACCCACATCATTTGGACCACCGGCGGAGCGCTGGTGCCGCAGGAAGAGCACCAGCGCTTTCAGGATCATGGCAGGAAGATAAGCGAGCAAAGCAAACCATGCCAGAGCCATATCGGCTAATACCAAGCCATACACATAATAAATAAGGAGACAAGACACCATGAACCAGTCTGAAACAGCTACACGCATCGCTGACCCGGCCGCAGCCGCGTCAACCTTCCATGATGCCACCTACCGCAAGGTCGCCTTGCCCTGCATTCATCTGTGACGATGAGGGCGCAGGCTCTTGAACAAAAGCCTGCGACTTGCCTTGGTGCTGCCTGCGGTACTTCTCTCTATTTCACTTCTCTGTTTCACCTCTCCCTATTCATTATCGACATTGCGCAAGCGGCGGCTTAGCTCGGCAAAATTGGGCTTGCCGTTTGGCTGTTGCTGGGGCGCGATGCTGGCACCGACTGGTGCCGGTGCTGGTGCTGGAGTGGCAGTGGCCACCGTGCGGATGCTGACTTTTTCTGCCAGGTCGACTGGATGGGGCAGGGCTTGCGTGAGGAAGTTGTTGAGCAGGCTGCGCTGGCCGACTGTCATGTCGCGGGTAACGGGCATGAAGAGGTAGCTTTCAAAGGCTTTTGGGTCAGTCAGGCGATGCAGGATGCTGGCGTAGTTGTGGACTTGCACGGGGTTGGCCAGGTCTAGCCAGTTGTCCATGCAGGGGGCCATGGCGTTCCAGTTGATGAGGACGTTTTTATACACATTGTCCCAAGTTGGGGGCAGGGCGGCGGTGGCGCTGTCGGCGGGCAGCACGCGCACGTAGGCATAGGTGTAGGTCTGGGTATCAATGCCGTTGGTCAGGTCGGGTGGAGGCAAATTTTTGCCAAACAGGGGAAGGTAGGCATACACCTGGCCGGCGCTGGCGTCGGCGCTGATGACGAGCTGGCCCTGGGCATTGGTTTTGAGTTCTTGCGTGCCGGTGATGGTTTGGCCAGTAGCATCGGTTTGATAGACGGTGATGTCGCTGATTTCGTGAAGGGGTTTGCCATGCAGGTAGACTTGCATTTTGGTGTTGCCAGTCGGCCCCTGGTCGAGATAGAGGTTAGGGCTTTGCGGGATGATGCGGGTCGCCGATTCGCTCAGCAACAAGCCTTCTTTGCTGCTGCGTAATTGCCAGTCGGCCAGTTCGGCATGGGCCAGGTCGGCGGCGCTTAAGGCTGGGTTGAGAGGCAGGCTGACGATGCCGGCGCTGGCTTCATAGGCGTGGCGGTCATACTGGGGGTAGTTGAAGCTAGCCAGTTGGTATTCTTTTTTGCTGGCGGCATCGACAGCCACCACTTGCAGTGTGCCCAGGTTTTGTTTGATGAGGTCAGCACCAGTTTCGCTGATGCTGTTGGAGAGGTCGAGGTTGACATGGCCACGGTCTATGCGGGCATGGGCAGTGGCGACAAAGGCTTTGGCATTGGCATCGGGCAGGAGGGCGCGGTCACTCGGTTCGTGCGTGGCTTCGCCCTTACGCCAGACGCCGATGGTGCCGACGATGAGGCTGCGGGCGGGATTGGGCTGAAAGCCTCCGGCCTGCAGTTTTTTGTAGAACAGATCGCGCTGTTTTTGTACTGGTATGGGGATGCCATTTTGCAGCGTGGGGTCATCAAAATAGATGGTGCGGTAGGCATTGAAGCTGACCAGCAGGCCAAGTGCGTCGGGCTCATGCAGGGCTTGCTGCAGCGCGTGCAGGGCATCACTGCCGTGGCTGTCGATAGTGAGGCCAGCAGTGGCAAAGGCGGTTTGCCAATTGACAGAGGCGCCGCCAGCAGTAAAGCCGAATGAGTTGCGGTTAAAGTTGATGTAGCGGGCGGTGAAGCGTTCATTGCGCGGGGCGACAATGCGGCAGCCGCCGTCTATGCCAAAGCGCAGCGTGTCAAAGAATAATTGTGAGGTGCAGGAACCATACGGTTCCAGGTCAACCAGCATGGCGTTGAGGAGAGCCGGTGCGCCGCATAGTTTGTCGGTGGTGACCGCGCCATGGCCGAGGTCAACGGCGGTGACGCTGGTCTCAAAGAAGGCGGAACGGTGGGTGCCGTCCGGGTTCCAGTTGCCACCTTTGGCAGCTTCGATAGCGGCCTGGCGGAACTGATTCATGTTCTCAGTTGGTGTCAAGACGGGTTGGGCGGTGTCTTCATTATAGAACTTGGGGTAGTTGTTGGTGACGATGGGGTCCCAGGACATTTGTCCCTTGAAGTGAATGCGTGGTAATTGCAGAATGCTCATGCTGTTTCTCCCGTGATCGTTGCGGTGTGCCGTGTTCAGGCAGCGTGGTAGATGAAGGCCGGGCCGGCCACTTTGCTCTTGTCGGCCAGCGGTGTCTGCAGGACGTGGATGGCGGCCATGCGCAGGTCAAACATGCGGCGTACGGCAATGCCAAGCTGGGCGGCATCGCCATTCAAGGCCAGGTTAAGACTGTCGACCATGCCGGTGTAGGCAACGGTGCAGGCTTGCTGGGCGGCGCGGGCGGCATCTGGCTGTTTGCTGTAGTCGAGCAATTGTGGGTCGGCAACGGCAGGGTAGGATTTGCTAAAGTCGACGCCTAGCGGCTCGCCCCAGGCAAAGCCAGGTTTGGCTGGGATGCTGGTGAGCACCTGGTTGCGGTAGATTTCTTCAAAACGGTAGAAATGCGCGAGTTCATTGCTAAAGTCGAGCGGGCTGGTGCTGGTGGCTTCGCCTTCTGAAACGATGACTTGGATGGCGCGGTGGGCATCGGCATAGTTGTTAACGGGAAAGATCTGGCCAGGGAAGAACTGGGCATCGCTGATCTGGTTGCGGTTGATCTGCCAGGCAGTGGCCGGCAGGGTTTTCAGGTAGGCATCAAGGGCTTCATAGAACTGGCCTATGGTGACAGCCTTGGTGGCAGTCAATGTGGTCATTTTGAGTTGTGGAAAGTCGATCGGGTCGACTGGCATTTCTATGTCCATACCCTGTTGCATGGCGTCCTTGCCAAACGGCAGCAGGTGCAGGGTCAGCACTTTGCCGTCAAAGCCAATGTCGCCAGGCAGGGGGCCAGGATAAACCGGTGCCACCAGCTTGGGGCTGCCGCCGAGTGCATTGAGGATGTTGGCGCCCAGGCAGAGGTGGATCATTTCCTGATGGGTAATGGTTTGCAGGCGCGCCATGGCGGGGGCATTGCTGCCCGGCAGTATGCTGAGCTGAGCATACAGGTAGGGCGGCAGGGTGCCAAATTCAACGTTGATGGCGGTCTGCAGCATGGCCTGGGCATCGGCGACGCTGGCAATGGGATTGAGTAGCAGGCGTATCATGCTTGTCCCCTGCTGGAGTGGGGGTGGTGGTGGCTGGCAAGAATCAAAGAGGTGTTCATGGCGCTTCTCCTATAGCTGGCAAGGTGGTGTCGCGGGTGGAAAGGATGGAGCAAAAAGCAGGCTGGCCATAAGGCCAGTCTGTTGCCTGCCTGCAAGCTACCTACCGCCTCTTACAAAGGCAGCAGACAAGCGGCAGGCAGGCTAGTAAAAAATTAATATAATGACTTTACTATATGATAATAAAAACGCCAGCATTATTTTGCTAAATTTGCATTAATGAGCCATTTGGCAACATTTGAGGCGAAGCAGGCTGGTTTTCAAATCCTTCGCGGCAAGCGCTGTACGATTCCCGCCGTGCTGTTGATCGGGTATTCATGGTGGTCTGCCGTGTGTTGTTGAGGTGTGGACGTGCTGTTTACCGCTGGAAAAATACGGTTGTTATTCCTTGTAGACAGGTGGCGAAGGATGAGCCGCGAGCTGGCTCGTGAGTGTGCCTACCAGGCCGGATAAATTGCTTGACTGCTGCATCTATCTGGAAGGGGGAAGGCAATTTGATTAAAAAAAGTCTGTCAACATGCCTTTGGAACGCTGCATCTGGGGGCCGGGCGGAGTAAGTGACTGCTGATGGTGCCTATGACGGCACGCCCACCTACCAAACGATCGCCGGTTCAGTATCTGGAAGACTGGAGGAAGAAACAAAATCAAGAGAATCTGGCTGCATGACATTCACCTGATGGTGAACTAATTACCGAGGGAAGCTCAGTTGATATTCTGTTCTGAGCGCTGTCAGGTTAATTTTGTAAACGCCTTGCCAGATTTTTGATTTGCAAGGCGTGTTACTTTTATAGACACTTGTTCATGTGCGGGTCATGGTAGCAACAGTTTTGTGTAAGCTATCTTCCGGCTTTACATCTATTCTGAAGTTTGGGCGTCAGACACCTTGGATTCACAAATGATTTACAGATGTGTGATCTGCTGCAGGGCATCTGAAAGAAACACTTGTGATAGTCGCTGACTAAGGTTGCGACACATTCACCATCCACGACAAACCAAAGCGATCGACCACCATGCCGGACAGCGATGACCAGAAGGTCTTTGCCAGTGGCATTTGCACCGTTCCGCCATTGCTGAGTGCGGCAAACAGGCGTTTGGCTTCATCATCATCTTTGGCTGCCAGGTTAAGTGTGATGCCCTTGAAATCCGGTTGGCTCAAGGTTTCTACACCGTCAGTTAACATCAGTGTGGTTTCGCCGATACGAAATGAAGCATGCATGATTTTTTCCGGGTCTGAAGAGACTGTCCGTAGCGTCGGGTCAGGGCTGTCTTTCCAGCGCATCATGACGATCACCTCAGCGCCGAGTGCTTCGGTATAAAATTTGAGTGCTTTTTCACTATGGCCACCAAAGGCCAGAATTGCTTCAACTTGCATGGTAATTTCCTTCGCAATTATTGAGTGACTTGAAAATGACAATTCCGTTACAGAAGGCGTGATCACAGATCAGATGTTGGACGGGCTCTATTACAATCTGTGCGGACTGTTGATGACTGGCTGTTCTCCAGTTTTCCTGTTTTACTTGGCAAGTTTAGTCAGGAAATGGGACGTGACCAAACAGGTCGGACCTATTGTACAAGCAAATACGGGGCGTTGCGCTGACCTGCTATTAACTCAAAACGCCCTTGACGTTAGCATATTTGGCTTGGAAATCCAGACCAAATATGTCGTTAATGCAGGGTAAGCTGTTTATTTGCTCTTCAATTGTTCCAGGAGTGCACTGACATCTTCCACATGGTGATTCGCTACAAATTTATTGTCTTTGATTGTGAAAATATCGACGCCGACAAAGGACACTTTGTTTCCAGTTGGAGGGGATGAAAAGAACGGGCCGGAGTGTGTGCCAGTGAACGTAAAATAAACCAGCACCCGATTTTCACTCATGGGTTCAATCATTGTAAAACTGCGCTTTCCGTCTGGAAAACCGTCTGACAGATTTTTCAGCAGGTTCAATACGCTTTGCTTGCCACTGACGCCAGGCGCACTCTTGCGGGGTGGATAACTTTGATAGTTCTCATCAAAGAAGCTGGATATGGCTTCCTCACTGTATGGTTTCGTCTCGGCTGCCTGATAAAAGGCCCGGACCATATTTTCATCGTTATTTGCGGTAGATGTGGCATGTACTTCGGGATGCATAGTGGTCTCCTCTGGAGTTCTCGCCCAAGGCGTTGATGGAAAAATTGACGCATATGTGACGGCAATCAAGGCAATGGCTGGAATTTTTTTCAAAAAAACAAGTTTCTTCATATGATTTCCTTTTAGTATTCATATGCAATTTGTTGCATATGAATACTACCATGGCAAATATGGCTATGCAATAAGTTGCATAGTTGTGATATTCTTCAATCATGGCCCTCGCACACGCAATCCTTTCATCTCTCCTGAAGCACCCAAGTAGCGGTTACGAACTGGCGAAAGAATTTGATCGTGTCGTCAGTCATTTCTGGAACGCGACGCACCAACAGATTTACAGAGAGCTTGCCAGTATGGAGCGGGATGGCCTGGTGACGGCAGAATTGATCGAGCAAAAAGATCGTCCCAACAGTAAATGGTATTCCATCACAGACCAGGGGCGGCAGATGTTGGCGGCGTGGATAGCCCAACCGATAGGCGTATCAGCCATGCGCGAGGACTTGCTGATTAAACTCCGGGCAGAATCACTGGTCGATCACCATGTATTGATTGAAGAAATAGAGCGGCATCGACAGATTCATCTGGATAAGCGAGAATTTTATGAGTCGGTGATTGCGCGCGATTTTCCGGACGTGAAGACGTTGTCGTCAGCAGCGCTGGCGGACTATCTGGTAATTCGTTGCGGGGTTCGTTACGAGTTAGCTTATGTCGATTGGTGTGATGAGGCGATTGCAGCACTGAATGCGCAGCTCAGTACAAAACTTTCTAGTGTCACACAAGCAGAATAGTTCAACCATCTCGGCCATTACATCGCAACGGCCTTTGTTTTAGCGATGTGGATATACCAGGTGCTCCAGTCAGCGTCATGTCGCAGGTATGCGTTAGCACCGACTGGAGACTACCAAGCTAGGTTTAATCCTTCCGCAAGCCCTCAACTGCCTTCAATTCTTTCGACCGGTCAACAGTTTGATTGGCCGTGGCGAACTGATTGTTGGTTGGCAGTTTGATTTCTACACCAGATACCGCTCCGACCTTGATTGTGCCCTGGCTAAGGTTGAGTGCCAGCACGTGGCCGCCGGCTTTGCGGTCGTTGGAAAGATAATGCCAATGGTAACCGGGTACATTAAAACCCTTGGCAAAACCAGGGCTGCGAAAGGCGACCAGTACGCCTTTGGTGTTGGTGAAGTGGAACAGGGTTTGCGTCTTGGTGACTTCGGCCAGTGGTTTGTAGGGCTTGTCCTGTGGCGCAATGGCGCGTGTGGTTAGCTCTTTAAAATCACCTTCCACCCGGATCGCATAAAAAAGATTTTTATTTTCCAGACGCTGATCCAGCATTTCTTCCAATTCTTTCATGCTGGTTTCTTTGCTGACGTCATAGCGATAGTCAGTGTTGAATTTGGTGACCACGGCAAACGGTGTCAATTGCGTGCCGCTGGCTTTTACTACGGTGCCATCGGCTTTGAACTGGAAGACTTCGCCATCAAGGACGATCATCTCGCCATCAACCCGGTTGAAGGTGCCGATACCAAAATCGCCCTTCAGTTTAAGTTCATCGACTGTCAATTCACCTTCATAGGCACCAGCTAACAGCGCATCTATGGTGGAGTAATGAAACGCTTTAGGCTCTTGGGGTGTTTGGGCGTAACTTAGTGTGGCGACGAGGAAAAGCAGGGATGCAAGACTCAGATTTTTCATGTTTTTAATAAATATTAGCGTTGATAAGGCATGTGGATGATAAAAGAAGTGTAACCGGGCCTGGCCAAAGACAATGCTGTTTATGGTTAAATAATCAATGCGCATTATGCTATAAAACCATGGGGAGGCGTGAAATAAAATCATGGCGGATACCACAATCCGCGCAGTACGCCATATCACCATGCTTACATGGATTGGTGTTTTGTTTTGACAGTTGCAGTCTTTCAATGAAAATCGGCAACTCTTGTGCGTCAAAGAATTGCGAAAACCACCAAGTCGGATAACGATTCTTCCCACCAGTGGTCAAAGCCATGGTCTGTTTCATTTTCATCTGATAGTCTTTTCAAAGTCGAAGCAGATGCTGTTCTGACGGTGGTATCACCATTTGCAAGACTTTAAATATAGACGACCGTGCGACCTCGGCCATTGCTTGACAATGGTCTTCGTTTTAACGGCGTGGAGTACGCGAGGTGCTCCAGTTAGCGTCATGCATGCAGGCATGCGTATTAGTAATGACTGGAGACTATCAATGTACATGTTCACTTCCGTTCGGGCTCGTCAACACATCCTGAGTTTGCAAGTATTGGCTGGAGTTGCGGCCATCACTTCCTTGGCTAACCTGGCACAGGCACAGGATACGCGTGACGTGCACGAACCAGTGATACCGCCCGCATGCGCGGTGTTGCTTGCAGAACCTCTCGCACTCAATCGCAACGATGCACCACGTATTCAGGCTGTGATGGATAAATGTGCTTCGGGTCAGGCAGTGCATTTGGCACCCGGCAATGGCAACACTTCATTTACATCTGGTCCACTGAAGTTGCGTTCCGGTGTAACGCTGGTGGTGGACGCTGGCGCTGTATTATATGCCAGCACCAATCCTTTGCTGTTTGACCGGGGTGCCAAAACCTGTGGCACCAACGATGAAGCAGGAAAAGGCTGTCAGCCATTTATTAGCGTCGAAGGCGTACACGGCACAGGTATCATGGGCGAAGGTGTTATTGATGGCCAGGGTGGCCAAGTTATTGAAGGCAAGAGTGAAACCTGGTGGCAAATTGCACGTCGGGCACAGGCAGAAAAACAGCGTCAGAACGTGCCACGCCTTATCCAGTTGGACAAGGTGCAGGATTTCACCATGTACCACATCACCTTGCGTAACTCCCCCAATTTTCACGTGGCGATGAATCGTGTTGATGGTTTTACCGCCTGGGGTATACGCATCGATACCCCACATGATGCCCGCAATACCGATGGTATTGATCCAGGTGCATCGCGCAATGTGACGATTGCGTATAGCTATATCCGCACTGGTGACGACAACGTTGCCATCAAAGCGGGCAGCAGTGGGCCTAGCGAAAACATTTCCGTGCTGCATAATCATTTTTATAGCGGCCATGGTATGTCCATCGGCAGTGAAACCAATGGTGGCGTGCACAATGTATTGGTCGACGACCTGGTGATGGATGGAACCACATCTGGTCTGCGTATAAAGAGCAATGACAGGCGCGGCGGCATCGTGGCTGGCATCGTGTACCGTGATGTTTGCCTGCGTGATATACGCTGGCCGCTGTATATCAATACCCAATACGAGCCAGGCGCTGCGGCGGGTCATTTAATTCCATCTTATACCGATATCCGCATGGAAGCCGTGCATAGCCTGACCCCGGGGCAGGTGATACTGCAAGGGTATGACGAACAGCATCCGTTACAGCTTGCGCTGAAAGACGTGGTGGTTGATGGCAAGCCAGTCATCAAACTTGAATTTGCCAAACTGACAGGGCAACTCAATACCCCTGGCGCACAGTCACTTAATTGCAAAGATCGCTTTGTGCCGTTTCCACAATAGTCGTTAAGAAGCATCAATGGCTGACGCCAGATGATGCTTTTATCTGCAAAATCCTTAACACATACCAATGAAAACAAGTCATTTATTGTTTGCTTTGCTGACGGCCATGTCGGCATTGAATGCTGCCGCCAGCGATTGCCCTGGCGGTGCGACCTGGTGCGACGATTTTGAGAGTGGCCCGGCACACTGGATAAACAAGGAGACTGATGCCCATGATGCGGCAGTGCGTAGCCAGGATGGATCGAATAATCACATCCTGGTACTGAATGGTCAGGGTGGCCCGGTGCTGGCACCTGACTCTGCTCGCACTAAAGGTGCTTATTTTGCAGAGGCACGTATGCGGCCTGCTGCCAGCTCTGGGGAAGGGCAAGCTTATCTTATCGCCCGCTATCTGGATGACAATAATTGGCTGGGAGCCAGTCTCAGCGTTCATCACGACAAGCCAAGGCTTTCCGTCGATCTCGTCAAAATGCAGAACGGCAAGTTGCTCAGGCTGAAGCAGTCAGGAAAAGGTGCAGGCCCCAATGGCAGCTTTTACACTGTCAGGCTCGAAGTTGCCGGTGATTCGCTGGTGCTGTACCTGAATGGTGAAGCACTGATCAGCACCACTGATTCTTCGGAGCTTGAAGGTCGCATAGGTTTGCTGGCGAAAGGCCAGAGTGTTGAATTCGATGATGTGCGTATCGGTGCGGCAGCAAACAAACCGGTACGTCTGGGCATGGCGCGCATGATGGATCGTGTCAGCCTGCAAGCTGGTGATGCTCCTCATCATTACCCGGTACTTGCGTACACAGGCAAGGATAAACTCACACTGCCTGTTACCGCACAATCAAGTGATACCAGCATTGCAGACGTTGCCGTTGAAGATGGCAAGCTTGTACTGACCGCGAAGCGCCCCGGGCTGGTGACCGTCGCGGTAAGCAGTCAAAAGGATGTCAACGTGGCCGCATATATCGCAGTGCGGGTTGATCCGGCTTTCACTACATCGTCACAGAGCTACATGCTACATGGCAAAGTCAAGCCGGTTGCCCATGCTGATGAAGTGCCAGTGGATACGCCATTGCAGATGGAATTTGACCAGGTACCGACCTTGGGGCAAGGTGGTTCGGTACGGATTTTTCGTGTATCAGATAATGCCCTGGTCGATGTTATTCATGTTGGCGAAGACGTTGATGAAATTGGTTACGACAGTCAGGAATTGAAGCGTGTCGTGCGCTACAAACCAATCACGATAGACGGCAAGACATTGACTATCCGCCCACATAATGCGCGTCTGGCATATGGTACCGAGTATTACATAGCCGTCGACCAGAGTGTTTTCATCAATAGCACCCTTGGAGGGCAAACATTTAACGGCCTGGGGCAACAAGCCGGGTGGACTTTCAGCACGCGCAAGCATGCGCCGACTGGTATTCATCTCACGGTTGGTGTTGATGGTCCGGCGGATTTTCGCACGCTGCAGGGGGCTTTGAATCATGTGATGCGCAATTTACCGCGCGCAGAACCGGTGTCCATACGCATCGCCAATGGCCGTTACGACCAGCTACTTTATCTGAGAGGTAAAGACAATGTCACCCTGCTCGGTGAAAGTCGTGATGGCGTCATCCTGCAAGCCTACAACGACGATGGTAACAACCCGGGAACAGGTGTTAGTCAGACACCATTGACACCGTCCATCACCGGTGGCCGTTCAGTGTTCCTGATAGAAGATGCGGACATGCTGACGCTGGATACGCTCACGCTTGTTAACACAGCGGTACGTGCCAAAAGTGTCGGCGCACAGGCAGAAGCCCTGGTTTTCAGTAGCGACCGTGGTCGCCTGGTCGCACAGAATGCCAGCTTTTTCAGTGAACAAGACACCATACAGGTAAAGGGTTATTCGTGGTTCTACCACTCTCTTATCGCCGGTAATGTGGATTTTATCTGGGGTGCCAACAGGGCAGCCCTGTTCGAAGAAAGTGAGATTCGCTCTGTCGGTGACAGTGCCAATCCGGGCAAGGGCGGCGGCTATGTGGTGCAGGCGCGCACCGTCGCCGCCAATGAACCAGGTTTTGTCTTTCTCAACAGCCAACTGACACATGGCTTTGGCCCAGGGAAAAACGATGTCTTGCCCGCGACGACCTATCTGGCACGCCAGGGGCCACCCACAACGTGGGATAGCGTCAGCTTCATCAACTGTCGGATGGATGCCCATGTTGCCCCTGTTGGCTGGCTGACACCACGGCCCGAATCAGCGCAGGCGCAACCCGGCGCAGGCTGGGGTGAATACGGCAGCATGGATATGAACGGCAAGCCATTGGATGTATCACGGCGCTTGCCGGGTCACACTTTAACGGAAAAACAGGTGGCGGCGCGCTTCGCCAATCGCCGCCTGGTTTTCGCAAGTTTCGATAACGGCAAGGGCTGGAACCCATTGCCATCGGATAGTAGGTAAGGCTGTAAAACTGCAAAACACATAAAAAAACCATAAAACAAGGAGACGTACAATGAACAAAGGCAAGCGCACAACTGCCCCACGGTTAGCACTCAGCACGGTCACCCTGGCCGTGCTGACCTTAATGAGTCAGGTCCAGGCTCAACAGGTACAGCAAAGCCAAGCAACATCACCACCAGTGACCAAGATAGAAATAACTGGTTCGTCAATTAAGCGGCTAGCCACAGAGAATGCTCTGCCTCTGACTATCTATAAGGCGGAAGAACTTGAAGCACAAGGGTTGACCACGATGTCTGAAGTTGCCACTTCATTTGTCATGGGGGCCACCAATGAACCCGTCGGTGGTGGTGGCGGTGGCACCATGATCAATATGCGCGGCCTGAACACCAACCGTACCCTGGTCTTGCTGAACGGCCGTCGCCTTCCCAACGAAGCCATCGGCGATAGTTCAATTAATGTCGACGTTGTTCCCTTGAGTGCGATTGAACGTGTTGAAGTCTTGCGTGATGGCGCGTCATCGATTTACGGCACCGATGCCATTGCAGGCGTCGTCAATTTCATTACCCGGCGCACGCTGACCGATATCAAATTGACTGCCAGTGTGGTGGCACCGGAACGGGCGGGTGGCGGTGATCAGCGTCGCTTTTCCATCGCTGGTGGCAAAGGTGATTTGAATAAAGACGGCTGGAATGTGTATGCAGTATTGGATACTCAAACGCGCTCATCCTTGTTGCAAAAGGACAGACCTAACATTACGGATCCGGATGCCATTGCCCGTTTAGGGGGAAGCGTATTCAGCACTAATACTTCTGGTTCTTCATCCTCCCCTGCCAACTTTACGGTGTACACCAATGGCAAGGCGACCAGCACCACTGGCAACCCGTATTGGGCTACCGGTTGCACCAGCACGTATGGTGCGCAATACAGCCTTCCCTCGATCAAGACTTCTGGTTCCGGCATCAAGACCTGTATCCTTGACCCTGTTCTTTACCCACAATTGTTACCTGAAAATAGGCAGACTACTTTATTTACAAAAGGGTCGCTGCGTCACGGCGACAATAAATTGCTGACAGTTGAAGTGCTTGCCAGCGAATCCTATATTGATGCACTCAATCCACCGCAGGTGTTTGGTGCGCAAACGGATTACGATAAGTTTAACCCCGGTGTACGCAAACCGCTGTTTATTACCAAGAGCAGCAAATGGTATCCCGGTGGCAGTGGTGGTGTACCTGCAGTTGCCGGGGTAACGGGGCAAGATTTGGCATTGACCTGGAGCTTGGATGAGCTTGGCCCCGCAGCCACAGATGACCGCCAAAATACCAACCGTCTCGTTATCGCTGACGAAGGTGACATCATGGGCTGGGATTACCGTGTTGGCTTTAATGCAGCAATGAGCAAACGGCGCGTAGGCTGGAAGAGCGGCTTTGTCAGTACCCCGAAACTGTACGATGGCGTGGCAAACGGTATCCTCAATCCATTTGGTGCGCAGGATGCGACTGGACAAGCCTACCTTAACAGTATCAAGGTGGATGACACCACTTATCGCACAGCCAGCGTGAAGTACTTTGGCCCTGATTTCAACCTGACACGCTCACTGACAGAATTGTCCGGTGGTTCATTGTCGGTGGCAGTGGGTGGTGATTTGCATAGAGAAACTTATACGGATTCCACCAGTCTTCTTACCAACGAAGTCGTCTACAAGGTATCTGGTACGCCCGGCGCCAATCCAAGTGGCGCCCGCACCATTGCGGGTCTGTATGTGGAACTGGATGCCCCGCTTACCAAAGAGCTTGATTTAACTTTTGCTGCGCGTGCTGATCATTTCAGTGATTTTGGATCTACCGTGAACCCCAAGGCGAGCGTACGTTGGGAACCGCACAAATCCATCATGTTGCGTGGTACCGCCAGCACGGGTTTCCGCGCGCCAACCTTGCCGGAACTGTATGGCACACCACGCACCAAGACACCATCTACCAATCGCTGGGATGATCCCTTGCTTTGCCCAAGCACCACACCGTCGCAGCCAAATACCGGAACGCTGACTACGGACCCCAAGTATGCCAGTTTGAATCTTGATCCGGCCCGCGTATGTAATACCCAGCTCACTACATTGACAGGGGCGAATCCTGATCTGCAGCCAGAAACTTCACGTACACTGACTGCAGGCATCGTGCTTGAACCTGTGCAAAACATGATGCTGTCGTTTGACATCTGGGATATCCGCATGAAGGGAACCATCGCCCAGATTACGGAAGAAACGATTTTTTCAGATGTTAACAAATACGCCAACCTGTTTGTCCGCAACCCTGATGGCACCCTGAATTACATCGTGGTCACGCGTCTTAACATGGGGGGCGTGCATACACGTGGCGTTGACGTTAACTTCCGTTATCTGTACCCAACTGCCAGATGGGGTAAATTTGGTGTGAGCATGGATGGTACTTACGTTAACAAATACGAAGGGCAAAATGACGTAGGTGGCCCATGGGTGGACAGTGTGGGCAGGCCGGGGGCATTGGCGACAGGCTCAACGTCTGCCAATACCTACATATTCCGCTGGCGTCACAATTTGCGTCTTTCCTGGGATATGGGTAAATTCTCAACCCAGTTGTCGCAATCGTATACTTCCAGCTATGAAGACACCAATGCACTGCCTACTCAAAAATTGGGGCAACCGTATTACAACGTGATCGATTCCTACATTATCTATAACCTGAGTGCTAACTATCGTGTCTCCAACAAGTTCAGGTTAAACTTTGGTGTCAACAATTTGTTGAACGTTGATCCACCTTTGTCGAATCAACGATTGAGTTCACGTGTGGTGTTTGCGCAGAATGTCGCCAAACCTATAGGCCGTGCTTATACGCTCAAAGCAGAATATTCATTCTGACCATTGAGGTTCAAGCCATTGAAGAGCTGCGCAAGCAGCTCTTCAGAAGAGAAAAACCATGACCAATATAAGAATGCGTATTTTCACCTGTTTGACCCTCCCCCGAATTGTCTCTGCCGCCCTTCTGGCATTTGCCCTGTGTGCCTGTCAACACGTTCCAACTACTCAACTGGACAGGACAAGCGAGCCATGGGTAGCTGATCTTGGCGATGGTCGCTACAAGAATCCGGTGTTGCATGCTGACTATTCTGATCCAGATGCAATCCGGGTCGGCGATACCTATTACATGACGTCATCCAGCTTTAACAGTTCGCCTGGCTTGCCCTTGCTGCAATCTCAGGATATGGTGAACTGGGAACTGGTCGGCTACGCTTTGCCGAAATTAGTGCCGGGCGATTATTTCTCTGTGCCACGTCACGGCGATGGTGTCTGGGCACCATGCCTGCGCTATCACGACAATCAATTCTGGATATTTTATCCTGACCCTGATTTTGGAATTTTCGTGATCACGGCAGAACATTTCACGGGGCCGTGGAGTGCACCACAACTTTTACTCGCAGGTAAAGGCATTATCGACCCTGCGCCTTTATGGGACGACGATGGTAAAGCCTATCTTTTGCATGGCTGGGCCAAGAGCCGGGCGGGGATCAACAACCTGCTAACGCTGCGCGCCATGGCACCGGATGCCAGTCGTCTGCTCGACACGCAGGGCCAGGCTATTATTGATGGCAATAAATTACCTGGTTACCGTACGCTGGAAGGTCCGAAGTTTTACAAAGCCAATGGCTATTACTACGTATTTGCGCCAGCGGGCGGGGTAGAACAGGGTTGGCAAGCGGTGTTCCGCTCACGCAGTATCAATGGGCCATATGAAGTACGTACGGTCATGGACCAGGGTAATAGCCCTGTCAATGGCCCGCATCAGGGGGCCTGGGTACAGGCGCAAGATGGCAAGGACTGGTTCCTGCATTTCCAGGATAAGGAAGCCTATGGCCGTGTCATGCATTTGCAACCCATGCGCTGGGTGGACGACTGGCCTGTCATTGGTGAAGACGGCCCGAAAACCGGCACGGGGCAGCCGGTGCTGACGTATGCCAAGCCCGTATCCGGCGCAGCAGTCAAGGTGCCGCCGACATCTGATGAATTCAATGGGACTACACTGGGTCTTCAATGGGAATGGAATGCCAACTTTAGTGAGCAATGGTATTCATTGAGTGAGCGTCCTGGCATGCTGCGTCTTTATACGCAAATTGAACCTGAAGTGATCAATAATGTACGGCGTGCACCATCGGTACTGTCGCAAAAATTGCCAGCACCAGAATTTGTGATCAATACCCATATCCAGTTAAACAATGCAGCAGATGGGGATCGTGCCGGCTTGATTCTGAATGCCATGCAATACACTTGGCTGGGTTTGCAAAAAACGGCAGGCGTGACTCAGCTTGTGTATGTCACTTGCACATCATCTGGTGATCGTTGCAAGGAATCACCGCTGGTGATCTTGCCGTCCGCACCATCTGCTATGTATTTGCGCATGAGTATGACCGACGGTGCGATGGCGAGGTTCGCTTACAGTACCGACAATGTGAATTTCCAGTCAGTTGCTCAAGCCTTCAAGGTAGGCAAGGGGCGTTGGGTGGGGGCGCAGGTTGGGCTTTTCAGCATAGGAGAAAAAGCGGCGACACCACGTTCCAGCCTGGATGTTGATTATTTCCGGGTTACGGCGAAATAAAAAAAACGCCCAATAAAAATGGGCGTTCTTCTTTAAGCGGCGATCTCTTGGCGAGATCGCCATTCTCAGCGGATTATTTCGATGCTGCTGGTGTTGATGCAGCAGGTGTTACTTTCGCATCGTCCGCTTTCATGTCTGTTTTCGCGTGCTTTTCATGCTTCGCGTGTTTTCTATGTTTCATTGTCTTTTCTGTTGCTGCCGGTTTTGCTTCAGGTGCCGATGGCGCTGGTGTCGCTGCTGAAGCGGATGCCGATGCTGCAGTTGCTTTGGCAACAGGTGCTGCCGGAGCCGATTTGGCGACGCTGGCTGCGGCAGTCGCAGATGCTGCTTTCACTGGTGTACTTGCCGGTGTATTGGCTGGGGTTTGAGCAAATGCACTACCCATAATAACGGTGGTAGCAACGAGGGCGGTGATGAGCTTGTTCATGATTAATTCCTTGGTATCTGTTGTACGTTTTGATTGTCTGTTTTTTCCGGCAGCTTTCGCTGCCGGTAATACATGTTTTATTGATATGCTTTATTGCTTATTTCGATGCTGCGGCAGCGGAGGCTGATGCCGCTTTAACGTTATCTTTCTTGACTTCTTTTTTTGCATGCTTTTCAGTTTTTTCATGCTTCATCGCTTTGTCTGTCACCGGTTTCACTTCGGTTGTCGCTGCTGCAGAAGCAGAAGCTGAGCTGGCTTTGGCGGCAGGAGCGGATTTCGCTACACTGGCTGCTGCGGCTGCCGATGCGGCTTTCACAGGTGTGCTGGCAGTTGTTGTTGCGGATGCTGCTGGAGTTTGAGCAAATGCGCTACCCATAACAACAGTGGCGGCGATGAAAGCGGTGATGATTTTGTTCATGATGTTTTCCTATTCCTGTTTGGGTTTGCTTGTTTTGTTTTTCGTAGTCAGCCTACGTAAGCCAAGAACGCGGTCGGCGACAACAGCGTTGACGGAAAAAAGACAGTTTCGGCCTGTTAGTGTTGTTGATCTAATCGCAGATCAGGTTGTCAACCAAATGCCTGGTTCATACGTTAGGATTTATAAATCTTGGAAAACAAGAGAACAAAAAAAACGACACCGGCATATTGCCTGATGTCGTTTTTTTATAGACCCTTAACCTGGCCTGCAGCAAGGCTGTCAGCTAGTTTTTGATTTTTTCGCTATAACTAACACGATAGATGCGCCCGCCAAAGTCATCCGAGATGAGCATGGACCCATCTGGCAGAAATGCGATGTCAACGGGGCGACCAATGACCTTTTCATCTTGCAAAAAGCCATCGACGAACACGGTGTCACTGACTACCTTGTTGTTGTACAAGGTGATCAGGGCGACGCGGTAGCCAATTTTTTGTGTGCGGTCCCATGAGCCGTGTTCTGCAATAAATAGCTGATTCTTGTATTGCGCAGGAAATTGCGTGCCATCGTTGTATGCCAGACCCAATGAGGCAACGTGTGGCCCCAGCTTGGCTGCGGGTTCTGCAAATTCTTCACAGCGCCTGTTTTTGTGGAACTCCGGGTCTTCCACGACCCCGCCAGCGCAATAAGGAAAACCAAAATGCATGCCGGGTTTGGGGGCATAGTTCAATTTATCAGAAGGCATGTTGTCGCCCATTCCATCGCGGCCATTATCGGTGAACCACATTTCTCTGGTCACAGGATGCCATGCAAAACCGACGGAATTTCTGATACCGCGTGCATAGATTTCAAAACCTGAGCCATCTGGATTCATGCGATATATCTTGGAATGTGGCGCATCTTCCTTGTCGCAGACATTGCACGGTGCACCTATGGGTATATACAGTTTTCCATCCGGGCCTGCTTTGATTATTTTCTCGCCATGCCATTTGTCTTTGGGGAAGTCATCTTTGACCACATGCAGTTGCGGTGATTTGTCGTACTTCTTTTCGATGTCGTCAAAGCGAACGACGCGGGTCATCTCTGCTACATACAGTGAACCATTGAGCAAGGTCAGCCCGATAGGGGAATCCAGTCCTTTGGCGACGGTGACCACTTTGGGCGGTACAGAATCTTTGCCGCTATTGATGACGGCATAAATTTTTCCCACTTTACGTGAGCCGACAAAGACAATGCCGGATGCAGTCACGGCCATGCCGCGGGCGTTTTCAAGTTGGTCGCTGTACACGGAGATGGAAAAACCGACCGGCAGGTGGAATTTTTTGAGTTCAGGGTAGGGATCTGCCCTTGTTTCTTTGGCTGTTGCTTGCGCCACCAGCTCAGGCAGCAACAGATATTCAGCCAGCGCAGCAATTTGCTTCTGGTTCAAGACATTCTTCCATGCGGGCATGCCGGTGTTGGGCGAACCTTCGCTGATGAAGCGTTGCAGACTATCCTTTTTTTCATCAACCTTTACCCATGGCCGCTTAAGCAGGCTGGGTCCCAGACCTCCTTCGCGATGGGCACCGTGACATTGGGCACAACTTTGTTTATACAGATCGCTACCTTCCCCCGCAAAGACAGAAGAGGTGTTCAGCAGCAGCAGGGGGGCGAGCAGGGTAATGATTTTCATAGTGTTCTGTCAGTGTCGGACTAGTAGCTTAACTTCACCAGGGAAACCGCCTGGCGCGGAAGCTGCATGTGTATGGTCACTTGTTGTTCACGCACTTGTAGTTGCGTAGGGGCTTCGAGTTCAGTCAGTTGGCCAGATTTTTCCAACTCTGCAATCTGTGCTGCGCTTGGTGTTTGTGGCGAACCCATCTTTTTCCAGACCGCGTAGGAATTACTGTGTGTTTCATCAATGCGATAGTGGTGCACGGTCAGTTTATCAGCAGGTATCCCCTTGATGCTTAATACTACTGCCGAGCCTGCGTCGATGATGTCGGTATCATGGTAATTCCACACCAGAATACTGACACCGTTTTTGTCTTTGGCGGCAAGCGCATTGATGTCGGTTCTTTCTGCACGTACGCCGGTCTTGATAACGGTTTCTGTGTCGTAGGCAATATCGCCGCTGACTTCGACCCGCTTACCTGACATCATGCCCAGCATGCGAAATACATTCAGTACCGGTTTGTCGACACCGTTAGTGGCCAGGTCGCGAAAGCCAGTAAACCATGGCTGCTCTTCAAATTCAAACGACCAGTTAACGGCGCCGAGCAGGTTGACACCACGATGGTCAGCAATCTCGTATTCACGGGCAATGGAGGCGGCGGTGTAGCTGGAATACAGGGAGCCATTGCGATAGGCATTTTCTGGATTGGTATGCATGCCACAGGCTGCACAACCTTCCGGGTCAGATTCACCAATGATGACGGGGATGTTCTTCAACTCGGGATAAGAGGCAATGATGGAAAAGCCGCGATCAATTTTACTGAGATGCGCCATGATACCCATTTGCACCACGCCATTCACCAGTCTGGGTGACCCCTTGGCATGAAAGGCGACAAAGTCAAGCGGTGCGCCAATCTTGCCTGTCGCCATATTGGATTCGTACAGCGCATGCTTCAGGAAGTTATCAAAAAATTTGCCTATGCCGGCGGTATGCGGGCCACCCATGTGTGCTGTTGGCAAGGCGCGTTTGACGGCATCGGCCGCAAAATCGTACATCTTGAAATATTCGCGTTCTGTATTTCCCGCTTTTAAATACGCGCCATCCGGTTCATTCCATAATTCCCAATACCAGCTTTCGACTTCGGCCTGGCCGTAGCGATCGACGCAGTGCTTTACCCATTGATAAATCAGTTCTGCCCATTTATGGTAGTCCTTGGGCGGGTAAGCCCATCCGGTCATGATGTCTTTGTATTTTTTGCCTGGTTCCCAATTGTGGCGGTAGGGTTGCGGTACCACGGATAGCGCTTCCGGCATGAAGCCAATTTGTGCCAAAGGCTTCATTTTGCGTTCGACATAGGTATCGAAAATCTTGTCGATGATGGTCCAGTTATAGATAGGCTTGCCGTCTTTGCTTTCTTTGTACATATCGGTTGACCCCCACTTCAGCGCGGCAGTGCCGTCGCCGGAAGTCATCAGATTGTGGGCGCGTACATACACCGGGACCGGGCTGAGCGCAGCGATCTCACTGAGTAATTTCTTGCCGTCCTTCATTGTCGTGTAGTTGGGTTCGTCATAACCAAACCATGCCCATATCGGCTTCATCTCACCTTTTTCCCTGGCCAGGTCGACTTGCAATGCAACGGCAGGGGCCTGACTATGCGCAGTGACGGATGCACCCAAAGCAACCAACAGGCAGCAACTAAGAAAGATACTTTTCATGGTCTGGTCATTTTTCAGATAGTGAATACAGATAGTGAGCGCGCAATGGCATATGGCTACGCGACGTAAGCTCACTGCAGTGTCTTTGGCAACACTGCGTCAAGTAAGGATTGTTATAGTGGGACAGTAGCCTTGTTTGCCTGGGCCAGTATTGTGGTCGAGATGAATATTGTCAATAATATTGCTCTCAAGTTTTTGATTGAATTCTGATTTGTGTCGTTAATCTATTGTTTTTCAATATAAAATTTAATCCAGGTATTGATTGCTATTTATTCGCTGTATTCGATATTATCGATAATATGTGACTGGTAGATTCTCATCAAACCGACCATATTCCAACCCTGAAGAGCTTTACCCATGTCTCAAGCACAGCGCAGCACTATTGACCCATCCCCAGATACCGGTCTGCAGGATATCGGCGAAGCCGAGTTGGTCATGCAACTGGAGGAGGACATACTTTTTTTGCGTCTAAAGCCTGGCGAGCGGCTGGTAGAAGATATCTTGATGCAACGCTTTGGCGCAACGCGGCATTGTGTGCGGCAGGCTCTGAATCGCCTGGAGCGTACCGGAATAGTCGTGCGAGAACCCAACAAGGGGGCACGTGTGCGCTCGTTTTCGCAAGAAGAGGTGAGCCAGATTTATGAGGTACGTGAGTTCTTGCAGCGCCAGGCCGTGTTGATGTTCAAACTTCCGGCACCGCAGAATTTCATCGATGAATTGAACGCTATACATCAGGCCTATTTAACGCATGTGAAGAACGGCTACCTGCGAGGTGTGCATGAATTGAATGATCAATTCCATTCGAAAATATTTTCCCTGTGTGGCAACAGCTATCTGGAGCGTTCGATTCAGGATTATATGAACTTGAGTTATGCAATCCGTACCAATTCGCTGGCGGTACCAGAAAAATTGCAGATTTCTGTCGCGCAGCATGCGTTGATGATAGAACTGCTGAAAGGACGTGATAACTGGACGCTGGCACAGCTTTGTGTTGATCATATCCTGCCCAGCAAACATGAGTACCTTGCGCAGCGCAAGGGTAGCGAGGCTGGGGATGGCGCCTGATTGGAGCGTGCGGCTCTCTGCATGCCTGGTTGTTTTCCTGATTACTTGAAGCAAAGAAGATATATGCGTAAAAAGAGAGTTTTGCTGGTGTTGAGCCTGCTTGCTCAGTGTAGTCTCGTTAGCCTGGTGCCAGCCTATGCCGATACACCAGGTGATATCGTAGTCATCAGTGGTAGTCGTGTTGAACGCAGCAGCTTTGATCTGGCGGCGGCGATTGATGTCGTTGATGATACGCGCATGAGTGAGGCGCAGATGCGTGTCAATCTGTCGGAGGCGCTGGTATCGGTGCCTGGCCTGGTGGTATCGAACCGGCAAAATTATGCGCAAGACCTGCAAATATCTTCCCGTGGTTTTGGTGCACGCTCCGCCTTTGGCGTACGTGGCATGCGCTTGATCAGCGATGGCATTCCAGCCACCATGCCTGATGGTCAGGGGCAGGCCGCCACCTTTAACCTGGATGTTGCCAGCCGCATAGAGGTCTTGCGTGGGCCGTTTGCCGCCCTATACGGAAATCACTCTGGTGGCGTGATGCAGTTGCTGACAAAAAACGGTAAAGGCCCAGCTTCCGTGGAGTTGAATGTGCTTAGCGGCAGTGATGGTGTTAGTAAGATCGATGTCAACGCGCAGGGTGAAAGTGCAGGCATTGCCTATGTGGTGGATAGTTCGCGTTTTCAGACTAGCGGATACCGCGAGCATAGCGCTGCCAAACGCGAGGCTAATTTCGCCAAGTTAGCACTTGTCCTATGGGAGAGAAGCAAGCTGACACTAGTAGCAAACAGGCTGGTTCAGGCGGATACCCAGGACCCGCTGGGTGTGCAATGGCAGACATTTCTTAATAATCCACGACAGGCGGAAATTGACAGTTCTGATACGCAAAATCCAAAGCGCTCATTTGCTGAACGTTATAACACCCGCAAAAGTATCAATCATGTGCAAGTCGGGCTGACGTATGAACAGCTGATGGACGCAGGTCGCTTGCGGATCAGTTTGTATGACGGTGACCGTCAGGTGAGTCAGTATCAGGCGTTTTCCAAAGCGTTTCAGGCAACTGCCAGCCAGTCGGGTGGTGTGGTTGATTTTGACCGGCATTTTTACGGCGCGGAAGTTAACTGGCTTAATACGACTGAATTGGCGGGCGGCGTGTTGACCACGACATTGGGATTAGATTACGCAAGGTCCAGCGACAAACGTCAGGGATTTGAAAATTTTGTGCTTGTCCAGTATGGTGTGAAAGGTAATTTGCGACGTGATGAACAAGATATCGTCACCAGCCTTGACCCCTATCTGCAAACGGAATGGGTGACAGGAGCATGGCGATACAGTGCGGGCTGGCGACGCAATCAGCTTGATATCCAGGTGCGAGATTACTTTCTGGCGAACGGCAATGATAGCGGTAGCCTGAAGTATGCGAAAACCACGCAATTTGCCGGGATATTGTATCAATGGAACCCTGATCTGAACCTGTATGTCAGTGCAGCGCGTGGCATGGAAAGCCCAACGCTGAATGAATTATTTTATTCAGGTAGTGGCAGTGGATTTAATTTCAATTTGCGGGCCGCGCAAAATACCCAGGTGGAAGCAGGTGCAAAAGCCATCTTGCCAGGTGGCGCACGCCTGAATGCAGCCATTTTCCAGGTGCGCAGCACGGATGAGCCGGTGGTCGACACCGCAGTCGGCGGACGCACCAGCTACCGGAATGCCACCAGAACTTTACGGCAGGGCGTGGAAGTGGCGCTGGACTGGTCCTGGCACAACGGTGTCAGTGCCCGGTTTTCCGGCACGGCGTTGCGGGCAATCTATGATGAAGCCTATGGAAATATCGCGGCAGGTAACAAGCTGCCAGGTGTGCCGAATACCAACTGGTATGGTGAACTCGCATGGCATGCCCGGGATGAACGCTGCAATGTGGGACTGGAATTGCTAGCCAGCGGCAAGTTATATGTCGAAGACAGCAATAAAGAGACAGCTGCACCCGCTTATGCTGTTACCAATTTCCGCATTGGTGCCAAACAAAACGCTGGCGCCTGGCGCTTCAAGGAATTTTTGCGTATCAATAATTTATCGGACAAGGCGTATGTCGGCTCAGTGATCGTCGGCGATACAAACCGGCGCTTTTACGAAGCTGCCCTGGGCCGTAACTGGTTGCTCGGTGTAAGCGCACAGATAATGTTTTATTAAAAGTTTATTCTCGAAATGTCAGGCAGCGATGCTGTCCCTATTTACTGATGACAACTTATGCGCAACTGGATCTGTGGTGTTTATTGCAATAACTGTGCTCATCACCAGGCGATTTATGTTTCATTGTTCATTCAGGAAGTGGCCACCATAAATCCGGTTAACTGAATCTGCAAACGAAATATGGTGCGGCTGGTGTATTTTTTGACATTCATTTCGTATGCCGGGGCGCAAAAAAGCGTTTTAAGTTGACTCCGTAGTTGTTACAAATTGTTAAAGAAAAATACCAAAAAGCCTATTTTTATTGCAAAAACCGGCCTTTTTGTTGTTTTTTTATAAAAAATATGAAAAAATTTCGTCCTTATGTAACTTTTCATGTCAACTAAACGGTAAGTCAGATCGTTTTCGGACTAAAGAATCTTTGCTGATCACTTCCATTAAGCAAAGTTTCACTTACAGGAGTCAGAAAATGATTTACGAAATACTGGTTCGCCCTTCGGACAAAAGCAAGAAAATGACTTCAGATCATCTGATCTGGATAGAAAGCGAGATGACTACCCGTTCTTTTGAGAATTGGCTGCGCGAAAAATCCTTGCTAGATGGTAGTGGCCATGCGCCTGTAGCGCGCTGGAGTATCGTACAGACGCAGCGTGCTGCGCATTTTAAGCTGGCTACCCAAGCCAAGGCCCTGAAAAGCCGTATTTCCGAATTGATGACCGGTGTGCCAGAAGTGGTCGCCGTACCAGATGCGAAACGTGCACTGAAAGTTTTCCGTCTGAAAAGTCCGGCAGCTCCACAGTTGATCGCAGCCTGATTGTAATCTGATCGCACTGTAGTCTGGCTTGTTGAATCGCCCTGATCCTGCGTCAGGGCAATATATTTTGACAAGTGCGCCTGGGGCAAGCACAATCCAGTCTCTTTTTTGGATTGAACCTTGCTTGCCCGCCATGGCCAGATTAGCCCGACTTGTTATTCCACATCAGCAACACCATGTCATCCAGCGCGGAAACGCCGGTGCCATGGTGTTTATTGATGCGGAAGACCACACTGCCTTTCTTGATTGGCTGAAGCAGGCGGCCGGCTTGTTTGACGTTGCTATCCATGCATATGTCCTGTTGCCTAACCACCTGCACCTGTTGCTGACGCCTGGTGATGAAACCGGCCTGGGCAAGATGATGCAATGGCTGGGGCGACACTATGTCCCTTATTTCAATCGTAAATACCAGCGTAGTGGCACTTTGTGGCAGGGGCGTTACCGGGCAACCGTTATCGAATCTGCAAGCTATTTCATTCCCTGCAGTATTTATATCGAAAGTAATCCCCAGCGTGCGGGCCTGGTGCAGGATCTGCTGGATTATCCGTGGTCCAGTTATCGTCATCACATAGGTCAGCACATTGATCCGCTGATCACCGATCACAGCACATATTGGGCTCTGGGCAATACACCATTCCAACGTGAAGCCGCTTATCGCGAAAGTATGGAGCAGGGATTATCCAGCCAGCAGATCATGGAAATTACCCAGGCAACCTCCAAAGCCTGGATGCTGGGTTCTTCCAGATTCAAGATAGAAATGAGCAAGCTGACCGAAAGACGGGTAGAACCCATCAAGCGTGGTCGCCCTCGCAAAACGCCTTCTGATGCCTGAACAACATAATTTGTAGTGCGCTGAAACCGCAAGGCCAATAAATTTGAAATACCGAAATGCATCGTTAATGCGCTCCTTTTCACTATGTCCCTAATTAAATAAAATAAGGAAATGATTTATTTTAATTTGACACTGACCCTAAATAAAGTTGTTGAATAATATTTTGCACCGCAGTATTCTCTTCCCTAGTCCTTTTCAGGACTTACGCAAAACTGTTTGCTTGCCCTGCCTTCATAATCAACAAGCAAGTTTTTGACAAAACTAGTGACTTAATCCGTTTGCCAGGCCAGATTGCTGTAACAAGCTTCGCGATTGAGCAGGAAATAGCGGTTTTGCGTAAGTGCTGAATTTAAATTTGTTTTCCGGAGATCGCTATGCATGCTCAAGGTTTATACGACCCATCCAATGAACACGATGCCTGTGGTGTCGGTTTTGTTGCTCATATCAAAGGCAAAAAGACCCACGCCATCGTTGATCAGGGTTTGCTGATATTGAAAAACCTGGACCACAGGGGTGCCGTTGGTGCGGATGCGTTGATGGGTGACGGTGCCGGTATCCTGATCCAGATTCCAGACCAGTATTATCGTGAAGAGATGGCTAAGCAAGGCATTGACCTGCCACCACCAGGTGAATATGGCGTTGGTATGATCTTTTTGCCTAAGGAGCATGCATCCCGTCTGGCTTGTGAACAGGAAATCGAACGTGCTGTCCGTGCCGAAGGCCAGGTAGTACTTGGCTGGCGCGATGTACCAGTAGACCGCGACATGCCTATGTCGCCTACCGTGCGTGAAAAAGAGCCGGTCATACGCCAGATTTTCATTGGTCGTGGCCCGGACATCATGGTGACTGATGCGCTGGAACGCAAGCTGTATATCATCCGTAAATCTGCGGTACATGCAATTGAAGCATTGAAGCTCATCCACGGCAAAGAATACTTTGTCCCGTCCATGTCGGCCCGCACCATTGTGTATAAGGGTTTGTTGTTGGCGGACCAGGTAGGTGTCTACTATAAAGACTTGCAGGACGAACGCTGCGTGTCTGCGCTGGCACTGGTGCATCAGCGTTTCTCTACCAATACTTTCCCTGAATGGCCATTGGCTCACCCGTACCGCATGATTGCGCACAACGGTGAAATCAATACTGTAAAAGGCAACTTCAACTGGATGCGCGCCCGCGAAGGTGTGATGAAATCTGCCGTACTCGGCGATGATTTGCAAAAACTGTATCCGCTGATTTTTGAAGGCCAGTCTGATACAGCAAGTTTCGACAATGCGCTGGAACTGCTGGTGATGGCTGGTTATCCTATCGCCCAGGCGATGATGATGATGATCCCGGAAGCCTGGGAAAATCACACCATGATGGATGAAAACCGTCGCGCTTTCTATGAATACCATGCTGCGATGATGGAGCCATGGGATGGCCCGGCTGCGATGGCATTCACCGATGGCCGCCAGATTGGTGGCACGCTGGATCGTAACGGCTTACGTCCAGCACGTTACGTCATTACTGATGATGATCTGGTTGTCATGGCGTCCGAATCTGGTGTTTTGCCGATTCCTGAGTCCAAGATTATCAAGAAATGGCGTCTGCAACCTGGCAAAATGTTCCTGATTGACCTGGAAGCAGGTCGCATCATCGACGACAAGGAAATCAAAGACACCTATGCCAATGCCAAACCTTACAAGCAGTGGATACGGTCGGTACGCATCAAGCTCAATGATCTGAAAGCTGGAGAAGACAACGCTAAATACAGCGCCAGTCTGCTCGACCGCCAACAGGCATTTGGCTATACCCAGGAAGACCTGAAGTTTCTGATGGCACCAATGGCCATTGGCGGCGAAGAAGCGATCGGCTCTATGGGTAACGATTCTTCACTGGCAATCATGTCGAACAAGCTGAAGCCATTGTATAACTACTTCAAGCAATTGTTTGCTCAGGTGACCAATCCACCTATCGATCCGATTCGCGAAGCGATGGTGATGTCACTGGTGTCCTTCATCGGTCCGAAACCGAACCTGCTGGATACCAACAACATCAATCCACCTATGCGTTTGGAAGTATCGCAGCCTATCCTGGATTTTGCCGATATTGCCAAACTGCGCAATATCAGCGCCAATACAGGCGGCAAGTTCCAGTCATATGAACTGGACATTTGTTACCCGGTTGCCTGGGGCAAGGATGGTATTGAAGCTCGTCTGGCTTCCATCTGTGCTGAAGTCGTGGATGCGGTCAAGTCCGGTCATAACATCATGATCATCACTGACCGCAAGATGGATGCCAACTACGTGGCGATTCCGGCATTGCTGGCGACATCGACCGTGCATCAGCACCTGGTCAGCAAGGGCTTGCGTACTACCACTGGTCTGGTCGTCGAAACTGGTTCGGCCCGTGAAACGCATCACTTTGCTTTGCTGGCGGGTTACGGTGCAGAGGCGGTTCATCCCTACCTGGCAATGCAGACACTGGCAGACATGGCGAAAGAGCTGTCCGGCGATTTGTCGGCAGATAAAGCCATCTACAACTATACCAAGGCAATTGGCAAGGGCTTGATGAAAGTCATGTCCAAGATGGGTATTTCTACCTATATGTCTTACTGTGGTGCGCAGATTTTTGAAGCCATTGGTTTGAACAAGTCACTGGTGGACAAATACTTCAAGGGCACAGCATCCAATGTCGAAGGCATAGGTGTATTCGAGGTGGCAGAAGAAGCCCTGCGTTTGCATAAACTGGCTTTCAGCAGTGACCCTGTGCTGGAAAATGCTCTGGATGCCGGTGGTGAATATGCCTACCGCGTTCGTGGCGAGGACCATATGTGGACGCCGGACGCAATTGCCAAACTCCAGCATTCGACTCGTTCCAACAACTACAATTCGTATAAAGAATACGCCCAGATCATAAATGACCAAAGCAAGCGTCATATGACTTTGCGCGGCCTGTTTGAATTCAAGATTGATCCTGCCAAGGCCATTCCCCTGGACCAGGTAGAACCAGCTAAAGAAATCGTCAAACGCTTTGCGACTGGTGCGATGTCTCTGGGCTCCATCAGTACGGAAGCGCACGCCACTTTGGCTGTTGCGATGAACCGCATAGGTGGTAAATCCAATACGGGTGAAGGTGGTGAAGATCCTGCCCGTTATCAGCAAGAGCTGAAAGGCATCCCGATCAAGCAGGGCCAAACTATGGCATCGGTGGTAGGCAAAGACCAGATCGAAGTCGATATTCCTTTGCAGGATGGTGATTCATTGCGTTCACGCATTAAACAAGTGGCTTCTGGCCGCTTTGGTGTGACTGCTGAATACCTGTGTTCTGCAGATCAGATACAGATCAAGATGGCACAAGGTGCAAAACCAGGTGAAGGTGGTCAATTGCCAGGTCATAAAGTGTCCGAATACATTGCCAAGTTGCGTTTCTCGGTACCTGGTGTAGGCTTGATTTCGCCACCACCGCATCATGACATTTATTCGATTGAAGATCTGGCGCAGTTGATTCATGATTTGAAAAACGTCAACCCAAAAGCATCGATCTCAGTCAAGCTGGTATCAGAAGTTGGTGTTGGCACGATTGCGGCAGGCGTGTCCAAAGCCAAGGCTGATCACGTCGTGATCGCCGGTCATGATGGCGGCACTGGTGCTTCACCTTTGTCTTCCATCAAGCATGCTGGTACACCGTGGGAACTGGGTTTGTCTGAAACTCAGCAAACACTGGTCTTGAATGGCTTGCGTGGTCGTGTACGTGTACAGGCTGACGGTCAGATGAAAACCGGTCGTGACGTTGCCATCGCTGCCATGCTGGGTGCCGATGAAATTGGTTTTGCGACAGCTCCGCTGGTTGTCGAGGGCTGTATCATGATGCGCAAATGCCATCTGAACACTTGCCCGGTTGGCGTGGCAACACAAGATCCGGTATTGCGCGCCAAATTCTCTGGCAAGCCTGAATATGTCGTGAATTACTTCTTCTTCGTCGCTGAAGAGCTGCGTCAGATCATGGCGCAACTGGGTATCCGTACTTATGACGATCTGATTGGCCGTGTTGATTTGCTCGACAAATCCAAAGCAGTCGGACACTGGAAAGCCAAGGGCCTGGATTTCAGCCGTATCTTCCATCAGCCTGAAATGGCTGAAGGCGCTGCCATCCGCCATGTGGATGGACAGGATCATGGTCTGGATAAAGCCCTCGACAACAAACTGATAGCGCAAGCCAAATCTGCGTTGGAAACCGGCGAGAAGGTGTCGTTTATCTCTCCTATCAAAAACCGCAATCGCACTGTCGGCACCATGCTGTCTGGTGAAGTGGCGAAAAAATATGGTCATGCAGGCTTACCTGACGACACTATCCATATCCAGTTGCAGGGTACAGCCGGGCAGTCTGCTGGTGCCTTCCTGGCGCATGGCGTGACGCTTGATCTCGTGGGCGAAGGTAATGACTATGTAGGCAAAGGTTTATCCGGTGGTCGCATCATCATCCGCCCCAATACCGAATTCCGTGGCTGGGCAGTGGATAACATCATCTGCGGTAATACCGTGTTGTACGGTGCGATTTCTGGTGAAGCCTTCATCAACGGCGTTGCTGGTGAACGTTTTGCAGTGCGTAATTCCGGTGCGCTGGCAGTGGTCGAAGGTACTGGCGATCACGGTTGCGAATACATGACCGGTGGTACGGTCATTGTATTGGGTGACACTGGCCGTAACTTTGCTGCCGGTATGTCAGGTGGTATCGCATACGTGTACGACCCTGAAGGTGAGTTCGAAGCCAAGTGCAATATGGCCATGGTGACACTGGAGCCTGTTCTGGCTGGTGACGTACAGGTGGCTACTCTGGATAAATCCATCTGGCATAGCCGCGTGAGCGGTGGTGAAAGAGAGACTGACGAAGCCATCCTGCGTAATCTGATAGAGCGTCATTTCAAACACACAGGCAGCACTCGTTCCCGCAACTTGCTGGACGACTGGGCGCGTAGTCGTGCCAAGTTCGTCAAGGTATTCCCTACCGAATACAAGCGTGCATTGGGCGAGATGTATGCGGCAAAACAAGCTGCAGCCAAAAAAGAAAAAGTCGCAGCATAGGTAAGATGAGTGCCTCGCAGCCTGGCTGCGGTGGCGTCTTCGTGTGTTGTTCAGACTATACAGCTTATTCGGATTAAGACAGGGCAGATGCCCGCAACGATATTGAGGTTAGAAAATGGGTAAAGTTACCGGTTTCATGGAATACCAGCGCTTGCAGGAAGCAAGTGAAGCACCGCAGTCACGTAAAAAACATTACAAAGAATTTTTGGCTCATCTTGATGATGGACAGGCTAAAGTACAGGCGGCACGTTGTATGGATTGCGGTATTCCTTTCTGCAATAATGGCTGTCCCGTCAATAACATCATTCCTGACTGGAATGACCTGGTTTACAACGGCAATTACAAATTGGCGCTCGATACGCTGCATTCCACTAATAATTTCCCGGAATTCACTGGACGTATTTGCCCTGCTCCGTGCGAATCAGCCTGCACTCTGGGTATCAATAATGATGCGGTAGGTATCAAATCGATAGAACATTTCATTATCGATAAAGGTTGGGAAAACGGTTGGGTGGTACCACAGCTGCCTTCTGCAAAAACTGGCAAGAAAGTTGCGGTTGTTGGCTCTGGTCCGGCAGGCCTGGCGGCAGCACAGCAATTGGCGCGTGTTGGACATGATGTGACCGTGTTTGAAAAAAATGACCGCGTCGGTGGTTTGCTACGTTATGGCATTCCTGATTTCAAGATGGAAAAATCACATATCGACCGCCGCGTTGACCAGATGAAGGCAGAGGGCGTCACTTTCCGTACCAGCGTGTTTGTCGGCAAGGACTTCCCGGCAACAGTGACCAACTGGGCCAAGGAAACCGTTTCACCAGAACAACTGCAAAAAGAATTTGATGCAGTCATCATTGCCGGTGGCGCAGAAACCCCGCGTGATTTGCCAGTGCCAGGCCGTGAACTGAAAGGCGTACACTTCGCCATGGATTTCTTGCCATTGCAAAACAAGGTCAATGCCGGTGACAAGGTCAAAGACCAGATCATGGCCAGTGGCAAGCATGTTGTTGTTATCGGTGGCGGTGATACCGGTTCCGATTGCGTCGGTACCTCGAACCGCCATGGTGCCAAGTCAGTTGCCCAGTTTGAATTGATGCCGCAGCCGCCAGAACAAGAAAACAAGCCCATGGTCTGGCCTTACTGGCCTACTAAATTGCGCACCTCTTCTTCACATGAAGAAGGTTGCGAACGGGACTGGGCAGTCGCCACCAAACGTTTGGAAGGCAAGGGCGGCAAGGTTGACAAGCTGATCGCCTGCCGCGTCGAGTGGAAAGACGGCAAAATGCAGGAAGTGCCGGATTCTGAATTTGAAATGAAGGCCGATCTGGTTTTGCTGGCCATGGGCTTTGTGTCACCAGTCCAGCAAGTACTGGATGCGTTCGGCGTAGATAAAGATGCGCGTGGCAACGCCAAGGCGACCACAGATGGTGCTGGCTGCTACAAAACCAATGTCGATAAGGTATATGCCGCAGGTGATATGCGCCGTGGTCAGTCGCTGGTGGTGTGGGCGATACGTGAGGGCCGTCAGTGTGCGCGTGAGGTTGATGCTTTCCTGATGGGGGAATCGGTACTGCCCCGTTAATCTGGTTGGCGTAGCGCATGTCGCGCGTGGCGGATCTAAGAACATGATTACACTCTGTAGCGAGCGTAAGCGGGGCAGGGCAACATTCAGGGTAACTAAGCACAGCGCAAAAAGCGCAATGTACTCTGGCGCATGAGCATTGTTGAGCAGCACATGAGCCCTGATCACGCACGTGCAGTTAGACTGGAAACAGGTTCTAAGGGGCAAGCGCACAGTGCTTGCCTCATTTTGTTTGTGTTGTTATTGGCACATACATTACCCACGTGCGATCATGCGCTGGCAGTTTTTGTGTATGCTTGACACATAAATCAAGCTGGCTAGATAGCAAAGAAATTAATTAAAGGGTAAGTTTTCGCATATAACTGACTTATTGTTCATTAAAAGAATTATTTTTCACCCCTCATTTTTGAATAAAATTTTGGGATGATCAACTTTGCTACATTTTGCATGGAATTACTTGATTATTCCGAATTTATCTCAAATTGTTGCTGTTTTGCCATAGTTGTCTGTACAACCCTCTTTGCTGTTCTGCATTACAATCTAGGTTTTACAAAACTATCTCCTCTGTTGTGCCAAATCTTGTAGAAATTCGTGATATCCACTTTGGATATGGAGACCGGGCTATTTTGTCCGGGCTGCATATGGATTTTCCACGTGGTAAATTGATTGCTGTGATGGGCGGTTCTGGATCAGGTAAGACGACAATACTGCGTCTGATCGGTGGACAGATTCGGGCCCAGCAGGGTAGCGTCTGCGTCAATGGACAGGAAATCAGCGGGCTAGATACCGGGGGGCTGTACGCCATGCGCCGCAAAATGGGCATGTTATTTCAGCATGGGGCTCTGTTCACTGATCTCAGTGTGTTTGATAATGTGGCTTTTCCATTGCGCGAGCATACGGATTTGAGCGAGTCCATGATACGCGACCTGGTGCTGCTGAAATTGCAGGCAGTCGGTTTGCGTAATGCGGCTGGACTGATGCCGTCCGAAGTGTCGGGTGGTATGGCCAGACGGGTGGCGCTGGCACGTGCCGTAGCGCTGGACCCGCAATTGATCATGTACGATGAGCCCTTTGCTGGCCTTGACCCGATATCCATGGGGGTCGCCGCCAATCTGATACGGAACTTGAACGACGCTTTGGGGTCTACATCGATTCTGGTTTCACATGATGTGCACGAGACCTTTGCGATTGCGGATTATGTCTATTTTTTGTCCAAGGGCAAAATCGTCGCACAGGGTACGCCGGAAGAGATGCAGGTTTCGGATGATCCTTACGTCAGGCAGTTTGTGCATGCCGAGGCAGACGGTCCGGTTCCTTTTCATTACCCTGGCGCTTCCCTGCAGGATGATCTTGGACTGGAGAAGCGTGCATGATAATTGAAAAAATTGGTGGTACTGTCAGATCAACAGTAGCTGATCTTGGCTATTCTGCACGCAGTTTTTTTTCTATCTTAAGTAATTGTCTGGGTTTGTGGCGCAGGCCACGCCTGGTCACAGACCAGATACATTTCATCGGCAATTATTCCATGTTGATTATTGCCGTGTCAGGACTGTTTATCGGTTTTGTCCTGGCATATCAAGGTTATTACGTCTTGAACCGGTATGGTTCAGAAGAAGCCCTGGGTTTACTTGTGGCCTTGTCATTGACGCGTGAACTGGGGCCGGTCGTGACAGCATTGTTGTTTGCTGGACGGGCTGGTACTTCTTTGACGGCAGAGATAGGCTTGATGAAGGCTGGTGAGCAATTGGCCGCAATGGAAATGATGGCAGTCAACCCCATACAAAGGGTGTTGGCTCCGCGTTTTCTGGCGGGCATCATTGCCATGCCGGTGTTGACGTCCATATTCAATGCAACGGGCATCATTGGTGGCTATATCGTTGGTGTAAAACTGATCGGTGTTGACAACGGCGCGTTCTGGGCACAGATGCAGGCAGGCGTAGAGGTTTGGCAAGACATAGGTAACGGCGTCATCAAAAGTATAGTTTTTGGTTTTGCAGTAAGCTTTGTTGCATTGTTCCAAGGTTACGAAGCGCAGCCTACGCCCGAGGGCGTGGCACGCGCTACCACCAGAACGGTGGTCGTTTCTTCTTTGCTGGTGCTGTGTCTGGACTTCATACTGACAGCCTGGATGTTTCAATGATCCTGGATGACACGATGACGAAATATGCGTCTTGTATATAACAAGTGCAGCGAACAAGTGCAGCATGTCTGAATTTTAAATATTGCCCTGTTTGTAATGGTGAACTGTTTTACTCATACAGATAGCGTGTACGGATTGATTTGTTGATGCCTTGCTGAAGGCTGGCTGACAAAATGTAGGAAAAAAGAAAATGCAAAAAAAATCTCTGGATTTCTGGGTTGGCTTGTTTGTGGTGCTGGGTGCACTGGCTTTGCTGTTCCTGGCGTTGAAGGCTGGTAACCTTAGTTCACTGTCATTTGAGCAAACCTATGCTGTGACCGCACGTTTTGACAATATCGGTGGTCTGAAACCCCGGGCTGCGGTGAAAAGTGCTGGCGTGGTTGTTGGCCGTGTCAGTGAAATCAAATTTGATGATAAGACTTTCCAGGCTACCGTTGTGATGGAATTGGAAAAACGCTACAAATTCCCACAAAACTCGTCCATCAAGATTTTGACGGCAGGTTTGCTGGGGGAACAATATATAGGACTGGCACCTGGCAGTGACGAAGATAAATTCCTGGCTGCCGGTGACAGAATTAAATTTACACAGGACGCTATTGTGCTGGAAAACCTCATCAGCCAATTCCTGTTCAGTAAAGCCGCAGATGGCAATACGGAAGAGAAAAAATGAAACCCCAATCCCCATTTCCTGCATTCTCCGGCTTAAGCAGGCTGCTTCCCCTGTTTTTACTACTTGCCAGCATCGTTCTGACGGGATGTAGCACGGTAACTGTAGAAAAGATCAAGGACAAGGCAGACAAAACCCTGGACGTACTGAGCACCAAGACCAATATTGGTAAAAACCCGCGTGATCCGCTCGAGGGCTTTAACCGTGCCATGTTCAGCTTCAATGACACCATCGATCAGGCTATCGTCAAACCGGTGGCCGAAGGCTATCGTGCTGCCCTGCCTACGTTTGTGCAAACTGGCGTCGGCAATTTCTTCAGCAATATTGGTGATGTGTGGAACGCGGTGAATAATATATTACAGGGCCGCGTGAACGATGGCGTGACAGATGTCATGCGGTTTGCTGTCAATACCACACTTGGTATCGGTGGTTTGCTGGATATCGGCACTGCTGCAGGTATGCCCAAGCACAATGAAGACTTTGGACAGACGCTTGGGCACTGGGGTGTCAGGTCCGGCCCTTATCTGGTGTTGCCGGTGCTAGGCCCTTCTACTGTTCGTGATGCGCTGGCTACTCCGGTTGATATGAAAGGTGATCTGTGGACATATAAGCGACCTGTGTATGTGAAAAACATAGGTACAGTGTTGCGCCTGGTGGACAAGCGCGCATCGGTGCTGGATGCCGGGAGTTTGCTCGAAGAGGCAGCACTGGATAAATATGTATTTTTCCGGGATGCCTATTTACAACGCCGTGCAGGTCAGGTGAATCCTGACGATGATTAAGATCATTGCATTTGTGTAAATTACCTGCTGGATTTTCTGGCACCGTCTACACAAATTGTAAGAAATAATAACGGCCGTCAACCTGCTTGCAGGTTGGCAGGTTAACGCGATATGCATATCGCATAAAAAGGAATAAAAAATGAAAAATTTAATCACAAAAATAATTGCCCTGACCTTGCTTGGCGTGACCCTGATCAGTGGCAATGCCATGGCGCAGCAAGAAGCGCCGGATGTACTGATCAAGCGTCTTAGCCAGGAAATTCTCGACTTGGCCAAGAATGACAAGGAAATTCAGGCGGGCAATCAAAAACGTGTTTATGACATGGTGGAAAGCAAGATTCTTCCTTATATCGACTTTCCGCGCATGACCTCACTGGCAGCAGGCAAAAGCTGGAAAGATGCTACTCCAGATCAACAAAAGCAGCTGACCAACGAATTCCGCACCTTGTTGGTGTTCACTTACTCTGGCGCTATCTCGCAGATCAAGGACCAACGTGTTGAATTCAAGCCTATGCGTGCTGCTCCTGAAGACACTGAAGTGGAAGTGCGTTCCCAGGTAATACAGACTCGTGGCGAGCCTATCCAGTTGAACTATCGTCTGGAAAAACTGCCAGCTGGCTGGAAGATTTTTGACATCAACGTACTTGGTGCCTGGTTGGTAGAAACCTATAAGGGCAGCTTTGCAGCAGAAATTACCAAGTCTGGTATTGATGGCCTGATCAAGACGCTGGCTGAAAAGAATAAAAAACTGGCAACTGCAGGTGCAGCCAAGACTGCTGCCAAATAATCCTGACGAGGTATTTGTGTATAAAGTAACAGGTGAGCTATGCCATGACAATGCACCCGCAGCAGTGACTGCGGGCTTGTCTGCGATTGCTGCAGGGCAATTGGCTTTCGATTTGTCTGACCTGGGTAAAATAGACTCCAGCGCAGTGGCTGTCATGATTGAATGGCAACGTAGTGCCTTGCAACGAGGTGCGCAATTGCAATTCCAGGGGCTGCCAGATAGTTTGCTCAGCCTGATCGATTTATATGGCCTGAGCGAACAGTTTCAGGTTGCCGTTCCAGAACGACATTGACGCTTCCCACCTGGCAGTGTCGTGCTGCCAGTCGCTGAAATGCACGGTGTATACCCATGACTCTGTGCCATTTCAGATCAAATCCGGAAAATCCCCTATAATCAAGGGTTTCGCCACTTGAATGGCGCTAAATGCAAGCTTCCGGTTCTTTCTACCCCTGATGAGCACCAAAAGTGCAAACAACGCCAGATGGCAGCCATACAAATTACCAATATACAAAAACGCTACCAGTCGCTGCAAGCACTGGGTGGCGTCTCGCTCACTGTAGAAGAGGGTGAATTTTTCGGTTTGCTTGGCCCCAATGGTGCTGGCAAGACGACGCTGATTTCCATATTGGCTGGCCTGAACCGGGCCGATGCCGGGAATATCACCGTGCAAGGACACGATGTTGTCAGCGATTACCGCAATGCGCGCAAGAAGCTTGGTGTCGTGCCACAAGAACTGGTGTTTGATCCATTTTTTACCGTGCGTGAAACCTTGCGCATGCAATCGGGCTATTTTGGTCTGAAGAATAATGACAAATGGATAGACGAGGTGATGGAAAACCTCGATCTGACCAATAAAGCCGACACCAATATGCGCGCCCTGTCCGGTGGCATGAAGCGCCGTGTGCTGGTGGCGCAGGCACTGGTACACAAACCACCTGTCATCGTGCTGGATGAGCCTACTGCTGGTGTCGATGTGGAATTGCGTCAGACGCTGTGGCAATTCGTCGCCCGCCTGAACCGCGAAGGCCATACCGTGGTCCTGACCACGCATTACCTGGAAGAAGCGCAAGCGCTGTGCAACCGCATCGCCATGCTGAAACTGGGCAAGGTGGTTGCGCTCGACAGTACAGCCAACCTGATCAAACGCATTTCCGGCTCACAATTGCGGATTACGCTAGCAGCTAGTGGTGTCGTCACTCTGCCAGCAAGCTTGCGCGAAAAAGTCATCAGCCATGAAATTCAGGCAGACCCCCGCCAGTTTGCCTTGCGAGTGACCGATTACAATGAGGTCGAAGGCATCTTGGCAGCTTTCCGCACGGATGGCTGTGTGATTGAAGATATGCATTTGCTGCAAGCTGATCTGGAAGATGTCTTCCTGCAAATTATGGAGGGCTCCAAATGAGCAGTATGACCGGCTTTAATACCCTTTTTTACAAAGAGGTTTTGCGCTTCTGGAAAGTGGCGACACAAACCATTACAGCACCAATAATGACAGCCTTGTTGTACCTGTTAATTTTTGGTCATGTACTGGAAGATCATGTACAAGTCTATCCAGGGGTCAAGTACACGGCTTTTCTGGTACCTGGTCTGGTGATGATGAGCGTTTTGCAAAATGCTTTTGCAAATTCTTCTTCTTCGCTGATACAGTCCAAAATCACCGGTAACCTGGTGTTCATACTGTTGCCGCCACTGTCTCATTGGGAAATCTTCAGTGCCTATGTGCTGGCAGCGATCTTGCGTGGCGTTGCTGTTGGTGCCGGCGTCTTTATCGTGACCGCCTGGTTTGCTGATCTGCATTTCGTTGCTCCCTGGTGGATCGTCATTTTTGCCTTTCTTGGAGCGGCCATGTTGGGTACCATGGGCTTGATCGCTGGTATCTGGGCAGAAAAATTTGATCAGCTTGCTGCTTTTCAAAACTTTCTGATCATGCCTGCCACTTTCCTGTCGGGAGTGTTTTATTCCATTCATTCCCTGCCAGGTATCTGGCAAAGTATTTCACGCTTCAACCCGTTTTTCTACATGATAGATGGCTTCCGCTTTGGCTTCTTTGGTAAGTCCGATGTCGATCCTTTGCAAAGTTTGCTGATCGTTTGTCTGTTTTCGCTGTTGCTGGCCACGATAGCCATCAATATGCTGAAACGTGGATACAAGTTACGACACTGAACATAAGACTTGCTGCGACAATGAGTACGTCCCTGAGTTAGCATTAATGAATAAACCAGTTGCTTCACCATTTTGATCAAGAAAGTTAGCCGTGTTTCCTACGCCCGAACAAATTAAAAATTACATTGCAGAAGGTCTGGAATGTACGCATCTGGAAGTCGAAGGTGATGGTCAGCATTTCAAGGCCGTGATCGTTTCTGCTGCCTTTGCCGGCAAACGCCCGATACAGCGACACCAACTGGTGTATGCAGCGCTGGGTGAACGCATGCGCGAGGAAATACATGCCCTTTCGATGAAAACACTGACGCCTGAAGAGTACGCCGCATAATGGATAAATTATTGATTACAGGCGGCAAGCGCCTGAATGGTGACATACCTATCTCCGGTGCCAAGAATGCGGCATTGCCTATCCTGTGCGCAGGCTTGCTGACCTCGGGTGACGTGGTTTTGCACAATGTGCCGTCCTTGCAAGATGTCAGCACGATGCTGAAACTGTTGCGCCAGATGGGTTTGCAAGTCACGCAGGAAAATGGAGTGACCACCCTCAATGGTGCAGCCGTAGACAAGCTGGAAGCACCGTATGACCTGGTGAAAACGATGCGCGCATCGATACTCGTGCTAGGCCCTTTGCTGGCGCGTTTTGGTGAAGCCAAAGTATCCCTGCCTGGCGGTTGCGCGATAGGTTCGCGCCCAGTGGATCAACACATCAAGGGCTTGCAAGCCATGGGTGCCGAGATCACCATAGAAGCCGGCTACATCCACGCCAGAGCAAAAAAACTCAAGGGTGCGCGCATCGTCACTGACATGATTACCGTGACTGGCACCGAAAATCTGCTGATGGCGGCAACGCTGGCTGAAGGTGAAACCGTGCTGGAAAACGCAGCACGTGAACCGGAAGTGACTGACCTGGCCAACCTGCTGGTTGCCATGGGCGCCAAGATAGAAGGCATAGGTACTGATCGTCTGGTCATACAAGGCGTTGACAGCCTGCATGGCGCTACCCATACCGTAATCGCCGACCGTATAGAAACTGCGACCTTTCTGTGCGCGGTAGCCGCCACCGGTGGCGACATCACCTTGAAAAATACCCGCAGTGACATCCTGGATGTCGCCTTGGATAAATTGCGTGAAGCTGGCGTCATCCTGACCACAGGTCCGGACTGGATACGTGCGCAAATGAGTGGCCGTCCCAAGGCTGTTAGTTTTCGTACGACTGAATACCCTGGCTTCCCGACAGACATGCAGGCACAATTCATGGCGCTGGACTGTATCGCCCAGGGTACCAGCATCGTCACTGAAACGATATTTGAAAACCGTTTCATGCATGTGCAGGAAATGAACCGCCTGGGCGCGAAGATAGAAATCGATGGCCACACCGCGATCGTGAATGGCGTCGATAAGCTGGTTGGCGCACCGGTCATGGCAACCGATTTACGTGCTTCAGCTTCGCTGGTGATTGCAGCCATGGTGGCGGAAGGCGAGACACTGATTGACCGTATCTACCATCTGGATCGTGGTTATGACCGCATGGAAGTCAAACTCTCGGCAGTTGGTGCCCAAATACAGCGAGTTAAATAATGTCTTCCCCAATATCTTCGCAACTGACCCTGGCCTTGTCCAAAGGCCGCATCTTTGAAGAAACCCTGCCCCTGCTGGAAGCAGCAGGCATACGTGTGGCAGAAGACCCGGAAAAATCACGCAAACTGATTTTGGCCACCAATGATCCTGATGTGCGCGTTATCATCGTGCGCGCTTCCGACGTACCCACCTATGTGCAATATGGTGCTGCCGATTTCGGCGTGGCTGGTAAGGATGTCTTGCATGAACATGGTGGTGCCGGCCTGTATCAGCCCATTGATCTGAATATAGCCAAATGTCGCATGTCGGTAGCGGTCTCGGTTGGCTTTGATTATGAAAACGCCGTACGCCAGGGCGCGCGTCTGCGTGTCGCTACCAAGTACACAGAAACTGCGCGTGAGCATTTCGCCAGCAAGGGTGTGCACGTTGATCTGATCAAGCTGTATGGCTCGATGGAACTGGCACCATTGGTAGGCCTGTCAGATGCGATTGTCGATCTGGTCAGCACCGGCAGCACCCTGCGGGCGAATAATCTGGTGGAAGTTGAACACATCATGGAAATTTCTTCACGTCTGGTAGTCAACCAGGCGGCGCTGAAGTTGAAACGTGAACGCTTGCAACCCATACTGGAAGCATTTGATCGTGCCTCCAAAGCAAATGCATAATTGACCAAGAGAATAGCATGGCATCCCTGATTACCCGGCTCGATACGACCGATGCAGATTTTTCCAGGAAACTGACATCCCTGTTGGCATTTGAAGCCAGCGAAGATGAGGCGATAGACCGTGCCGCCGCGCAGATTCTGGCCAGCGTCAAAACCAGTGGCGATACCGCTGTGCTGGAAGCCACCAATCGCTTTGATCGTTTGAATGCCAGCAGCGTAGCGGCGCTGGAATTGTCGCAAGAAGAAATGCAGGCTGCACTGGCATCATTGAGTGCCGAGCGTCGTGTCGCGCTGGAAACTGCAGCAGCACGCGTACGTGCTTATCACGAGATTCAAAAGAAAGAATGCGGCTCTGCCGGTTTCAGTTACACAGAAGCCGATGGCACAGTGCTTGGTCAAAAAGTCACGCCACTGGATCGCGTTGGTATTTACGTACCTGGTGGCAAGGCTGCTTATCCTTCCTCAGTATTGATGAATGCGATACCGGCCAAGGTGGCAGGCGTCAAAGAAATCATCATGGTCGTGCCGACACCAGACGGCGTGAAAAACCCACTGGTATTGGCTGCAGCGGCAATTGCCGGTGTCGATCGCGTGTTCACCATCGGTGGTGCCCAGGCTGTGGGAGCGCTGGCGTATGGCACGGCGACCATACCACCGGTCGACAAAATTGTAGGTCCAGGTAACGCCTATGTGGCCGCTGCCAAGCGCCGTGTGTTTGGCGTGGTTGGTATAGACATGATCGCTGGTCCGTCTGAGATTCTGGTTTTGTGCGATGGTACGACCGACCCTGACTGGGTGGCCATGGATTTGTTCTCCCAGGCGGAACATGATGAGCTGGCGCAATCTATTATGTTGTGTCCGGATGAGGCGTATATCGAAGCCGTGCAGGCCAGCATCGTCAAACTGCTGCCAGCTATGCCCAGGCATGAAGTGATACGTACTTCACTGGCAAATCGCGGTGCGCTGATCAAGGTGCGCGATATGGATGAAGCCTGCGAAATTGCAAATAGCATTGCGGCTGAACATCTGGAAATTTCTGCAGAAAATCCGCAGCAATGGGCAGACAAGATACGTCACGCCGGTGCCATGTTCCTTGGACGGTATACCTCTGAATCGCTGGGTGATTATTGTGCTGGTCCCAACCATGTATTGCCGACTTCGCGCACTGCGAGATTTTCTTCGCCGCTGGGCGTGTATGATTTTCAGAAGCGTTCATCAATGATTATGGTCAGTGAGCAGGGCGCGCAGACGCTGGGTAAAGTGGCGGCAGAGCTGGCCTATGGCGAAGGCTTGCAAGCCCACGCACGCAGTGCTGAGTTGCGGCTCAAGTCATGAAAGCGAAACCGCTGTCTGCTATGAATACCTGTATATGATGGCCGAATGGCGTAACCAGGTCTTTTGTGAAGACGCGCTGAGGGGTCTGGCGCGCTTGCCCGATGCCAGTATCGATTTATTGCTGGCTGACCCGCCGTATGGCTTGGGCAAGGATTATGGCAATGATTCCGACAAGATGGAATCTGCCGCCTACCTGGAATGGATGGCGCAATGGATAGATCTGGCCCTGCCCAAGCTGAAAGCGAATGGTAGCCTGTATATCTTTCTGACCTGGCGCTATTCACCTGAAGTCTTTGTCATGCTCAAGCAACGCATGAGCATGATGAATGAAATCATCTGGGACAGACGGGTGCCATCCATGGGGGGCAGCGTGCGCAAGTATTCATCGGTGCACGATACCATAGGCTTTTTTGTCAAGGCCAAGGATTATTATTTTGACCTGGATGCCATACGCATCCCGTACGATGCAGCCACCAAAAAAGCGCGCAGCCGGAAGATTTTCGAAGGCGCGAAGTGGCTGGAAATGGGATTCAATCCCAAGGATGTCTGGAGTGTCTCGCGCCTGCACAGAGAGCATGCCGAGCGCGAAGAACATCCTACCCAAAAACCGCTCGAAATCATCGAGCGCATGATCAAGGCTTCCTGCCCACCCGGCGGTGTTGTTCTCGATCCCTTCATGGGCAGCGGCACCACCGCTGTTGCTGCCAAACGTTGTGGGCGTGATTTTGTCGGTTTCGAACTGAATGCCGATTATTGCGCAATGATAGAAAATCGCCTGGCCCTGATCGATACGGAAGAACTTTCTGCCTGATTGATCCTGGTGGCCTGCGCGATTTTCAAGGAACAAGCCCTGAACATGGAGTAAGAATTGAGCATCACCAAATTGATACGCCCTGAAATCGCCAGCTTGTCCGCTTATCATGTGCCGGACGCCAGCGGTTTCCTGAAGCTCGACGCGATGGAAAACCCTTACCTGCTGCCGCCCGACATGCAGCAGGACCTGGCGCAGCATCTGGCAGGCGTGGCACTGAACCGTTATCCCCAACCCGCGTATGCCAGCCTCAAGCAATTGATCGCCGATAAGCTGGGCGTACCTGCTGGCCATGACATCGTGCTGGGCAATGGCTCGGATGAACTCATCAGCATGGTATCCATTGCCTGTGCGAAACCCGGTGCCAAGGTTTTGGCACCAGTACCCGGCTTTGTCATGTATGCGATGTCGGCCCTGTTTGCCGGACTGGAATTTGTTGGTGTAGATCTGAACCCGGATTTCACGCTGAACAAAGCAGCCATGCTGGCTGCCATTGCCGAGCACCAACCGGCGATTACCTATCTGGCGTATCCCAATAACCCCACAGGTACACTATATGATGCCGACGATATGCTTGCTATTTTGCAAGCTGTTGGGGACAAGGGCATCGTTATCGTTGATGAGGCGTATCAACCCTTCGCACAGGCCAGTTTCATGCCCAGGCTGGCAGAATTTGATAATCTTGTGGTCATGCGTACTGTTTCCAAGCTGGGTCTGGCAGGTATACGCCTGGGTTATATGGCGGGAAACAATGCTCTGATGCATGAATTTGAAAAAGTGCGCCCCCCCTACAATATTAATGTACTGACGCAGGCAGCCGCAGAATTTGTGTTGGCAAGAGTGGAAGTGCTGGATGCACAGGCAACAGAATTGCGTCAACAGCGCACGGAATTGATGGTGGCGATGGCAAGCTTGCCAGACGTGCAAGTGTTTCCATCGGCTGCCAATTTTGTGTTGATTCGTGTTGCGAATGCCGAACAAGTCTTTGTGAAATTACGCGAACAAAAAATTTTAGTCAAAAATGTAGGTAAAATGCATAATCTGCTGGGAAACTGTCTGCGTATTACCGTCAGTACCCGGGAAGAGAATGCTCTTTTTCTTGCTGCCCTGGCAGCATCTTTATCATCAAAATGAACAAGCCAATTGAACGCATTGCGGCGGTTACCCGCAATACCAATGAAACGCAAATCCGTGTTGCCATCAATCTTGACGGCACCGGCCAGCAAAAACTGAACACCGGTGTGCCTTTTCTTGACCATATGCTGGATCAGATCGCCCGTCATGGCCTGATTGATCTGGACATTGAAGCCGTTGGTGATTTGCATATTGATGCCCACCACACCGTGGAAGATGTCGGTATTACACTGGGCCAGGCATTTGCCAAGGCAATTGGCGATAAAAAAGGTATACGCCGTTATGGCCATGCTTATGTGCCACTCGATGAGGCATTGTCACGCGTGGTCATCGATTTTTCTGGCCGTCCCGGTCTGGAATACCATATCCCCTTTACCCGCGCCATGATAGGCAATTTTGACGTTGACCTGACCCGCGAGTTTTTCCAGGGTTTTGTGAATCATGCTTTGGTCACGCTGCATATCGATAACTTGCGTGGCGACAACTCTCATCACCAATGCGAAACGGTGTTTAAAGCTTTTGGCCGCGCTTTGCGCATGGCAACTGAGCTTGATGCACGTGCCGCTGGAACCATACCTTCGACCAAAGGCAGCCTTTAAATCCTGATACCAGCCTTGCTGGTAAATCATTATGAACAAAATTGTTGTTGTAGATTACGGTATGGGCAATTTGCGCTCGGTAGCGCAGGCCCTGCGTGCTGTTGCGCCAGAAGCCAACGTATTGATTTCAGGTGAAATCGCCGATATCAAAAGTGCTGACCGTATCGTCTTGCCGGGACAGGGGGCCATGCCGGATTGCATGAGTTGCCTGCGTGAATCCGGACTGCAAGATGCCTTGCTGGAAGCCGCCAGTAATAAACCCCTGTTTGGCGTCTGCGTAGGCGAGCAAATGCTGTTTGACATCAGTGAAGAGGGTGAAACACCCGGTCTGGGCTTGTTGCCAGGCAGAGTGGTACGCTTTGCACTGGAAGGTCAGTTGCAGCAAGATGGCTCACGTTACAAAGTGCCGCAAATGGGCTGGAACCGTGTGCATCAGTCGCAGTCTCACGCTTTGTGGCAAGATATTGCAGACGATGCTTACTTTTATTTTGTACATAGCTACTATGCGCGTCCCACTGATAGCCAGCATACGGTCGGTGTAACCGACTATGGTAGTCCGTTTGCCTGTGCAGTGGCGCGTGACAATATTTTTGCGACACAGTTTCATCCTGAAAAGAGTGCGAAAGCCGGCTTGCAACTGTATAAGAATTTTGTACACTGGAAACCTTAAGCGCCTTTTTCCTGAACAGGTTTTTTGCTTATCACTTTATTGTCTATCTGACGCCCACACTTTTTCTCATATCATGCTGCTCATTCCTGCTATCGACCTGAAAGATGGTCACTGCGTACGCCTTAAACAAGGTGATATGGACCAGGCTACCGTGTTTTCCGAAGATCCCGCTGAAATGGCGCGCCATTGGCTGCGTCAGGGCGCTCGCCGCCTGCATCTGGTGGACCTGAACGGTGCCTTTGCTGGCAAGCCAAAAAATGAGGCTGCGGTCAAAGCCATCATCCAGGCTGTACGCGACTATGCCGAAGAAACCGATACGGAAGAAATTCCCGTCCAGCTCGGTGGCGGTATCCGCGACCTGGACACGATAGAACGTTATCTCGACGATGGCCTGTCTTACATCATCATCGGCACCGCAGCGGTCAAGAATCCTGGCTTTCTGGCAGATGCCTGCAGTGCCTTCCCTGGCCAGATCATCGTCGGTATCGATGCCAAGGATGGCAAGGTAGCGACCGATGGCTGGAGCAAATTGTCTGGCCATGAAGTCATCGACCTCGCCAAAAAATTTGAAGACTATGGCGTTGAAGCCATCGTGTATACCGACATAGGCCGTGACGGCATGATGGGCGGCGTGAACATTGAAGCCACAGTCAAGCTGGCGCAAGCCGTCAGCATTCCTGTCATTGCCTCTGGCGGCGTGCACAACCTGGCGGATGTGGAAGCCCTGTGTGCCGTGCAGGATGAAGGTGTGGAAGGTGTGATTTGTGGCCGTTCGATTTACGAAGGCACTCTGGATTTGTCGTCTGCGCAAGATCGCGCGGACGAACTCAGCGGTGAATTCGACGATGAAGAAGAGATGGAATGAGCTTAGCCAAACGTATTATCCCTTGTCTGGATGTGACTGCTGGTCGCGTCGTCAAGGGCATTAATTTCCAGGAACTGCGCGATGCCGGTGACCCGGTAGAAATCGCACGTCGCTATGACGCGCAGGGTGCAGATGAAATTACTTTTCTTGATATCACCGCCTCATCTGACGGGCGCGATCTGATTTTGCCGATTATCGAAGCCGTTGCTTCACAAGTGTTTATCCCGCTGACAGTCGGTGGTGGTGTACGTACAGTGGCCGATGTGCGTCGTTTGCTCAATGCCGGCGCCGACAAGATTGGCATCAATACCTCGGCAGTGACCAACCCGCAACTGGTGGCGGATGCAGCGCATAAATATGGCTCGCAATGCATAGTTGTGGCGATTGACGCGAAGAATGTGGGGCCGGGAAAGTGGGAAGTATTTACCCATGGAGGCCGTAATGCCACTGGCCTGGATGCTGTCGAATGGGCACAGCACATGGCTAAACTGGGTGCAGGTGAAATTTTGCTGACCAGTATGGACAAGGATGGTACCCGTTCCGGTTTTGATCTGGGCCTGACTCGTGCGGTGTCGGATGCTGTATCCATTCCTGTGATTGCTTCTGGCGGTGTAGGTGGCTTGCAAGATCTGGCTGATGGTATCAAAGTAGGTGGTGCAGATGCGGTACTGGCTGCCAGTATTTTCCATTATGGGCAACATACAGTAGGTGAAGCAAAGCAATTTATGGCGGCACAACATATTCCCATGAGGTTGTCATGAGCGCGGCGAAATGGTTGAACAAGGTCAAATGGGACGAAAACGGCCTCGTGCCTGTCATCGCTCAGGAAGCCAGCAGCAACGATGTACTGATGTTTGCCTGGATGAACCGCGATGCACTGTCGAAAACAGTGGAGCTGGGTGAAGCCGTGTACTGGAGTCGCTCACGCAAGAAACTGTGGCACAAAGGTGAAGAATCCGGACACATCCAGAAAATCAAGGAAATTCGCCTTGATTGTGATGAAGACGTGGTCTTGCTGAAGATAGAACAGCTTGATAGTATCGCTTGCCACACCGGACGCCATTCCTGCTTCTTCCAGAAATTTGAAGGTGGCCTGAATGATGGAGACTGGCAAGCCGTTGATCCAGTACTCAAAGACCCGGAAAATATTTACAAGTAAATATTTGCAAATAAGTATCTACAAATAAGCATTAATAAATGAGTATCGCGAAATGACCGCAACACAAGAACAGACTTTGCAGCGTCTGGCAGAAATCATAGAGAGTCGCAAACTGGTTAATGGTGGCGACCCGGACAAATCGTATGTGGCCCGCCTGTTTTCCAAGGGTGACGACGCCATACTCAAAAAAATAGGTGAAGAAGCAACAGAAACCGTGATGGCCGCCAAGGATGCGCGGGTCTCAGGGGATGCCACCAAGCTTTTATATGAGTGTGCCGACCTGTGGTTTCACTCACTTGTCATGCTGGCACAGTATGATCTCAGCCCTCAACAGGTGCTGGACGAACTGGCAAGGCGCGAAGGCATTTCTGGTATAGAAGAAAAAGCGGCACGCAAGGATGTGTGATCCACATCAAAATAATCATGCATTTTGTTGAAATGAACGGAAAAAACGTGGATAACTGCATTTTTTGTAAAATAGCTGCGAAACAGATTCCTTCGTCCACGGTATATGAAGATGAAGAATTGCTGGTTTTTAAGGATATCAACCCGGCTGCCCCGGTGCACCTGCTGATTATTCCTAAAACACATATCGATACTTTATCGGCAGTACAGATTGAACACACGGTTTTGCTGGGAAAAATGCTGGCATTGGTACCAAAGTTGGCGCAGGAGCAAGGTTGTGCACCAGTGCAACAGGCAGACGGTAACTTGTCTGGGGGCTATAAAACCCTGATCAACACCGGACCGGATGGTGGGCAGGAGGTGTATCATCTGCATATGCATGTGATCGGCGGCCCCAAGCCATGGCGCGGGCAACGTTGAGACTGACTTGACTGGACAATAGAATAAGCGTTATGGTCTGCGAATTCTGATGGGGACTTATGTAAGGCGCTTTAATGATTTTGTAGCAGTCTTGCTTATCATATTTTTCGAGAGTAAGCCTCTCACAAGGAGTAAGTAATGGGTTCATTAAGTATTTGGCACTGGCTGATTGTTCTGGTAGTCATCGTACTGGTGTTTGGTACCAAAAAGCTGGGTAATGTTGGTTCCGACCTGGGTAAGGCCGTCAAGGGATTCAAGGATGGCGTTAAAGGCGAAGAGGAAAAAACTGCCGCTTCCCAGCAGGTAGCTGATAAAAGCACCATAGACGTAGAAGCCAAAGAAAAATCCAAGCTGTGATATTTTTTTTGACTGTTCATCCGGATTTCTTGCCCAGGTCTGACCAATGATAGATCTGGGTATCAGCAAACTCGCCCTGATTGGCGTGGTTGCTCTGATCGTGATAGGCCCTGAAAAATTGCCAAAAGTGGCAAGGATGGCTGGCACTTTGCTGGGACGTGCACAACGTTATATCAATGAAGTGAAATCCGAAGTCAGCCGCGAAATTGAGTTGGAAGAATTGCGCAAGATACAAAAAGATGTGCAGGAAGCCGCCCAGAATGTCGAGCAATCGATACATCAGACCTGGACAGAAACAGAAAACGAACTGCGTAACATCGGTCAGGAAACCGAATCTGCTCTCTTGCATACCGCTACACCGGAACAACTGACGGTGAAGGCGAAAGATTTCCGCCGCAAGAAACTTGCCCGCACTTCTGCCGTGCCAGCCTGGTACAAAAATCGTCACGGCCAAAAGCAAAAAATCATCTCTGGCTCGGCCAGAATGGCGCGCCATCGGGTGACAGCCCGTTCTGGCAGCAGCTTCTTTTAATTGTCGCTTATGTCTTTGCGTTTTTATAATCTGGCGGTATTCGCATGAGCGAGCAAACGGAACATAGTCCTGAAGAAAGCTTTATTTCGCACCTGGTCGAGTTGCGCGACAGGCTGGTGAAAGCCATGTATGGCTTGCTTATCGCCTGTGCAGGGCTGATGGCATGGCCAGGCCCATCGGCGATTTATGACTTCCTTGCAAAACCCATGCTGGCATCCCTGCCAGCAGGTTCAAAAATGATAGCGACAGGCGTCATATCACCATTCCTGGTGCCGATGAAAGTCACCTTGCTCATGGCTTTCTTGCTGGCGCTACCCTGGATTCTGTACCAGGCCTGGGCTTTTATCGCGCCTGGCTTGTACACCCATGAGAAGCGACTGGTTGCACCCTTGGTGATTTCTTCATCCATCCTGTTTCTTACCGGAGTTGCGTTTTGTTATTTTCTGGTGTTCGGTCGTGTTTTCAAATTCATCAATGAATTTGCTCCTGCGTCCATCAATGTGGCGCCGGATATAGAGAACTACCTGGATTTCATTATTTCTATGTGTCTGGCGTTTGGGGTGACGTTTGAAGTGCCGGTCGTCGTCGTCGTACTGGTACGCATGGGTCTGGTACCACTGGAAAAACTCAAAGCAGTACGCCCTTATATCATTGTCGGCGCGTTTGTGATTGCCGCCATCGTGACGCCGCCAGACATCGTCAGCCAGTTTTCACTGGCGCTACCGATGATCATTTTGTTTGAATTAGGCTTGCTGATTGCGCCCCTGTTCGTGAAGGCAACCCAGGCCCCCGAATCGACCGAATCAAACGGCGGGAACTGACCTTAACCAGCTTACCAGCGGCATCGCGCTCTGGTAAGCCTTCAGCAGCGTGGCTTTCAGTTTGTCTGTATCCATGCCCTGCATCGAACATTCCGTCCACACCATGAAGTTTTTCAATTTGATGTGTTCAATGTGAGGCAGGTCAGCATCAAAGCCTTTCGGCGGGCGTTGCAACTTGCCTTCATCCTGCAAGACACCAAAATACTGTTTGAGCTTTTTATCTTTCAAGACCTTGGCAAAGCCATCAGGGTCAGCCACGATCTGATTGCGTATTGCTTTCAGACGGTCTGATGGTGGCATATATTCACCACAGGCATAAAACAGCCGTCCAGTACCATCCATCTGGAAATAATAGGCAGGCCCACCACCTTCGCTGGGTTTCTTGCGCCCGCTGGGCACGATAGATGAAGAAAACGTGGTCTTGTAGGGTGACTTGTCATGCGCAAAGCGCACGTCACGGTTGATACGGAACAGGGCTTTTTTCGGCTCCAGTCCGGCAATTGATGGATCGAACTTGCTGATGTCAGCAATCAGCTCGGTAACCAGTTGCAGAAATTCTGCACGCAAGATGTCGTAACGCGGCTTGTTCATGACAAACCAGGCGCGGTTATTGTTATCGCCCAGTTCGGACAGATAGGCTTGCAAATCAATCAGGTGCATGTGTTTTTATTCTCTCTGTTCTTCTTTGCGTGCTGATGGGCGTTTGCCTATCAGGACTTCCAGAGTGGGTTCCTTGGTGTCACGCAGTACAGTGATTTTAGCCTTGTTGCCAGGTTTTAGCTGGGCCACCAGATTTAACATCTGGGTGGTGTCGCCAACAGGTTTGCCTTCTATTGCGATCAGGATATCACCAGGCTTCATGCCAGCCTTGTCAGCAGGGCCGCCGCGGATGACGCCAGCAATGATGGCACCGGATTTTTGTTTCAGGCCAAAACTGTCAGCCAGTTCAGGTGTAATGTCTTGCGGTTCAACGCCTATCCAGCCGCGCACCACGTGACCATTGCTGATGATGGATTCCATCACCAGTTTAATGGTGGATACCGGGATGGCAAAGCCTATGCCCACCGAGCCACCGCTTTGCGAATAGATCGCCGTATTCACGCCCAGTAAATTGCCGTTGACGTCCACCAGCGCACCGCCGGAATTCCCCGGGTTGACAGCGGCATCGGTCTGAATGAAGTTTTCAAAGGCATTGTCAGTCAGGTTATTACGACCCAGGGCCGAGATAATGCCCATGGTGACAGTCTGACCAACGCCGAAGGGGTTACCTATGGCCAGCACCACGTCACCTACACTGGCCTGGTCCGAGCGGCCAAAGGTGATGGCTGGCAAATCGGTTAAATCAATTTTGATGACGGCCAGATCGGTTTCGGGATCAGTCCCGACTAGCTTGGCATTCGCCTTGCGGCCATCGGCAAGGGCGACTTCAATATCATCTGCAGATTCGACCACATGGTTATTCGTCAGTATGTAACCCTGGGTACTGACAATCACACCTGAACCCAGGCTGGACAGCCGTTCTGCCTGCGGATTTTGCTGGTCACCGAAAAAACGCTTGAGGAAAGGATCATTCAGCAGCGGATTACGACTTTGCCTGACCTCTTTTGACGTGTAAATATTCACCACTGAAGGCATGGCATGCTTGGCTGCTGCAGCGTAGGAGCTTTGTGCCGGCACACTGTTGGCAGGTGCTTCCTTGACAGTGACACCAGCATTCAAAGGCAGATCCTGACCTGGGCGATAACCACCTTTTACCCAGCCAGGTTTCAAGGTGGTTACAATAAACCATATCGCCAGACCGACAGTGACAGTTTGGGCAAACAATAACCAAAGACGACGCATAGTGAGAATGAGTATGAAATCAGTGAATCGGGATGAACTGGGACAGTTTTTGGCAAAAGAATTGCAAGTCAATTACTTTCGTGATTATTGCCCAAATGGCTTGCAGGTGGAAGGGCGAGATACAATAAAACATATAGTCAGCGGGGTTACTGCCAATCTGGCCTTGTTAGAAAAAGCGGTGGAATTACAGGCGGACGCTGTGTTGGTGCATCATGGGTACTTCTGGCGCGGTGAAGACATGCGCGTAATTGGGCAGAAGCACCGCCGTCTGAAACTGTTATTGAAGCATGATATCTCATTGTTTGCTTATCATCTGCCGTTGGATGGGCATGCAGAACTGGGCAACAATATCGGCTTGGCGCGTTGCCTGGGGTTGGTGCCGGATGGGCGTTTTGGTGAAAATGACCTGGGTTGGTTAGGGCAGACAGATAATATACAACTAAGTACCGTGGCTGACCTGGCGCTGCATGTAGAACACAAGCTGGGGCGCAAGCCTTTGTTGGTTGGTGATCCGACGACACCGCTGGGACGCGTCGCCTGGTGTACAGGTGCTGCGCAAAATATGCTGGATCAGGCGATTGCTGCAGGTGCAAGTGTCTATCTGAGTGGGGAGATTTCTGAACCAACGGTACACCTGGCGCGTGAATCAGGTGTTGCCTACCTGGCTTGCGGACATCATGCTACAGAGCGTTTTGGTGTCCAAAGCCTGGGTAATTTCATTGCCGCGCAACTGGGCATACAGCATAGCTTTGTAGATATTGATAATCCGGTATAACTGGTACTTGAAGCGATTCTCCCCTTGCCGAACAAGGGGAGAGTACCCCGTTACTTTTTCAACGCATCGCGTATTTCACGCAGCAGCAAGATGTCTTCTGCTGTCACTTCTGGCGCGGGTTCTGGTGCCGGCTCTGCCTTTTTCATCGCATTTACCAGTTTCACCATCTGGAAAATCACAAAAGCCAGGATAACGAAACCCACGCTGACCGTAATGAAATTACCGTAAGCGATCACGCCACCAGCTTTTTTGGCTTCGGCCAGTACCAGATGCGTACCCTGGCCATTTAACGGAATATAGTAATTGGAAAAGTCCAGGCCACCGACAATACGGCCAATGACAGGCATGACGATGTCACCGACCAGCGAATCGACGATTTTGGCAAAGGCAGCGCCAATGATGACGCCAACTGCGAGGTCGACGACATTGCCGCGACTGACAAAGGTTTTAAATTCTTGCAACATGCTCATGAAAATCTCCTGTTTGACGGGCGGGATGGGTATGAATGCCATGCCCCAAAATATAAGTGACAAGATTTTAATGCCCAAATCATACGAAAAGGGCAGGGAATTTTGTCAATTTTGTTTTCCATCTCTGTTCAAATGCCAAATCCGGAGCAGAATTTTGGCCTTTAAACAGGCTTAAGCGTAGCTGAAACGTGTGAATCAGGGGCTAATTGTCGAAAAAAGCGTCCAAGTTAGTGATTAGGATATCTTTTTCTTTAAAACCATACCCGCCTCATTTATAATTTAAGGTTGCTAGAAGCTGGGTTTTGCTTCATCAAGTTTTGATTATTGACAGAATGGGGTTGGTATGAGTATCGAAAAGCAGGTCGATTCCGGCCGTCGCGGTTTGCTCGTCGCCACTTGCGCGGCGGGTGGTGTGGCAGGCTTGGCAACGGCAGGGGCGCTGGTAAGCACTTTCCAGCCATCCGAGCGTGCCAAGGCAGCAGGTGCGCCGGTGGAAGTGGATATTTCGGCCTTGAAACCGGGTGAAATGACGACCACAGAATGGCGTGGTAAGCCAGTATGGATACTGAAGCGCACACCTGAAATGATGGCGAGTCTGGCCAAGACAGAAGACAAGGTAGCTGATCCAAAATCGGAAAAGCCCTACACCATGGAAATGCCGGACTATTGCGACAAACAAAGCCGCTCACGCAAAGAACACAACGACATCCTGGTGGCGGTTGGCATTTGCTCACATCTGGGTTGCTCTCCAAGCTCCAAATTCCAAGAAGGTGCGCAGCCATCCTTGCCAGATGACTGGAAAGGCGGCTTTCTCTGCCCATGCCACGGTTCGACCTTTGATCTGGCTGGCCGTGTATATAAAAACAAACCAGCTCCACAAAACCTGGATGTGCCTCGTCACATGTTTTTATCAGACACCAAAATCATCATCGGTAAAGATGAGAAAGGCGAGGCTTAATCATGGCATTTGTTGAGAAAAAACTCCCGGCGGACGCTCCTGTCGTGGACAAAGCCTTGAACTGGGTAGATTCCCGTTTTCCGCTGACCAAGCTGTGGAATGACCAATGGGGCAAGTATTACGCGCCTAAGAATTTCAATTTCTGGTACATCTTTGGTTCCCTCGCCATGCTGGTGCTGGTTATCCAGATCGTTACTGGTATTTTCCTGGTCATGCATTACAAACCAGATGCAACGCTGGCATTCGCTTCGGTTGAATACATCATGCGTGATGTGCCATGGGGCTGGCTGGTGCGTTATATGCACTCTACCGGCGCTTCGGCTTTCTTCATCGTGGTCTATTTGCACATGACCCGTGCTTTCCTGTACGGCTCTTATCGCAAACCACGTGAGCTGATCTGGTTGTTCGGTTTTGCCATTTTCTTGTGCCTGATGGCCGAAGCTTTCTTCGGTTACCTTCTGCCATGGGGCCAGATGTCTTACTGGGGTGCTCAGGTTATTGTTAACCTGTTTGGTGCTATTCCTTTCATCGGTCCTGATCTGTCCTTGTGGATCCGTGGTGACTATGTGGTTTCTGACGCGACGCTGAATCGCTTCTTCTCTTTCCACGTCATTGCTATTCCTCTGGTCTTGTTGGGCCTGGTGGTTGCTCACTTGATCGCCTTGCATGAAGTGGGTTCCAACAACCCTGACGGTATCGAAATCAAGGAAAACCTGGATGCTGATGGTCACCCTGTTGATGGCGTGCCTTCTCACCCTTACTACACTTTCCACGACATTTTTGGCGTGACTGTGTTCCTGACGATTTTCAGTGCAGTAGTCTTCTTTGCACCGGAAATGGGTGGTTACTTCCTGGAATACAATAACTTTATCCCGGCTGATTCCCTGAAAACGCCTCCGCACATTGCTCCAACCTGGTACTTCACACCTTTCTACTCGATCCTGCGTGCAACCACTTCCGAGTTCCTGTATGTCGTGCAAATTGGTGCGGCAGCTTATGTTGCACTGATCTGGCTGACAACCAAGCTGCCACAATTGCTGAAGATCGCAATTGCCCTGATCGCTCTGGTTGCTATCGCTGGCATGACACCTTTCGGTCTCGAAGCAAAATTCTGGGGTGTGGTATTGTTCGGCGGTTCTGTCGTGATCCTGGCTTTCCTGCCTTGGCTGGATGTATCTCCTGTTAAATCGATACGCTATCGCCCTGACTGGCACAAATATGTGTACATCGTATTTGGCATTGTGTTTGTAACACTGGGTTATCTGGGCGTGGAACCACCTTCACCAGTTCGTGAGCGTATTTCTCAAGTTTGCGCGGTCATTTATTTCGGCTTCTTCATGCTGATGCCATGGTGGAGTGCAATGGGAACATTTAAGCCTGTACCCAAGCGCGTTACATTTGCAGCGCACTGAGAAAAAGCGAGGAAGAATAAGCATGAAATTACTTAAAAAACTGATCGCTGTGTTGGCTTTTGCACCTGCATTGGCACTGGCAAATAGCGGTACTTTCCCACTGGATCACGCACCTGACCGTTCTACGGATATGGCAGCGCTGCAAAATGGCGCAAAATTATTCGTCAATTACTGTCTGAATTGCCATTCTGCGTCTGCGATGCGTTACAACCGCTTGAAAGATATCGGTTTGACCGATGACCAGATCAAGCAAAATCTGTTGTTCACCGGTGAAAAAGTCGGTGACCTGATGAAGACCACCCTGGCAGCAAAAGATGCCAAGGCATGGTTTGGCGCAGTGCCACCAGATTTGTCCGTGATTGCCCGTGCCAAGGCATCCGAAGCAGGTTCCGGTGCTGACTGGATTTACACTTATCTGCGTACCTATTACAAAGATGAGTCGCGTCCAACCGGCTGGAACAACATGGTATTCCCGAATGTCGGTATGCCTCATGTACTGTGGGAATTGCAAGGTACGCGTACTGTCAAAATGGTAGAAGAAAAGGACGCGCATGATGAGTCCAAAACCGTTCATAAATTCGACGGTTTTGAAACAGTCAAGCCAGGTACCATGACTTCTCTCGAATACGACAATGCAGTGGGCGACCTGGTTGCTTACCTGCAATGGATGGGTGAGCCAGCACAAAGCACACGCAAACGCCTGGGCGTTTGGGTATTGCTGTTCATGGCAACACTGGCGACACTGGCATGGCGTTTGAACGCGTCGTACTGGAAAGAAGTCAAATAAATGTAATGTTCCCGGTTTGTGCTGCTATCAGCATGGATCGGGGGTTTTTGAGATCGTCCGTTTTTCTCCGTCGTAAACGGACGTGTAATCCCAGGGGTGAGGCGCGCTAAACTGGCTCCTCGCCCTGATCGTTTCTAAGGAACTATAAAATGATGGTTCTCTACTCGGGCACAACTTGCCCATTTTCTCAGCGTTGCCGCCTGGTTCTGTTCGAAAAAGGCATGGATTTTGAAATCCGCGATGTTGATCTGTTTAACAAACCTGAAGACATCTCGACCATGAATCCTTATGGTCAGGTGCCAATTCTGGTCGAGCGTGAATTGATATTGTATGAATCCAATATCATCAACGAATACATCGATGAACGTTTTCCGCATCCGCAACTGATGCCGGCAGACCCGTTGCAACGTGCACGAGCCCGTCTGATGTTGTTCAACTTCGAAAAAGAATTGTTCATCCACGTCCATACCCTGGAAAACGACAAGAACACTGCGTCGGCCAAGGTACAGGACAAGGCGCGCGCAGAAATCCGTGATCGCCTGACTCAACTTGCTCCTTTGTTCGTCAAGAACAAATACATGTTGGGCGATGAATTTTCCATGCTCGACGTGGCCGTTGCACCATTGCTGTGGCGCCTCGATCACTACGGCATAGAATTGTCGAAAACTGCAGCACCGTTGATGAAATATGCAGAACGCATTTTCTCTCGCCCTGCCTATATCGAAGCACTGACGCCTTCTGAAAAGGTCATGCGCCGTTAAGCGCTGCCAGTTACAGATTAGGGATAACAAGGCTGATGCACTACGTCAGCCTTGTTGTTTTTGGGCTCCGCGCCTATTCTTGAAATACACTTTCCGCCTGATGGTATAAGCATGCAAGAAATATCCACCAAACCTTATTTTATGCGTGCCATTTATGAATGGTGTACCGACAATGGCTACACCCCGTACATGGCCGTCAAAGTCAATCATGCTGCACGCGTCCCCATGGAGTTTGTGCGCAATGGCGAGATCGTCCTCAACATCAGTTTTGGTGCCACCAGTGGTTTAAAAATGGATAATGATGCCGTCGCCTTTAAAGCCAGATTCGGCGGCGTATCACGCGATATTCATGTGCCTGTTGAAAACGTCATGGCGGTCTACGCCAGCGAAAATGGCCAGGGCATGGCGTTCGAAGTCGATCTGAGTGAAGCGAACGAGACCCCAGCAACGGATGAGGGGGCAGAAGAACCCGTCAAACCTGTACTTGGCCTGGCCGCAGTGAATAGCAAGCCCACACCAGTGGAAACAGCTGCCCCACAAGAGGAAGTAAAAAAACCTGAAAAAAAATCAGAAAAACCCTCGCTAAAAATAATAAAATAGCCTATAATCTTGGTCTTCGGGAATGCAACGGAAACGAAGCAAGAACGGAAACAGTTTCGCCGACTTAGCTCATTTGGTAGAGCAGTTGACTTGTAATCATCAGGTGGCCAGTTCGATTCCGGCAGTCGGCACCAAATTAAAATCCCATCGTTAGCAATAACGGTGGGATTTTTCTTTTTGTCTCTTCTTTGTTGCAAAAGGCTTTCATGGTTTTTTGCATATCTGCATTTTTGCCGCTCATTTGAGCCTTCAACATAGTGCCGCGTCTGGTGTGAGAAATTTTTCACGTTTAAATGTGATAAATAATCGCTTGCGATAATTGCTGGCAAAACCATCTTTTTCTGATATTCTCATTTTGTCAATTGTTGAAATTGCCATGGATTACATGTCCTGATGCCTTATGCGGCGGTTCAGGACAGGTAGTCTGAATCAGGTACAGAAGTGATCTGTGCTTGAATATGCATCAGACTTTGATACTAAGGAGAGCCCGACAATGAAGCGTCTTCTCACTCAACCAGGACTGATTGGGCTAGGCCTGGTGCTGCTGGGGTCAGAGACGATGGTCGGCTGGGTGTTGCGGCAACCACTGTGGGTTCTGGTTTTTCCTAGTAGTACGGTCATGGTGTTTTCAACGGCATTTTGTTTTTTCTGCGCAGGAATTGCATTTGTCTTGCCGATGTTTCGAGCAGTACATACCTTGTTGATCCGCAATATGGCTGGCATCCTCATCATGTTGATCGCCAGTCTGATGTTGTTCGAAAATCTGTTGTCCATCGACACGGGTCTGGATATGCCCGCCCTGCATAGCTGGTTTGGCGATGCCAATCCACATCCAGGTCGCATGGCACCCAATACGGCGCTGGCATTCCTGGTTGGTGGCATTGGGCTGTTGCGCAAGGAAGGTAGTTCTTATCTGAAGCCACGCATGTTGGCAGTCGTCATGTTGACCATCAGTGTGTTAGGTATGGTCGGTTATGCATTGTTGCTAGATCTGGCTTATAGCTGGTACGGTTTTCCGCGCATGGCATTTTCAACTGGTCTGGGCATGAGTTTATTCGCCTGTGCACTGTTATTTGAAAGATCCGGGGCAGATGGGCCTGCCAAAAATGAATCGAATATCTATTTGTTTCTGGGCGTCTCTGTTACTGTACTCATCACTACCATGTTTGTTTCTTATGGCAGCTTGCGCGCGCTGGATGCGCGTACCAATTGGGTAGACCATACTTATCAAGTCAGACTGTATGCAGATGAATTGATTTCCACCTTGCAGCAAGCCAGGCGCGCCGGCGATCAACATGAATTCAATGCCGTCACCGCTGCCCTGGACGATAAAATGCTTGCATTGCAGCGGCTGGCCAAAGACAATCCCTTGCAGAAAAACAGACTCACGCAATTGCGTCAGATATTGCCATCTCATCTTGACGCAGCAAGGCAGATTTTGCCGGAACAAGCCAAAGATGCTGATGCTGCACGGCTGGATGTGGAATTCAAACCTTTGATACAGGCGATGCAGCAATTTGCAGATGCAGAAAGTCTTTTGCTGGTACAAAGAAAACAGGATTCAATCCAAAGTACATCCAGTACAATACTCCTCATTGTGGCCGGCAACCTGTTGGGTTTTGCTATTTTATTACTTACTTTTTTGCTGCTAAAAAATCAAAATGTGCAGCGTTCTGCCCTGGAACTGGCATTGCAAAAATCGAATGCTGAACTGGAGAGCAAAGTCGAAGAAAGAACGCGCCAGCAGGCGATACTGAACGATGAGCTGCAAGAACTGAATCAAACGCTGGAACAGCGAATTGATGAGCGTACTTCAGACCTGGAAAGTTTTACCTATTCCGTTTCCCATGACTTGCGTGCACCTTTGCGGGCCATTGATGGTTTTGGCCGCATGCTGGAAGAAGATTATGCTGCCAGCCTGGACAGGAACGCTGCACGCTACCTCGCTGTCATACGCAACAATAGTCAGCGTATGGGCAATCTCATCGACGATTTGTTGGCTTTTTCCAGGTTAGGGCGGCAGGAGGTTGTCAAATTTCCCATCGACATGACAGCACTGGTGCAGGAAGTCATTGCAGAATCGGTGCAGCAAATACCTGACCCGCCAGAGATACAATTGTCGGCCTTGCCACCGGCACTTGCTGATCGCAGCTTGATGAAGCAGGCCTGGATGAATCTGCTCGCCAATGCCATTAAATACAGTAGCAAAAAAGAGCATGCGCGTATTGAGATCAGTGGTAACGTCGAAAATAATATGCTGCAGTACGTGATCAAGGATAACGGTGTTGGTTTTGATATGGAATATTACGACAAGTTGTTTGGCGTATTCCAGCGGTTGCACAATGCTGACGAATTTGGCGGTACTGGCGTTGGCCTGGCTATCGTACATCGCATCATCAGCCGGCACGGCGGACGTATCTGGGCGGAATCAACGATCGATGAAGGTGCAACTTTCTTTTTCACCTTGCCTATAGGAGAGCACAATGGATGAACTGGAAGCAGTAGAAATCTTGCTGGTCGAAGACACAGAAGAAGATGCGGAACTGACGATACGCGCGCTAAAGAAAAATAATCTTGGCAATAAGCTGATCTGGGTCAGGGATGGCGTCGCTGCGCTGGATTTCATCTTTTGTACTGGTATATACGCCGGTCGCAACAAAGCGAATCCCAAGCTGATTTTGCTGGATGTCAAAATGCCTAAAATGGATGGCATTGAAGTGCTCAGGCGACTTAAGGCCGACGACAGAAGTAAAACCATACCGGTAGTCATGCTGACCTCTTCCGCTGAGAGTCGCGACGTGGCCGAAAGTTATAAACTGGGTGTCAATAGCTATCTCATCAAGCCAGTTGATTTTGATGCCTTCATGAGTGTCGTTGCCCAAACTGGCTTGTACTGGACGGTGATGAATAAGGTTCCGAAATAGGCAAGCTCCTTATGCCTCAAGGGAAATACCTGCATGTCTGATTGGTAACGCGGCTTTGTCTTATTTTCTGCTCATGCCTGTTGGGCAGGAACCCTATCCCTTGACCACGGTCATAATTCCTTTGAAGATTGATCACGTTTCGTGACTTATCATGAAATGGCCTGATTTCCCCGGAATCGATTTGTGAGGAATGTTATGAAGTTGCGCAATGCATACTACAGGTTAACGCTGTTTTCTTTGTGGCTGGCTGGTATGGCTGTCACCCAAGTGCAGGCGCAAGACGGCATGCTAAGTCTGGAAATGCTGTATCACCCAACAAAAAAAGAAAAATTTGATACCACACCCCTCACTCGCCTGGCATGGGATGCACAAAACCGCCTGATAGAGACCCAGAGCACCAATGGTGTTGTGCAGCAGTTGCTTGTCAATCCTGTCACCTGGGAAAAACAGGTGCTGCCAGCAGATGGCAATATCCTGGCCATGATGACGGCGGCCAGCATTCCCGAACGCGAGGCCAGAGCCCAGGTGGATAAGCTGACGCCGCTGATCAAGCCTGAACTGAAGTCTTATCTGTTCACTTACAAGAATGACTTATGGTTGCTGGATCTGCAGCAGGGCAAGGTCAGGGAGTTGACCCACGCACCTGATGTGGCAAAAGATGAAGCCCTGCTGTCCCCTGATCTGCAATCGGTCGCTTACCTGAAGGGTAATGATCTGTATGTGACCAATGTCGCCAGTGCCACCGAAAGAAGGTTGACCACAGGTGGCAGTGAAACGGTATTCAATGCTCGCCTGGACTGGGTGTATATGGAAGAGGTGTATGGCCGTGGTCGCTTGCGCGCCTTCTGGTGGGCACCAGATTCACAAAAGCTGGCCTACCTGAGTTTCGATGAAAGCAAGGTGCCGGTGTACACGCTTAGTGGCGATCATGTGCAACCAGTCAAGACCGAGCGCACCCGTTACCCCAAGGCTGGCGATCCCAATCCTGATGTCAAACTGGGTGTCGTCGATATGGCGGGTAAAACCAGCTGGACGGAGAATCCTTATCCTGGCAAGGAAACCCTGATCGTACAAGTAGGTTGGACGCCGGATGGCAAACTGCTGGCATCCTGGCAAGACCGGGTGCAGACCTGGCTCGACTTGCGTTTATATGATGCCGGATACCGCAGCAGACAATTGCTGCGCGAAAGTAGTCCGGCATGGACAGATCGTTTACCGCTGCCCCAGTTTTTGAAAGATGGCAGCTTTGTCTGGGAGTCTGACCGCAGCGGCCACCGGCATTTATATCGTTATGACGCACATTACCAGTTGAAGGGGGCCATTACCCAGGGTGAGTGGGATGTCCGTAATGTATATGGTGTGGATGACAGCAGGGGGCGGGTATTGTTTGCCGCCAATGAACGCAATCCCATAGGCAACGACGTGTATGCAGTCAGTCTGGAAGGCGGTAAACCGCAAAGACTGACGACAGAATCCGGCACGCATATGGCGCGTTGGAATACTGCCTACACCCATTTCATCGATAGCTGGAGCAGTTTGAAGCAGCCACCACGGCAGGCAGTGTTCGATGCCGAAGGCACATCTCTGAAGCTGGTTGATGATGTAGGCATACCAGAAAAAATGCAGGGTCTGAAGCTTGCCACTGTGACGCAACAGCAAATCAAATCACGTGATGGCTTTTTGATGGAAAGCCTGTTGTTCCTGCCACCGGATTTTGACCCCAGGAAAAAATATCCTGTTTACCAGCACCTGTATTCCGGTCCCATGGCACCGCAGGTTATTGATCGCTGGAATAGCAACCTCTGGCATCACTTTCTGGCGCAGCAAGGCTATATAGTGTGGATACTGGATAACCGCAGCGCCAGCAACAAGGGCGCAGTCAGCGCCTGGCCGATACATAAGAAACTGGGTCAACTGGAATTGCAGGATCAACTCGATGGCCTGGAATGGCTGCGTCAGCAGGGCTGGGCCGATATGGACAGGATAGCCCTGAATGGCTGGAGCTATGGCGGCTACATGACATCGTATGCGATGACCCATAGCAAGGCATGGAAACTAGGTTTTATCGGTGCACCAGTCACCGATTATCGTTTGTATGACAGTATCTATACCGAGCGTTATATGGGTTTGCCGCAAGAAAATGCCGAAGGCTATGACAAGGGCAGCGTATTGAAAGCGGCCAAGGATTTGAGCGGTAAAATCCTCATCATGCATGGCACCATGGACGACAATGTGCATCCGCAGAATACCGTTATGCTGATTGATGAGCTGATCAAAAATGGCAAGGACTACAACCTGCAGTTGTATCCGGGTGCCGGGCACGGCCCACGTGGTGACTGGACCATCTGGTCTTTACAAAAAGCGAAGTGGGAATTTTTGAAGAACAATCTTTGATGATATCTTCAGCTTGAAAAGACGGCGCAGATGAACAATCTGCGCCGTCTTTTTTATTCCATGCGGCGTGACAATGCAGAACCGCGTGCACCTAAGAATGCATACAGCAAAGCCGGATAATTTCCCGTTACTGCGCTCTGTACAGACGGACGCATTTGCAAAGCGTTTCGCCATGCCCTGAGTCTGGGCTGGTTTGCAAAAAGACCAAAATCGGCTATTTGCTCAAACACATCCATATAGCGAAACACAGGGGCAAATGCTGCATCGACCAAACAGAAGTGTTCACCAGAAAAATACCGACCATTTGCCAGGCGAGCTTCCAGTTGCGCAAATCTGGCTTGCAATTCTGCCGTCTTGACGGTCAATGTTTGCTCATCTGGGGCATTATAAAAACCGGCGATACTATTCAGCGTGGCGGATGCAAATTCTATCCAGGCGCGGTGTTGTGCTCTGTCCAGTGCAGCTTCGGGATGTAGCCTGGGCGGCGTGGTTTCATCCAGGTATTCGCAAATCACAGCTGACTCAAAAATTGCCTGTCCATCCACCAGCAATACCGGTGATTTACCCAGCGGTGATACTTCAAGAAACCAATCTGGTTTGTTGGCAAGATCGATGTCGATACGTTCAAATGCCAGACCTTTTTCAGCCAGGGTTATTGCCACCCTTTGCACATAAGGGCAAAGCGCATGACTGATCAGGGTGTATTTATTGTCCATCGCGGCTCCTTTTTATGCCAATGAAAATCGCGTGCTGCGACGCAATGCAAATGCACCGTCACCAAGCAGCCAGACAGCAATCGAGGTGGTGATCAAAAAGACTGGATATTCCCAGCCACCGTTCGGACTGGTGTGTACCCAGCCATTCCCAAAATGTACAGTGGCTGCGACCGTCATGATGGGTACCAGAGCCAGCGCAGTCTGCCGACCATAGATGCCAAGCACCAAGGCTAAGCCACCCAGCAATTCCATAGCAAAGACGGGATAAGCAAGAAAACCTGGATAACCTATGCTGACAAAAAACTGGGCGGTACCAGGCAGAGTGAAAACAAACAGCTTCAGCAAGGCATGGGCAAGCCACATGATACCCAGGCTGACGCGTAACAGCGTGATGCCATAGGCAACGCTGCTGTGGATGGATGAGTCAGACATTTTGTTCTCCAGAAAAAGTCAGATGGCGCTAATATAGAATTTCGGGTATGCAATGGAAATAGGCGTAAATACAAGCTATGAATGCAAAAATGCAATACAGATTAAATGCCACTGATCTGGAGGTAGTGCTGGCGCTGGTACGCACGGGCAAGTTGGCAGAGGCCGGTGAACGTCTGTCATTGGATGCATCGACCGTATTTCGCAGCATACAAAAACTGGAGAAAGGTTTGGGCCAGCGTCTGTTTGAACGCTCACGCACAGGCTATCAAGCCAATGAGCTGGCGCAGGAATTGGCCAGGCATGCAGAGCAGATGGAAGCGCAACTCGAAGCTGCACGCTCAGCCATGCAAATGCAGCCGGATCAGATTGCGGGTGCGGTGCGTATTACCACTACCGATACCATATTGCACGGCTTGCTGGCACCAGTCTTGAAACCTTTGCAGTTGTTGCACCCTTTGCTGAGCCTGGACTTGAATGCCGGTAACGAACTGGCCAGCCTGACCAGGCGTGATGCTGATATTGCCATCCGGGCCAGCAAGCGACCGCCACAACATTTGATAGGCAAGCACCTGGGTCCCATCAAGGTAGCCCTATATGCAGGAAGCAAAAGCAAGATCAAACATTTTGACGCTGACATTGCCCAGCGAAGCAACTGGATAGCACCTGATGATGCCTTGCCTGATCACCCTTCCGTTGTCTGGCGCAAGAAACATTTTTCCAAGCTGCAAGCTAGCTATAAGGTCAATAGCATACTGACCGTGGCCGAATTGGTCGGGCAAGGACTGGGTCTGGGAATATTGCCATTGTTTCTTGCTAAAGGCCGCAAAGACTTGCTGCAATTGACGGAGGTTCTGGATGAATGTCAGACAGAATTATGGTTGCTGACCCATACCGAAGCCCGGCATTTGCGCCGTGTATCAGCGGTGTATTCTTATTTGTCGCAAGAGCTGGTACTGGAGTGAAGAATCAGGAATTTTCTTTGATACCCTGCCAGCGCGGTGTCAGCTCATGATGCAAGGCAAACATATCGAGTACCCGACCGAGAGTATGGTCGACCATATTTTCTATGCTTTGCGGGCGGTGGTAAAAGCCAGGTAAGGGCGGGAAGATGACGCCACCCATTTCGGTGACAGCAGTCATATTGCGCAAGTGTGCCAGATTGAAGGGCGTTTCACGCACCATCAGGACCAGGCGACGGCGCTCTTTCAAGACCACATCGGCAGCGCGGGTGATCAGATTGTCGGACAAACCATGCGCCACTGCCGCCAGGGTTTTCATCGAGCAGGGCGCGATGACCATACCATCTGACAAAAACGAACCACTGGCGATACTGGCACCGACATCACGCACATTATGAACAACGTCGGCCAGGGCTTCGACATCCTTGCGCTTCAACTCCATTTCCTGATGCAGATTCAATACACCCGCTTCTGAAATCAGCAGATGGCTCTCCACCCCGGGAATCTCACGCAATACTTGCAACAACCGCACACCGTAGATAGCACCTGTCGCGCCGGTAATGGCAACAATCAGGCGCTTCGGTGCGGCATGAGTTGTCATTCCTGTCTTAATCTTTCAGCAGGGCTTGCAATTCACCGTTTTCAAACATTTCATTCATGATGTCTGAACCGCCGACGAATTCACCCTTTACATACAATTGAGGGATGGTAGGCCAGTTGGAAAAATCCTTGATGCCCTGGCGTACTTCTGCGTCGTCCAGCACATTGATGGTAACCAGGTTTTGCACGCCACTGGCTTTCAGTAATTGTACGGCGCGGCCAGAGAAGCCACATTGAGGGAACTGGGCAGTTCCTTTCATGAATAAAACGACAGGGTTTCCTGTGACGGTTTCTTTAATCCAGCTTTGTACGTCGCTCATGGCTATCTTCCTTAAATAACGAATCCCCTCATTATAGAGGAAAGCTCAATTCAGTGTAGCTGACCTGTGTCAAGACGATGGGAGAAAGGAAGGGCTAAAATCCACTTGAAGTTCCCGACACCGGATACCAATAATGTTACATTAAGACCTCAGAGCCGTTATAACAGGCCATGTTGCTGGAGACCCGTATGCATATACGTGATACAAGAATTCCATCAGGGCAAGTACCACCTGGCCTTGGCATAAGTTCTGCTTCATCTACCCGCATGATGATAGAACAGGCACATGAACGTTCCGCCGCCTACGGCTTGCCGCGCACAGCCGCGCCGGATTATGGTCCTTTGGGCAAGACTGACCTTAAAGCGATGCTGGAGCAAAACCAGGTCTTGCACCAGCATGCGGTGCCAGTCATGGAAACCTTGTATGAACAAATAATCAATACCCACAATATGGTCATCCTGACCGACGTGAATGGACTCATCATTCATACTCTGGGGGATGCCGATTTTCTGGAAAAAGCCGACAGGGTGGCCCTTAGCCCCGGTGTGGCCTGGTCAGAACGTAGCAAAGGCACAAATGCCATAGGCACGGCCATTGCCGAAAAAATACCAACAATAGTCCACGCAGATCAACATTACCTGGAAGCAAATAGTTTCCTGACCTGTTCTGCCGCACCGATTTTTGATGTCAATGGCAATGTCATTGGTGTGCTGGATGTGACTGGTGACCAGCATAATTTCCATAAGCACACCATGGCTCTGGTGCGCATGTCGGCGCAGATGATAGAAAATCAATTGTTTGCGTCTTCTTTCCAGGATGCGATCAAACTCAGCTTTCATAGCCGCCCCGAATTTCTGGGTACCTTGATGGAGGGGATTGCCTGCTTTGATAGCGATGGCCGCTTTTTATCGGCCAGCCGCAGTGGCCTGTTCCAGCTGGGTTTACCCTTGTCTGCCTTGCAAACGCATACTTTCTCATCTCTGTTTGGCTTGCCGGTATCTGCCCTGCACGAGCATTACCGCACAGCAGCGCCGGGTTTGTTGACGCTGTGCCTGCACAATGGCGTGCGTGTTTTTGCCAAAAGTCAGAGCCTGAAGCGCCAGTCCGCAGCAGCCAGGCATGTGCTCGACAATGCACGTGAAGCGCAACCAGTACAACAAGCTGATGCCAGACCCAAACTGTCCAGTCTGCATTATCTGGATACCGGGGACGAACAAGTTGCCCGCGCGATAGATAAACTCAAGCGCGTCATTGGGCGGGATATCTCCATCCTGGTGACAGGGGAAACCGGCACCGGCAAGGAATTGCTGGCCCAGGCCGTACACAATGATTCGCCGCGCAAATCCGGCCCCTTTGTTGCGGTCAACTGCGCCTCGATACCGGAAACCCTGATTGAGTCAGAATTATTTGGCTATGAAGACGGTGCTTTCACCGGGGCGCGCAAGAAGGGCAATATAGGCAAGATACTGCAGGCGAATGGCGGCACGCTTTTCCTGGATGAAATTGGTGATATGCCATTGAACCTGCAGGCACGTTTGCTACGCGTCCTGCAAGAGCGCATGGTGACCCCACTGGGCAGCAGCAAATCCATTCCCGTCAACCTGGCCCTGATCTGTGCCACCAATCGCAACCTGCGCGAGATGATCAGCAAAGGCGAATTCCGTGACGACTTGTATTACCGTCTGAATGGGTTAGTGGTACGACTGCCCCCTTTGCGTGAACGCTCAGACCTTGGCATCGTTATAGAGAAAGTGTTGACGACAGAGAGCGAGGGCCGGCAGTACAAAATTACAGCCGAAGTCATGCAAGTCTTCCACGCGCATGGCTGGCCAGGCAACTTCCGTCAATTGACGAATTTATTGCGCACAGCCATCGTCATGACGGACGCTGATATGGAAATCCGGCTGGAACATCTTCCCGAAGATTTTTTGGAGGATGTCGCTTTGGTGAAAGCGCCAGTCACCTTGCCTGCAACGGCTACCCAGGCTGCATCAAGCCTGGAAGCATTGGAAATGGATGCCATACAACTGACTTTGCAACAGCATCAGGGCAATGTATCTGCCGCTGCCAAAACCCTGGGTGTGTCGCGTAATACGATTTACCGCAAACTGGCGACTTTGAAGGACGAATGATTAAACTTGCGGACCATGCAGCACGGTGGTGCCGAGCAAATCATTTTCTTCATCGGTGAACAGACGCGAACGTGTCAGGAAGCGTTTTCCCGTACCATTGTCGAGAGAAAACATGCCACCCATGCCGTCCACTACATCGATGATCAATTGTGTGTGCCGCCAGTATTCAAACTGTTCACTACCCATGTAAAACGGCGTGCCGTCAAGCTCACCCAGATACACATCGGCATCGCCTATGCCATATTCATTCCTGGCGTAGCAGAGCGGTGAACTGCCGTCACAGCAGCCACCAGACTGGAAGAATAACAGCGGTCCGTATTTGGCTTTCAACGCACTAATAAATTCCAGCGCGGCGGGAGTAGCTGTGACGCGGGCGGGTGTTGTGGTCATTTTGCTTATCGTGTTTGTTTATGTTTAAGTCCAAAAAGCTCACCACAGAGACACGGAGGAGGGAATAAACTTTTGCAAAAATTTATCGTTACGTAAGCAAGCGACATGTCGCTTGAAACCCTTACTTCACCACAGAGGAAGGCAAGAGAAAACTAGGAATGATGCCTCTTAAATTTTGTCTTTGCGCTTCTACTTTTATAAAGACACAGAGATAGAATACAAGAAAGTGTTTTGACCTTCTCTTACTCTTCTCTGTGGTGCAGCAGGGAATTCAAGTAGCATGCTACTTGCCTGCCGAACGAAGGCGGCATGCGAGCCGCCTTTCCTTCCTCTGTGCCTCTGTGTTGAGAGGTCTTAAATGTCAATCAAAAGAACCCCATCGCATTCGGGTTATAGCTCACCAACAGGTTCTTGGTTTGCTGATAGTGATCCAGCATCATCTTGTGATTTTCACGACCTATGCCGGATTGTTTGTAACCGCCAAATGCTGCATGGGCGGGATACAGATGGTAGCAATTGGTCCAGACGCGGCCAGCTTCTATCCCACGGCCGACGCGGAAGGCGCGTGAACCATCGCGTGTCCACAGACCAGAACCGAGGCCGTACAAGGTATCGTTGGCAATAGACAGTGCTTCTTCTTCATCCTTGAACGTGGTCACCGACACTACTGGGCCAAAGATTTCTTCCTGGAAGATGCGCATCTTGTTGTGGCCCTGGAAAATGGTAGGTTTGACGTAGTAACCATTGGCCAGGTCGCCATCCAGCATATTTCTTTCACCGCCCAGCAAGAGTTTGGCACCTTCCTGTTTGCCTATGTCCAGATAGGACAGGATTTTTTCCAATTGTTCATGGGACGCCTGCGCACCTATCATGGTTGTGCTGTCGAGTGGATTGCCTTGCTTGATGGCGGCAACACGCTTGATGGCTCTTGCCATGAATTGATCATAGATCGATTCCTGTATCAGCACGCGGGAAGGGCAGGTGCAGACTTCGCCCTGGTTCAGCGCGAACATGGCAAAACCTTCCAGGCATTTATCAAAGAAGGCGTCGTCGTGATCCATGACGTCGGCAAAGAAAATGTTTGGCGATTTGCCACCCAGTTCCAAAGTCACGGGGATGATATTCTGCGACGCATATTGCATGATCAGGCGGCCAGTACCAGTTTCACCAGTGAAGGCAATCTTGGCGATGCGTTTGCTGGTAGCCAGTGGCTTGCCAGCTTCCAGACCAAAACCATTGACGATATTCAATACACCGGGTGGCAATAAATCCTTGATCAAATCGATCAGCACCATGATGGACGCTGGTGTTTGTTCAGCTGGTTTCAGGACGATGCAATTACCTGCTGCCAGCGCGGGTGCCATCTTCCAGACAGCCATCAGGATAGGGAAATTCCATGGAATGATTTGTCCGACCACACCCAGAGGTTCATGGAAATGATAGGCGTAAGTCTGGTCATCAATTTGTGCGACTGAACCTTCTTGCGCCCGTATGCAGCCAGCGAAATAACGGAAGTGATCGATGGCAAGAGGAATATCGGCTGCCATGGTTTCACGTATGGGTTTGCCGTTGTCTATGGTCTCTGCCGTTGCCAGCAGGCTCAGATTGGCTTCCATGCGGTCGGCAATTTTATTCAGTATGTTGGAGCGCTCAGCCAATGAGGTTTTTCCCCAGGCTTTCTTGGCAGCATGGGCGGCATCCAGTGCCAGTTCCACGTCTTCTGCTGTCGAACGTGCGACTTCACAAAAGGCCTGGCCCATGATGGGGCTGATATTCTCGAAATACTCGCCTTTGACCGGTGCAACAAATTTGCCGCCGATAAAATTATCGTAGCGCTTGGCGAAAGGATTGCTGATACCCAGTTTGCTGATGTCTGCCATGTTCATGATGGAGGTCTCCGTATGTTTGTGTGAGGGTGCGCATACTCAATGCGACACATACAACAACGCAAATGGCGTGCCAAGCCGGATATGTTTGCCATAAAGAAAAACAGTGTGCACGCTGATAGCGTGAGACGGTTTGTATAGAGGGAGCAGGGAAGGTGGGGTGTGGCCAGGGCGGAGATCAGGGACTGGCGCGAGGATTACTTGGAGCAGGGAGAGTGTCACTTTTTTTCGCAACACTGGTCAGACTGTCACAAATTGGGACAGTCTGACGATCAGGGAAGTAACTTAGCCGCGCAATTTGGCAAACGCGGCAGCCATCGCATTGCCTGCCGGGGCAGGTGCTTGTGCACGATGCTGATTCATGCGTTTGGCATCGTTACGGTCACCGCGCTGTTCAGGCTTGCTGCCTGCTACCGGTGCAGCGTCTGTCAGACGCATGGTCAGCGCGATACGCTGGCGTTTGACATCCACTTCCAGTACTTTCACCTTGACGACCTGGCCTGCCTTGACCACGGTATGCGGGTCTTTGACGAAGGTGTTGGACAAGGCAGAGATATGTACCAGACCATCCTGATGCACACCAATATCAACGAAAGCACCAAAGGCGGCGACGTTGGTGACTACACCTTCCAAAATCATATCTGGACGCAAGTCCTTGATTTCTTCGACGCCATCTTTAAACGTCGCAGTAGTAAATTCAGGACGTGGGTCGCGACCAGGTTTTTCCAATTCGCCGATGATGTCGGTAATGGTGGGCACGCCGAATTTCTCGTCGGCGTATTTGGCTGGGTTCAGGGATTTCAGCAGACCAGTATCACCAATGACACCCTTCACATCCTTTTTGATATCCGCCAGGATTTTTTCTACCAGTGGATAAGATTCCGGGTGGACTGCAGAAGCATCCAGCGGGTTACTGCCATTCATGATGCGCAAGAAGCCGGCCGCCTGTTCAAAAGTTTTGTCACCCAGGCGCGGTACCGCACGCAAGTCTGAACGCGAGTTGAACATGCCCTTGGCATCGCGGAAATTGACGATGCTTTGCGCGACGCTGGATGACAAGCCAGACACGCGCGCCAGCAAAGGCGCGGACGCTGTATTCACATCCACACCAACCGCGTTCACACAATCTTCGACCACTGCATCAAGTGAGCGCGCCAATTGCGACTGGCTGACATCATGCTGATATTGACCTACACCGATGGATTTAGGATCAATCTTTACCAGTTCTGCCAATGGATCTTGCAAGCGGCGGGCAATCGATACCGCACCGCGGATGGACACATCCAGGTCAGGCAATTCCTTTGAAGCAAATTCAGAAGCAGAATATACCGATGCGCCTGCTTCAGATACCACGATCTTGGTCAGCTTGAGTTCAGGCTTGAGCTTGATCAGATCGCCTGCCAGCTTGTCGGTTTCACGCGAAGCCGTACCATTGCCGATAGAGATCAGCGAGACATTATGTTTGGCTGCAAGTTGTGCCAATACGTGCAGGGAACCATCCCAGTCATTGCGTGGCTGATGCGGGTAAATGGTCGCATACTCAACGACCTTGCCGGTTGCATCCACTATCGCTACTTTGACACCGGTACGCAGGCCAGGGTCCAGGCCCATGGTGGCGCGCGGGCCAGCAGGGGCGGCCAGCAACAAGGCTTTCAGGTTACGGGCAAACACATTGATGGCTTCGATTTCTGCGGTTTCGCGCAGCTTGCCCATTAATTCGGTGTCCAGATGCATGAAGACTTTAACGCGCCAGGCCCAGCGTACGGTATCGACCAGCCATTTATCTGCAGGGCGGTCTTTCTGGCTGACACCAAAGCGGGCCGCAATACGGCTTTCGCATGGGTTCAACGGCGCATCCCATTTTGGTTTTTCTTCTTCGCTATCCAGGCGCAGGCTGACCGTCAGCATTTCTTCACGACGACCACGGAACAGCGCCAAGGCGCGGTGGGAAGGGATAGTGCCCAGGGTTTCGGAATAATCGAAATAGTCGGCAAATTTTTCACCGGCTTCTTCTTTGCCAGCGACAACCTTGGATTCCACGATGCCATGGTCATTCAGGTATTCACGCAAGGCTTGCAGCAGGGTCGCATCTTCGGCAAAACGCTCCATCAAGATCTGGCGGGCACCGTCAAGCGCAGCTTTGGCATCCGGTACACCAGGGTTGTCACCATTGTCGGTCGTGAAGGCTGGCTTCAGGTAATTTGCTGCTTCCGTATCCGGGTTCAGCATGGGGTCAGCCAGCAAGGCATCGGCCAGCGGCAACAGGCCAGCTTCGACGGCGATCTGGGCTTTGGTGCGGCGCTTGGGTTTGTATGGCAGGTACAAGTCTTCCAGACGGGTCTTGTCTTCAGCATGGGTGATGGCGTCCAGCAGTACTGGTGTCATCTTGCCCTGTTCTTCTATGGAAGCGATGATGGCGGTGCGGCGGTCTTCCAGCTCGCGCAGGTAACGCAGGCGTTCTTCCAGCAGGCGCAACTGGATGTCATCCAGGCCGCCAGTCACTTCTTTACGGTAACGGGCGATAAACGGAACGGTCGCACCTTCATCCAGCAAGGCAACAGCAGCGGCAACCTGAACTGGCTTGGCAGCCAGCTCTACGGCAAGTCTTTGTTCAATCGAAGGCAGCATAAATCCAGAATCCAGACAATAAAAAAGCAATCAAGGCGCAGATGATACGCAATTTGTGGCTTTGCGCCAGTCTTGACAGAGGAAGAGACTAAGGTTAGAAGGCGATAATTATCAAAAAGGCATGTTACGATGTCACCTGTGCCCCTATCGTACTCCCCCTTTCATTTGTGACTGTTCCCTGCTTTTCTCACTTACCAAGTTTTACAGGATATGGGTTTAAGTAATGCTAAAGTTGAGAGTATTGATATTTATTTTGACACTTATTCCTGAGTTCTATGAAAAATCTTTCCTCTTATCCAATCCCATTTCGGGGACGACTGGTGTTGGCCGTCATGTTGCTGATACCGGTTACTGCAGCATTCGCCATTGAAGACTGCGAGCTGAATAAGGAATCAGTCAACCCAGCGAATGGCAGCACGACAGCAGGCAAGACCGGCATCATGAAATGCGTGGACAGGAATAGCGGCAAGCTGGTGCGCGAGCAGGAATTGCAGGCTGGTGTTTTCATGGGGGTGCGGCGTTATTACAAGGATGGTGTGTTGACGAAAGAATATAACGTCAATGAACGTGGCAACATGCATGGACGTTCGCGCGAATTCGCCCCGAATGGGCAAGTGCTGCGTGAAGAAAACTATGTGAATAGCAACGTGCGTGGCCTGGTGCGCGAATGGCATCCAAACGGCGTGGTAAAACGCATCGCCTTTATCGGTGAGGATCCAAAAGAAAAAGCCGCAGTCAAATACACGCAAGACAAACAGCTAAGTGAAATTGAATGTGCTGATAAGCCCTTGTTGGCACCGCATGTGAATGACGCTGCCTTGTGTGGTTTCAATGGTAAGCCATCGCAGGTGCAGTTGTATGCTGAAGGTGGCCGCCTGCGCAGCCAGTTCACCTTGCTGGCTGGTATCCGCCAGCAAGCTACCTTTTTTCATGACAACGGAAAACCGGAGACAGTGGAAGAACTGGGCAGCAAACAAAAGACCCGCAAGCAATATTCCGATGCGGGTGTTTTGCGCAAAGAGACAGTCTGGAATATCACAGAAAAACCTGCAGCCATCGAACGCGAAGTCGAATATCACGAAAGCGGCCCGAAAGTGCATGAACAGTTGTACGCCTTGACCGAAAAAGATGGTCGCCGCCAGAATCGCCTGGTGTCGGACGCCAGTTTTTATCTGAACGGTCAGCCCAAACGCAATGAAAAATTCTTTATCGACGGCAAGGACGATATCAAGGAAGTGCGCAATTATTTTGATAATGGCCAAATGTCCAGTCTCGAACGTTATGTGTATGAAGGCCGCTATCGCGAACGCCCGGTCGGCATCCATCAGGGTTTTGCACAAAATGGAAAACTGGTGCGTGAATCCCATTATGATGAGCGCGGGCGCATACAGCGCGAACGCACCTGGGACGATAACGGCAAGCAATTGTCGGATGATCTGCTCTATGAAGATGGGTCACGCAAGGCATTTTCAAAATGAGCTGCAACAAGTGGTAATCAGCTAAGCCACGAATCATGACAATAGCTGACTTCAAATTCCTACGTAAATATGCGTCAGTGTTGACGGGCACGATACTTTGCTGTCTGATGTCCGCTTGTGGTATGGCCGAACTGCAACGTGGACGGACGCAGGTGCAACTCAGTCAATTCCAGTTTAGCGATGGTGGCAAGGCGATTTACTATCAACTCGAAAAAAAGCCCTGGCAACAAGAGGATATCAACGCGCCGCTGGCGAATCTGATCTTTGTGATTTCGGGTTCGGATTGTGTCAGCATGGGCGCATTTTTGCCGCAGTATTTCTCTGGAATGGAAGGGGAGTCTGGCCGTACGCGCATTCTTATTCTGCACAAGCGGTATATTTTTCCTGGCTCAAATGGCCAGTCATGTGGTGATGCTTTTGTACGTGCCGATCATCCCTCTCAGTGGCAGGCAGATCAACTGGAATTCATGCAGGCACAATTGGCCAGCCTGCAACGACAAGGTGTCACTCCGCAGCGTCTGATTGTGTGGGGCGTGTCTGAAGGTGCAGAACTGGCACCAGTATTGGCGCAACAACTACATGCGACGCATTTGGTTTTGCTCTCCCATTCAGGCATGAATGCACTGGATGCCTACGGGGCATTAGCCAAACATTACCCACATATGCAACAGGGGTGGCTGTCTTTGCAGACAGCGTTGCTGACGGTGCCAGCTGATCCTGATGCCGTACGCATACACGCGCGCAGTTGGCGTTATTGGTCCGAAATTGCTGCGATTCCACAAACACAGAATTTGCTGCATGCAGACATACCTATCTTTCTGGCAGTGGGGGAGGCTGATCCTGTGATACCCGCTGGTGCTGTTGATGATTTGCAGCAAGCGTTTAATCTTGCTGGCAAGCAAATTCATATCAGTCGCTTTCCCGGTGTTGGGCATAGCCTTGGTGGCAAGGACATCAATCGCCTGCCAGATTTCATGCATCAAGTTGATAATTGGCTGGCGGAAACAGATGCACGAAAACTTCAATAAAGTTGTGTCATTTTGAAATATGTTGATTACAACTCGTTACATAACTGTATTTTTGTAGCAGTTCTTTCAATGACATTATTGCAAAGCCTTACTATACTTATCGGCTGTGCTCGCGCCGTAACATGTTGAAGGAAGCGTTTTGCATGTTGTATTTCTTTTGTTTTACCCATAATCATAATCATAACTATGCGCCTATCGACCGTCTCCTATACCCCTATTGTTGCAGCACTTTTGCTTGCCGGTTGTGTGACAACACCAACCCATGACAGTAAAGTAGCAGCTTCCCTTTCTGTCGCCAAAAGCGGCCAGATTGATGAAGCAATCAAACAAGTGGAAGCACAAACGCAAGGCAGCAATAAAACTGATCTGTTGCTGAATCTGGAAAAAGGTGAATTGATGCGCATAGGCAAGCGCTACAAGGACAGCCAGGATGCGTTTGATGTTGCTGACACCAAAGTGAAGGTATGGGAAGAAACCGCCAAGTCCTCACCCCAGAAATTAATGGGCCAGATTGGTGCCACCATCATGGGGGATGTCAGCCGTGATTATGAAGGTCAGGACTACGAAAAAGTCATGTTGACCACGCGCATGGCAATGAACCGCCTGAACCTGGGTGATCTGGATACAGCACGTGTCGATATCAAACGTACCCATGAACGCGAAGCCGTGATTGCCGAATTCCGCGCCAAGGAAACTGCAGAAGCTGAAAAAGAAGCCAAAGACAAAGGCGTCAGCGCGACAGGCAAGGAACTTAATGGTTACCCGGTAGAAACCTTGAATGACCCTGAAGTTCTGAAACTGAAAAACGGCTACCAGAATGCGCTCAGTCATTACATGGCTGGTTTTGTGTATGAAGCCCTGAACGAACCTGGTCTGGCAGCACCTGGCTATCGCAAGGCGATAGAATTGCGCCCCGATTTGCCAGTACTGGAAGATGGCCTCAAGGGACTCGATCAACGCACCAGCTTCCGCCGCAAAAAAGGCGTGACGGACGTATTGTTCATTATCGAAGCCGGTAATTCGCCTGCACGTCAATCCAAGAAAATTGCTTTTCCTGTGCCAACGGGCAGGGGGCTGGTGACGGTTTCCTTCGCTTTCCCGGTGATTTATCCTGATGCCAATGCACCTGTAGTTGATAGTGTGCGTGTGGGTAGCCAGGTGTTGCCAACGGCGCTGGTCACAGACTTTAATGTCATGGCGCGTAAAGCATTGAAAGATGAATTGCCGGGTATACAAATGCGTGCTGCAATTCGTACCGTAACCAAGGCGGTGGTGCAGGATCAGGTCAACAAAAAATTCGGTGCGCTTGCTGGCCTGGCTGCAAACGTTGCTGTGGTGGCGACTGAAAGTCCGGCGGATGACCGCATGTGGCGTAGCTTGCCTGAGCGCGTCTTTGTTGCGCGTGCTTTTATTGCACCTGGTGAATATGAAGTGAATTTTTCCAACCGCCCGGGTGACAGCATGAAGCTGACGGTGGATGGTCGTTACATGGTGGTGCCGGTCCGCATGTATCAGGACAAGACTTACCTGGGTGACCAGGCCAGATTTGGCAGCGTGACACCTGTGGCACAATTACAGGCCGAGCCGGAAGCCAAACCCGCTGAAACAGCTAAAACCAAGACCAAGACAAAAGCAAAGCCAGCAACCAAGGCTGCTACGGCCACCACGGCGACGACGACAACCAGTACCAGCAGTGCCAAATCCAATTGACATCCAGTTGATAAAAGAGGGTATATGAAACAGTTTTCCAAACAATTTGCAGCATGCGCCACTTTGCTCGCAGTCTGTTTTGCTGCACCAGTCATGGCGGATGATATTCCTAATGCAGTGTCCCCTGGCATTGCTGCCAAGCTGATCGTGCGTGGCACGCTGGAAGGTGTGCAGGTCACTGACCTGCGCTCACAACGCAAAAATGATGTCATGGTGGTGCAGGCAGAACTGGTCAATCAGATTGTCAGAGACGTACGGGTGTATTACCGTTTCCGCTGGACAGACGCTGCAGGCATGCAGGTTGGTGACGGTGAAGTATGGAAACCGTTGATGATATTGGGCAAGCAAAGCCAGTTCATCAAAGGTACAGCCTACGGTCCGCAAGCGACTGATTTCAAAATTGAAATGAGTGCAGAACCACGTTAATTTGATACAGACCTGATACAGATAAAATTTATTTACGGAGTACCTATGAAAAGCATTTCCTCACTGTCCAAATCCTGCCTCATGCTGGCTCTGGTTTGCGCTTCACTCAGCGCCTGTCAGACAAAATTGTCTCAACCTACTGTCAGCCTGGCGCGTCAGACGACTTATGGCGACAACAAGGCAGTAGAAACCGTCACCAATGAATTCGGTTCCACGGATTTGCAGATGATTGCAGAAAAAATGGTCGGTTCCCTGCTGGAAGATCCGGTATTGGCAAATCGCCCGACCATGACACTGGCTGGTGTACGCAACAAGACCAGTGAATACATCGATACCAAATCCATCATGAACAGCATCCAGACTGCTCTGGTTAAAAGTCACAAGGTCAAGTTCACCCGTAGTGCCGATGAGATGCAGCAAGGCGTTGACGAGCTGCAACGTCAAAATCAAAGTGGCTTGTACAAAAGCGCCGGCAAGGCAAAAATCGGTAATATGTCAGCCGCCAAGTATTCCCTGGAAGGTGAGATTGTTTCCATCGTCAAACAAAGTGCAAACACCAAGGACGTGTTTTATAAAATGACCTTGAAGTTGTATGACGTGGAAGATGGTTCCATCGAATGGCAAGACGAAAAAGAAATTCGTAAAACTTCCAAGCGCTAATCCTTCAAAAAGGAAATACGATGTTGAATCTGAAAAAATTGATGGCAGGCCTGTTTTGCTCGGCTGCTGCATTCAGCGCTTACGCGGCTGAACCAAAAATTGCCGTGACTGATCTGACGTATGAAGAAAAAGTCAGCGAATATTTTCATGTGGTGTCTGCCTCCAGCAAAAGCAGTGTCAAGGGAAGTTATAGCGAGCGTGAAACAGATCGCAGCTATTCGCAACGCGGCAATGTCAACGCCAAGAGCGAAAGCAATTACTATGAAGCCGAAGGCTTTTATACCTATATTGACCGCGGCGAACTGAAAACCTATACCGCAGACCTGAAAGGGGCACTGATCAAGGGTGGTGGCGTTGCGCTAGTACAGGCACGCCCTTATGTCGGCAAGCCTATGGAAAAAATTTACGACATCATTGGTCGTATCAAGCAGGGTATGTATCCTGGTGCTGACTATGTCTTGTTTGGCACGCTGAGCAATATCCAGTTCCGCCAGGAAAGCAATCAACTGCAATATGGTAATTCCATGACAGCCAGCCTGTCACTGGACCTGGTTGCCGATTTCAGTCTGATCAACACCAGGACCTATGAAGTCAAGGCAGCGTTCAGTGCCAGCGGTTCAGGCGTGGATACCAAGATCATCAGCCGTGCTGGTGACCGCGTGGTGTTCAATCGCGGTAAAGTCATGCAAGAGACATCACGCACGCTGGCAGACAATGCCTACAATGAGCTGATGGTGCAGTTCGGTTATCCACGGGGCAATAACCGTGGGCAAGATGTCCGTATGCAGGGGCAGCCTGTGGTGCCACCAGTACAGAATACTGAACCGGTGACTGTCTATAAGTAAGCACACATCCGTGTGACTGCTGCAAGTAAAAAGGCTGACATTGTCAGCCTTTTTTACGTCTGAAGAATGCATTTGATGCATCAAGCTTCAGGATCAATATCCACTTTATACAAATTCTTGCCGTCGATATCATGAAGAGAAACCGTCATGACCTTGGTTTTCGCGTCAATTTTGGCAATGCCAAAGAATTGTAATAGTTCGGCAGGTGAACGGTTCTGCTTCATATCCTTGGGGACACTGACATAGCGCACGTCAGGGCCAAAGGTCTGGTCGACTTCGTTTGGACCAAAGGTACCTGCATTCAAGGGACCGCCGACAAATTCCCAGAAAGGCTTGAAGTCGCTGAAACTGGCTTTCTCAGGCATATAGTAAGTGGCTGCCGCATAGTGGACATCGGCTGTCACCCAGACCACATTCTTGATATTGTGTTGCTTGATGAATTTCAACAGGTCTGCAATTTCCAGCTCGCGCCCTAATGGCTTGCCATTGTCGGCATTGGCCCATGCTTCATAAGTACCCTTGGGAACATCCGGGTTCAGATCAGGCACGACAAGGGAAATCGGCATATCACTGGCGATCACTTTCCAGGTCGAGTGCGAACGCAGCAATGCCTGTTTTAGCCATTGCAATTGTGGTTTGCCCAGAAAGGCTGAATCATCATTCAATTCCGTTTGCAGATTGGGTGAATTGTTACCGCGATAGCTGCGCTCATCCAGCATGAAGACTTCCAGCATGGGGCCATAACTGAACATGCGGTAAACGCGGTCAGGGTCATGCTGGTTAATGCGATACGGGTTGTATTCAAACATGGCGCGGCGCGCATTGCCAGCCAGGGTGTTCAGGTCACGTTGTTGATAACGTTTTTCTGCTGCGCCTATTTGCTGGCCAGGATACCAGTTATTACGTACTTCATGATCATCCCACTGCACCAGGAAAGGCACTTCAGCAGCAAAGCGGCGCTTGTTGGCATCCATGAAGTTATACGCAAAATTACCGCGATAATCATCCAGTGTTTCCGCCACTTTGGACTTGGCTGGTGTCACCAGGTTATTCCAGATACTGCCATCGTCCAGAGTGACCTGTGCCTGAATGGGACCATCGGCATAAATCTGATCGCCCGAATGAATGAAAAAATCGGGTTTAAAACGGCGCATGCTTTCATAGATGCGATAACCACCAAATGCCTCATTGATGCCCCAGCCCTGGCCCGCTTCATCACCAGAAAACGCAAAGCAGATATCACGCTGGGTACCGCCTGGCAGTAACAGGCTGCCGCTGACAGCCTCGCTGACGGCAGAGGGATTTTGTGCATCCTGAAAACGCACGCGATAAAAAGTAGGTTGGCCAGTATGCAGGCCACTGAGATCTACGCGGGCAGTATAGTCCGTGCCCGGCAATGCCAGCGGACCTGCAATGCGATGTGCATTCTTGAAAGCTTCGTTATTCGCATATTCAACCAGCATGTGTGCTGGCCTGTCCGTGCGACTCCAGATGATGGCCTTGTTGCCGGTAATGTCACCACTCATGACGCCGCATGGCATTTGCGGCCTGGCTTTGTCAGCAGTGAGCAAAGCAGGTGCTTGCGCCTGTTCCTGCCCCAGACTGGGCAAGGCAGTACCACCCAGCAGTGCCCCTGCACCGGCAGTCATGTGGCGCAGGAACTGTCGGCGCTGCGGCTTATTGCGTGAGGTAAGATCGTCAGACATGGCATTTCCAAAGAGGGGCAATGAAGCCCCCAGATTGTAAAGTGCTTGTATGACCAAAGTATGTCAAGCACGCCGGATTTCTGGCTAATCCAGCTTCCACACATACTGCACCCTGGTCCAGCTTTGCTGTGCTACGCCATCAATAGTGCCGGGTGTGAAGCGGCACAAGGATAATGCCTGGCTGGCCGCGCGGTCCAGATTACGATAGCCGCTACTGCCTTCTGTTTTGGTATCCATCACACGACCATTGGTACCGATGAGCATGGCGAGGGTTACGGTGCCTTCTTCACTGTTGCGTATGGAGCTGGAGGGATAAACCGGTTTTTCGCAGCGACTCATATCAACTACCGCTGCCACATGAACCGGCGCTTTGGCCTGCGCGGGCACATCGCTTACCCCAGTGCCTCCGTTGCCACTACCTGTACCTTCTTTTCCCAGCGTGATTATTGGTCCATCATTGTCTGTCGTTTTGGGTGGTGGCGTATGAATCACCGGTCCATCAACAACGGGTGGATCAATGACAACAGATTTTAGTGGCGGTGGTTTGGTCGGTTCAATCACCGGATCACGCGTGACAGGTTTTTCTTGTTTGGGTTTTTCAAAATCCACGATCAGCGGATCGGTGTGCGGCAGCGTAATCTTGATCTTCATGTCATTCAGTACTACGGCAAGCAAGACCACATGCAAAGCCGCGACGACACCCAAACGTGACAGGCGCCTAATTGATTGATGCTGGGATTGATGCTGGTTTTCTGTGAATTCCATATTTTTCTCCAGGTTTGGGGTACGGCCAATCACGGTTTATGTAAGCCATGCTGGGCATTAACTTGGACTGGCACGCTATTCCTTTTTCTGTGAAATAACCGAGAAAGTAGTTTTTCGCGCAATCTATGTACTTTAATGTAGCAATTAAAAATGCTTTTGAAAAGCATTTATATTTAAAATAGAAAGAACTCCCTTTTTCATTTTCGTGCTGGATGTTGTTTTTAAGCTTAAAAAATCAGATTTAAATGCTTTTTGGCAATTGAAGGGACAGCAGGGGCGTGGTGTTACGGGGGCTTACTGCGTGGGGCTATAGAGCGGAGAGGAAAAAATGAGAAATAAAATCGTCTGGCAAGTGTCGATGGATGATATTGCTAATAAAAAGCATTATGATTGCGTGTGAAGGGTAGTTTGCCCAGTAAGACAGGAAAATAGGATGAATATAAAAAAGCAATACGACATCACAGTGTTACTGGCTGACGATCATCCCATCGTGATGACGGGCTTCGCCATGTCGCTCGGTAATCTGGGAATAAAAGTGCTGGGACAGGCCAAGACACCACAAGAAGCCTTTGAGCAATATGCAGCATTGCAACCAGATGTAGTGATACTGGATATACGCTTTGGTGCTGAACTGACAGGACTGGATGCGGCGCGTGAGATTCTGGCGAAATTCCCGGATGCGAAAATCATCTTTCTCAGTCAGTTTGATCAGGATACCCTGATCAAGGAAGCCTACAGGCTGGGTGCCAGGGCTTTTGTTACCAAAGACTGTGATCCGGCTGATTTGGCAAATGCAGTGCAACGTGCTCACCAGGGGGAATTGTATTTCTTGCCCCCCATTGCCGAGCGTCTGGCGAATCTGTCGGTGCGTGGTGATGAATCACCGCAATCCTTGCTGAGTGTGCGGGATCTGGAAATTTTCAAGCTGATGGCAGAAGGATTGACCAATGCCGAGATTGCCGAGCGGCTGGACCTGTCGCTAAAAACCATCAGCAATGTCAGCCAGGCCATCAAGGAAAAACTTGGTGTACACCGGCCTGCATATATTACCAAACTGGCAGTCAAACATGGGCTGATTGCCCCATGATCCAGTCCCCCATGGCCGGCTGCTAATGTCGGATATGCATATCTTCAACTGGAAGAATTGGGGCATACGCACGCGCTTGATACTGATCACCTTGCTGCCGGTTATTTACATGTTCTGCTCCATCGTCTGGTATTCCTATCATTCGCGCTTGCAGGAAGCCCGCACCGAACTGGCAGAACGGGCCTACGTGGTGTCGACCGCGCTGGCAGAAAGTGTGGAATACAATCTGTTGTCCAAAAACATGCCCGGCTTGCGAAGCACCATGACGGATGTCATGCAGTCGGATCACAGCATTTTCAGGATCGATGTCCTGGATACCGACAAAAAAGATATCATCCACATCATTTCAGCGAATCGTGTGCAGGGTGACGAGCGTTATGTAGAAGTAGCCATCAAGAAGCAACTGGTATGGGTCAATATCCTGAAAAACCCCGGGAAGGCGGTTTTATCCAGTCGCAGTATGGAAGGCGAAAAAAAAGCTGGCAAAGATAACGACATCATTGGCTTTGTGCGGGTCACCATGTCGCCCACGCGCTTACAGGAAAAGCATAGCCAGCGCTTCCAGTTTGAACTGGCGCTGAGCGCACTGGCGTTGCTGGTCAGTGCCATGGTGGCAGTGTTCCTGTCGCAAAGCCTGACCTATCCTTTACAGCGATCCATAGAAACCCTGCGTGAAATACGCGAAGGCGATTATTCCACCACATTGGAATTGAGCACAGGTGGGGAACTGGGGGATTTGCAGACTTCCATCAACACCATGTCGGTCAGCCTCCAGCAGTCCAAGCAAGACCTGGAAAACAAGGTACAGGAAAGAACCAGGGATTTGCTGGAGTCACGCAATGAAGCCCTGAAAGCGAACGCAGAAAAAAGAAAGCTGATACAGAAAGTGCATACCATCGTCGAAGACGAACGCAAGAGCATAGCGATAGAAATTCATGATGAGTTGAATGCATCCCTGATCGCTGCCCGGCTGGAGTCGCAACGCATCTTGCACCTGGCGGAACAATTGGATCCGGGTCCGGCGGCAGATGAAATACAGGAAAGAGCCAAAGCCATCACCACATTGATGCTGGATCTGTATGCCAATGGCCGCAACCTGGTACGTCGTCTACGCCCTGAAGTGTTGGACATGCTGGGTTTGCAGGGCGCGGTTGAAGATATGCTCAGGCATTACAACAGCAATGCACATGGCTGTCAGTTTCACTTTGACAGTGAGGGTGACTTTTCCCAGCTTGACAATGCATTGGCGATTTCTGCCTACCGCATTATTCAGGAAGCATTATCGAATGTACTCAAGCACGCCAAGGCTGCACAGGTAGAGGTAGCATTGACGCTGATGCCGGAACAGCAGGTGTTACAGATAGAGGTCAGTGACGACGGTGCCGGTTTTGATATCAGCCACAATAATACGGCTGGTATAGGGATAACCGGCATGCGCGAAAGGGTAGCTGCTTTTAGTGGCGAGTTTGACTTGCGCTCTGCAGTTGGTCAAGGAACTCAGGTGACCATACGCTTGCCGCTGACTCAGGCATAAATGCATGAGTCAGCGTAAAACATAAAAATTTTTATACAGAAATTGCCACGCTCAAAGTAACAACATAACCCAGTGTCGCGTTCCCGGTCACAGTAGCCATTTGCAGGCTGGTGCCATCACTGAATACATTGTCGGTCGCATAGCTGATTTGTGCCAGATTGGTCACGCTGGCGCTGTAACCGGTGGACTGATATGCCTCGTTCAGCGTCGCCATGGGGAAAGTGAATTGCGAAGTTTTCACCTTGTTGGCAGCACTACTGACTTTAGCCAGGCTAGGGTATACCTCAAAATGCACATGAGGAATGCGGCCAGAATAGCAAGCGGGGAATATGGTCGTGAAAGTAACATTACCACTGCTGTCGGTTTCCTGTACGCCGCGTAGATAATTTTCACTAGTGACACCTGACGAATACATGGAGTAATTGCCACCACGGTCGCAATGCCACAGATAAATCGCATAGCCAGCCAGCGACGCACAACTGGCATTGGTGTTAACCAATTGTAATTTGATCGTCAGCGGTATGCCCACCGCAACACCGGTGGCACCAGCAATGCTGGATCGTATGTCACTGCGCACTATGCCTGACAGCAACAAGGCGTTGGCAATTCCGCTGCCGTTGCTATTAGTACCGTCACCGGGATAAGGACCGGCTGTTTCTTCCGGTATCACAGTGCATGAGGCAGTACCACTGGTCGTGGTACTGGTGCCTGTCGTTGTGCCTGTACTGGTTGTGGTGCCTGTTGTCGTGGTGGTGCCAGTCGTACTGGTCGTGCTGCTTGTAGTGCCACTGGTGCCGCTGCTGCCACCACATGCCAATAAGGACATGGCGCTGCCTGCCGTCAGCCAGCGCAACATTTGTCGTCTGTTAGCCGCTGCTTGCAGCAGATTATTCAGGTCGGTTTCGAGATGAGAGCTAAGCTTGGTCATGGCATTTTATGTGGAAGTTGAAGGTTGTCGTATTTTGTCTTTTTCACTTGTAAAGCGCAGTAAATCGAACGTAAAGATAGGTAAGGAATTTGTGTAATTGGTCTGAAAAGACTGTAAAAGCAAGTAAATTTGCAAAAGATCAGGGTGAATTTTGCTATGATCACCACACTTGCATATTATTTTTATTACTGGCTGGCCCCGATGACCAAGGTATTACTCGCTGACGATGATGTCGAACTGGTAGGCATGCTCAAGGAATACCTTGAGCGTGAAGGTTTTGTCATAACAACAGCATATGACGGCGAACAGGCAGCACGGGAAGCCTTGACCGGCGAGCATGAAATTGCAGTGCTGGATGTGATGATGCCACGTATGAATGGTATTGATGCCTTGCGCCGTATTCGCGCCGAAAGCCGCATTCCGGTATTGATGCTGACAGCCAAGGGTGATGATGTGGATCGCATCATCGGACTGGAACTGGGCGCGGATGATTACGTTCCCAAACCCTGCACACCTCGCGAATTGCTGGCCAGGTTACGTGCCATCTTGCGACGTACCCAGATCGGTACCAATATTGAACAGGATCGTCAAACTCTGGTTGTCGGTTCCTTGCAGATATGGCCAGGACAACGCCGGGCTGAATGGAATAATAAATTACTGGATCTGACCAGCACTGAATTTAGTCTGTTGGAATTGCTGGCAAGAAATGCTGGGCAAACCGTCAGCAAGAGTGATTTGTCGGAACAGGGCCTCGGTCGGCCATTGACCCGGTTTGATCGCAACATCGACGTACATCTGAGCAGCATACGACAGAAAATCAGCGCGTTTTCTGATGGCCGTGCTGTTATACAGACGGTTTACCGGCAGGGCTATATGCTGACCCGCGAGTAATCATGGGGCGATTGTTCTGGAAATTTTTCTTCTTTATCTGGCTGGCGCAACTGACCGCAATTGCTGGGATCAGTGCGACTTTCTGGCTCAAGCATCGTGATCAGGACAACTATAGTGGCGCACCCGCAGGCAGTCCTGATTTTGATAAGCCTCACCGGTATGCTGAAGGTCCACGTTTTTCTGACAACGGACCACCGCCGCAACCCCCATCTGGCCAGCCGCCAGGGGAGCCGCCGTCAAGAGGTGGACCGACCATGCGAGGAGAACCACCGCAAGGGCAGCCACCTCAAGGGCAGCTTCTTCAAGGGCCGCCGCATGATGACAATTCTCGTGCGCTGGTGCCCATGGTCGGTGCTTTCTTCGCCAGCCTGTTGTTTGCTGCTCTGATGGCATGGTACATGGCGAAACCAATACGGCGGCTTAGTGAGGCGTTTCATTCCTTGGCAGGCGGTAGCCTGCAGACACGCATAGGTAACAGCATGGGGCAACGTCAGGATGAATTGACTGCACTTGGCCGTGACTTTGACCGTATGGCGGAACAATTAACAGGTGCCTTGCAAAGTCAGCGCCGTCTTTTGCATGATGTTTCCCACGAACTGCGCTCTCCGCTGGCACGTTTGCAGGCAGCTATCGGCCTGGCCAGACAGCAGCCGCAAAAAGCCGAAGAATACATGGCAAGAATGGAGCGCGAAGCCATACGTATGGACAAACTGGTGGGGGAGCTATTGACCTTGTCCAGACTGGAAGCTGGTGCCAGTATCGGACAAGACATCATTCATATGGATGAACTCATCACCGAACTCATGGATACCGCATACTTTGAGGCGCAAGCCATACAAAAAAAATTCAGCACTACATGCCAGCCGGACTCGCTTGCCCAGGTCTGTGTGATGGGCAAATACGAGTTGCTATACCGTGCCTTTGAAAACGTATTGCGGAATGCTTTGAGGCATACCCGGCCAGATAGCACGGTGACGCTGGAAGTGACGGTACTGGATAGCGAAGTTCAGGTGACAGTGCTGGATGAAGGTGATGGTGTTCCGGAAGCAGAACTGGACAGTATTTTCCGGCCGTTTTATCGTGGTCACGATGCCGAACGCAATATGGATGGCTATGGACTGGGCCTAGCGATTACCCAACGTGTTATGCAGGCGCATGGAGGCCGCATCGTTGCCAGCAACCGTCAGGCGGGCGGTCTCTCCATGCGGATGAACTTGCCGTTGGTGGCAGCACAGTAGACTGCCTTCAAAGATGGATGCCTACCTGGCGCCATGATTGACGGGTAAAAACAAACTGACTGACAAACCGCCACCGTCTCTGTTATTCAACGTGATCCTGCCTCCGTGGGCCTCAATGATTTCCCGTACCAGCGCCAACCCAAGTCCGGTACCGCTGCGTTTGGTTGAATAGAATGGAATCAGTGCGTTTGACATCACGGTATCCGTCATACCACTGCCCCTGTCCATGATTTCTATACGGGCGATGTCTTGCACGACACGTATCGTCATGCAGATTTCGTTTTCTGCAGATCCGGATTCATGTGCATTTTTCAGCAGATTGAGTAGCGCATGCTCCATTTGTGCCGGATCGACACTGATGCCTTCATCTGGAATGTTATCTTTTAACGTAAATATAATTTGGGATTTCAGATCGTTAATGAAAATCGTCCAGTTGATACTCTCCAGGCGCGGCGCCGGCAGTTTCGCAAACCTGGCATAGCCATCGATAAAACTTTCCAGATGACGGGTACGTTCTTCTATGGTGTGCAGGATAGCGGGCAGGCGCTCTGTCTGCCCGCGTCGTACCAGTTCTGCTGCCGAGTTGGCCAGCGATGCGACGGGGGCCAGTGAATTATTCAGTTCATGGCTGATGACCCTTATTACTTTCTTCCATGTCTGCACTTCCTGACGACGCAATTCCACGGTCAGGTGCCGTAACAGGAACAATTCATGATGCCGCCCATTCAGGCTGAAATGACGACGGGCGAGGTGATAGACCTCTTCCTCCTCATCCACGCTTGTCGCGCTGACCGTGAACAAGCCATCACCACCACGTTGTATGGCGTCGCGCAATGACGGAGATAGCTGGGTCAGCAATTCATCGAAATGATGACCTTCCAATTTTCGCCCCTGATTGAGCAATTGTCGTGCCGCGATGTTGCCAAATACAATCACATTCTGGTCGGTGATGAGCAGCATGGCAACTGGCGTGTTCTGTAACATGGTGTCAAGCAAGAGCTCGCGTTGTACCAGGTCCAGTCGTTGGCTACGCAATACATCGCCCAGTGCATTGTGTGCGTCGACCAGCTCACCCAACTCATCTGCACGTGGCCAATGCACACCAAAAGAAAAATCGTTATCCTGATAACTGATGACGGTTCCAGCCAGGGCATGGAACAGACGTATGATTGGGTGCAACTGGCTGCGTATGACGATCAGGCCAATTGGCAGCATGATCAACAAACTGAGTGAAATTGCCAATAGCAGATGCTGATCGAGCCAGTAGTACAGACCCGCTGTCAATAACACGCTAAGCGTCAACAAACCGCCAACAGTGATGCTGAAGCGGTTGAGCAGTGATAGCACCAGACCTTGCCTGGCTTTGCCCCGGGTGCTTGCGGAATCAGCCATCATGCGTTGCGGCTGATGCCCAACCTGTCCATGCGGCGATACAGGGCCTGACGGCTCAGCCCCAGTTCTGCAGCTGCCTGTGCCACGACACCAGCGGCCTTACCCAGCGCGCGTTCTATGGCTTCCTTATCCGGTTCATTGTCACTGACCCAGGATGTATGGACTGGCAAACCTAAATCTGACGGCATGATTTCATCTTTGGCTGCCAGCAGGCAAGCGCGTTGCAAGACATTTTTCAATTCCCTGACATTACCTGGCCAGGCATATTGCTGCAGGCAGTTTTGTGCTGTGGGATGCAGGCTTTTACCATCAGACAGAAAACTCTCTGCTAATGGCAAGATGTCGCCAGTCCGTTCCGCCAACGGTGGCAGGTGTAATTCAATCACGTTCAAGCGGTACAGCAAGTCTTGTCGAAAACTGCCAGCTTTGATCATGGCTGGCAAGTCTGCGTTAGTTGCGCTCAGCACCCGGACCTTGACCTGTTTTTCTTTATTGGAGCCCAGGCGCTCAAAACGCCCGGTTTCCAGGACACGCAATAATTTCATTTGCCCTGCCAGCGGCAGGTTGCCAATTTCATCGAGAAATAAAGTGCCGCCGTCGGCTGCTTCAAATTTGCCTTCGCGCGCCTTGCCTGCACCAGTATAGGCACCGGCTTCTGTTCCAAACAATTCAGCTTCTATCAATTCGGATGGCAGGGCACCGCAGTTCAAGATGACAAAGGGGCCATCCCTGACACTGGAATTGGCCTGGATAATTTGCGCAATCCTTTCCTTGCCCGCTCCATTGGGGCCAGTAATCAGCACGGGCAGATCGGCACGCGCCACCTGGCAAGCTACACCTAATACCCGTTCAGTAGCCGGATCATTCCAGACCAGTCCGCATAAATTGAATTTTTGCTCCAGCTCGCGTTTTTGCCGGCGTTCTCTTTGCAATCTTTGTTGCAGGGCACGGTTAGTCTGGCCCAGTTCTATCAGGTTACGCACTGTTGCCAGCAGCTTCTGGTCATTCCAGGGTTTGCCCAGATAATCGGCGGCACCTGACTTGATCAAGTCAACGGCAGTATCGAGGTGGGTCCAGGCAGTCAATAACACAACAGGCAAATCAGGGAAGCGTTTGCGGATGTCACTAAACAAAGCCTTACCTTCGTCACCCGAGGTAGTGTCTGCCGTAAAGTTCATGTCCTGTATCACCAGATCAACCGCGTGTTGCTCCAGCATCGCCAGACCCTGTTCCGGCGACGTGGCGCAAATTGCATCGATATCATGCAACGAGAACAGTACTTCCAGCGCCACTGCGACGGTGGAATTATCATCAATAATCAATACGGTAGGCATGGTCAGGATGTAGATTGTCAGGGCACCAGGTGCGTCAGGTACTACGGGTGGCAGTTGCCGGTGAGATGGCTGCCGCACGTGCAGCAGGTCCCACTACTGCGATGATACCAAGTATCCAGAAAATAGCACTTCCTCCCACCAAATATTGCACAGGTAATTTAGGTAGTTCGAGCTGGCTGACCAGAAGCTGGTTCAGGGCGATGGCCAGCGCCACGCCGCACAAGATACCAATACTGGTGATCATGAGATTTTCTGTAACGAAGTAACGCAAGATGTCAAAGCGACGAGCACCCAGTGCACGGCGTACACCGATATGTTTGCGTCGCTGGGTCACCCACAGGCTGGAAATGCCGACGATGCCGCTGGCAGTCACCAATAAGAGCAACAAGCAGACAGCAATCAGCATCCAGGCCAGGCCATTGTCAGCGCGATAGCGTCTGGAGCGATCTTCCTCCATGCTACGGGTACGGATGATCAAAGGCGTTGCCGACGCCGCCCGCAATGCCGCCTCTACATCCTTCGTTACCCTGTCACGTTGACCGGGTTCAGTGCGTATGGAATACACGGAGTAAGTGTCGTTCGTCATGCGCGCTGGCACAATTAGCGATTCTTCACCTTTATTCCCAATTTGGGCACCATGCGTCTGCAATCGCTCGACGACACCAATGATACGTGCAGCTGTGGCATTATCGCCCGTCCCGAAGTAGATGGTTTTACCAATAGCTGTCGGTTGTCCGGGAAATAGCTTGCTCGCCAGCACCCTGGTAATGATGACCGTATCTGGCCATTCCTTGCTACTGGATGTGTCCAGATCCAAAAACTCACTGGCATTGAAATCACGCCCTTCAGTCAGTTTCAAGCCCCAGTTTTTCATCAGGGACTCTGCCGCAACGTAGACAGACACACTGGCACTGGATGTAGCCTGTTTCCGGTCTAAGGCAATACCATTGGTACTGCCCGACCGCGATAAGGGGACCTGGCTGACGAGGGTCACTGCCAGCACACCTGACACATTGCGTATAGTCGCTTCATCCTGCTTTTGCATGCTTATTTGGGCGGCGTGTTCACCCAATTGGCGGTTACTGATGCCAAGGGAAAACATGTCGTTTTCTGCGACCACTCCGCTGGGACGGGCTACTACAGCCAGCCGCAGTTTGACGATGTATACGGCATTGGCCAAAATTGCCAGACTGATAGCCACCTGTATGGCCACCAGAATGGCACCTGTTTTGCTGCGCATGAGCGCAGACAGGATAGGGCGAATTTCCAGATTGAGTTTCATATTGCCCTCATTGTGATTTGAGTTGAATAGCAGGCGTTACCTGACAGGCACGCCAGGTTGGGAATAATCCCGCCAGGATGGCTGCCGTGACAGACATCACGAAGGTGATAGACAGCATTTGCCAATCCATGTGTGCCACCACAGTAAGTTGTTTTGATTGCAGTGCTATCAGTGCCAGTGCCGCAAAAGCCAACACCAGGCCTGTCAAACCGCCAGCCAGACCGATGACACTGCTTTCGATCAGAAATTGATTAAATATCTCTTTGCGTGATGCCCCCAGTGCACGTCGCACACCAACTTCAGATGCACGCACAGAAAATTTTGCCAGCAGTAGCCCGATGGTATTCACCAGACATAGCAACAGGAAACCAAATGCCAGCCAGGCAGAGAGTTTGTTATCGTTGCCAACCACATTGGATTCTTGCAGCCATTCCATGACGTTGAATAACTTATTCTTTGCCTGGCGCATGTAGCGACCTAATTTGTGCTGTTCTGCCGTGTAATTATCCAGATAGCTTTGCAATTCCTGACGTTGCCCCTCTGACTTCAACTCAAACCAGAAATGCAGCCAGGTACACTCTGAATCCAGACGTCCCTGCCAGCCTGGCTCATTTTCGGCGGTACATCCCATACCTCCTGAATGCGTGATTTCATGACGGACTGCGCTGGCAAGGGGGATGAAAAATTCATCCTGTACTCCAAAGGCGGCACTGCGCCCGACAAAGCGGTAAAAACGTGGACTTGGGTCCCAGTTATTCAGGACACCGACGATCTTGAATTCATGTCCTATCATGGTCAGGTACTGACCAATGGGGTCTGATTTTCCATACAGCTTTTCGGATAATGCACGTGTTAACACGACTACATCGGCTGCTTTGCTGTCGCTGTCTGCTTCCCACGCCTGGCCGTACAGGAAAGGCGTGTCAAACATGCCGAAGAAATCACGGGTGGTTGCCACGCCTTCAGACGACATGGCTGGTAAGTCTTTGCGGGCAGGTTCTATCGCCATTTCGACACCATACAGCGCAGTGCGCCTTTCTCCGATTTTTCCAGGTAAAAGATTGGTGACATCGCGATAGCTCATCTGGTGATCGTTTGGTCGCTCACCTGGGGTATAACTTTTGAGTGGGCCGTTATCCAGCACAGGCATGAACAAGCGTTTGCTCTTTTGTGGGATGGGATCACCAGACATGACATGCAAAATAGTCAGCGTGGATATACTGGCTGCAACACCTATTGCCAGTGTCAATACCATCAATGCAGTCAAGGCCGGGTTGCGGCGCAGGCTGCGTATGCCCAGTAAAAAATAATATTGAAACATTAGCTTGCTCCTCAGGCGACTGCCGACCGGTCAACTTCGTTGGCAGAATCTTCTGTCTTTCCTTCAGCCCTGGCGTCATATAGCGATGGCATTTTGCGTACCAGATCACTGACCTGACCATCGATGATGTGTACATTGCGCTGGGCGCGTACTGCCAGTTCCGGATCATGTGTGACCATCAGTATGGTGGTGCCCTTGGCATTGATTTCTTCCAGCAATTCCATGACACTGCGCGCCATTTGTGTATCCAGGTTGCCGGTTGGTTCGTCGGCCAGCAATAGTTTGGGAGAACCAGCCAATGCGCGCGCAATAGCGACACGTTGCTGCTGCCCCCCCGATAATTCTGCCGGATAGTGCTTCATGCGTGACGCCAGGCCAACCTGGGCCAAGGCTGCTTCTATACGTTCCCTGCGTTCAGCCGTATTGAATCCGCGATAACGTAATGGAACATCGACATTGTCGAACAGGTTCAGATCGGGAATCAGATTGAAACCCTGGAAAATGAACCCCAGCTTTTCATTGCGCAAACGGGTACGCGCATTGTCGTTCATGCCTTTGACATTGATGCCATCCAGCAGATAGTCGCCCTCATTGAATTCTTCCAGCAAACCAGCGATGTTCAGGAAAGTGGTTTTGCCGGAACCGGAAGGGCCGGTCACGGTGACAAATTCACCTTCCCTGACATGGATGTCAAAGCCACGCAGGGCATGGGTTTCGATCAGGTGGGTGCGGTAAACTTTGCTCAGATTGTTCATGCGTAACATGGGATGTTTCCTTAAATTTAGTTATTGATGGAGACACTGACTGCATTATCAAATGTATCGGTACCGGAGATGACAACTTTGTCGCCATCCTTCAAACCACTGAGAATTTCTACTGCTGAAATACTGGTCGCCCCCAGTTTGATGGCACGGCGATGGGCCACACTGTTTTCCACGACATAGGCAAAGCGTCCGCCGTCTGCATCCACGAAAGGGCCGCGTGGCAGCAACATGACATTGGTCTTTTCTTCTATCAGCAGACGTGCTGAAACACGCTGGCTTTGGCGTAGACCTTCCGGCTGCTGACCACTGAAGCGCACTCTGGCCAGGATCTGGTTCTTGACGACTTCCGGTGAGATGGCCGTCAGTGTGCCCATGACCTTGTTACCGTTGATGGTGATTTCTGCTTTCATGCCAAGACCCAGGTCGGTCATATACGATTCCGGAATTTCCACTTCCACCTCCAGTTGAGACAGATCCACCAGCGTCATCAGTGCAGTATTGGCTGCGACCACGCTACGGTTGGCAATTGCCAGACTGCCGATGATGCCATCCACAGGGGCGCGCAATTTCAATTCATCGACGCGGCGTTTGGCATAGTCCAGGCTCAGGCGCTGACGTTGTAGCTGACTCATTTTTGTTTTCAATTCCAGCGTGACATCTTCGTTTTCCAGATCGGCAGCCTGGGCGGCATGTTTGGCACGAATTTCTGTCGAGTGCATGGCATCCTGGGCTTTCAGGAAATCATTCTTGGCGACCACGCCGACCACACCTGCAGCTTCTATACGCTGAAAGGCGCGCTGCGCTGCAATGCGATCAATTTCCGCCTGGTCAGCATCGCGGCGGGCGATCAGCTTTTGTTTTTTGGCCAGTATCTGCTGGCGAGCGACTTCGGCTTCCAGTTGTTCGGTATTCGACTGCTCGCGCTTGAACTGGTCGGTCAGGTCGGGTGATTCTATCTCGGCGACGATGTCACCTTTCTTGACGGTGTCACCGGCACTTACCTTCAACGTGACCGTGCCACCAGCGCTGGAATACAGGGTCGGGCTGATTGCTGCCACGATCCTGCCATTGACTGCTGCATCCCTGACCAGAGTGCCATGGCTCACTTCGGCAATACGTAGACGTGATGCATTCACCGACTGGCTGCTGCCACGCCAGGCTGACATCAGCAAAACCAGGCCGATGAGACTAGCAAGGCTGATCCCTGTCACGATCAACAGGCGCTTGCGGGTTTGTCCCTTATTGGCGGACAACACAGTATCTTGGGCTGAAGTATCTCGTATCATGATGTGCTTATTAAACTTAATGCATGACTTTTAGCAGAAACTGTGCCACTTGTAAGTTATTGAATATTAAGGGAAATTTTTTAACATGTATTGTCCGTACTGTCCGATATTTGTCCGCATTCAGTATGCAGACAAGCAGAATGCAAATACAGGAAACTTACCCACAAGCTATCCACAGCTCATCCACAGGTTTTGGGAGGCTTATACATGGCTTGTCCACAGTTTATCTACAGCCCCCCAGGGAAAGGCCTGTTTTCGACTCATCTCCCTATGTAGCAGGGTGTAAATTTTTTTGGATCGGAAGGGGGGAAGCGGTAACCAGTTCTGAATGCCAGAGGGAATATATTTTTGTGGTGGCGGTTATGTCAGTCGCATGAGCCTATACTGGTTAGTCACCAAATTCTTGGTGTTACCAGGAGATCATCGTGAGTAAGGTACAACAGAGTAATAAAGAAACCAAGAAGCAGGCTGCCAGCACACCCAAGGAAAAAAAAGCAGCGAAACAAGCCAAGAAAGAGGCTTCGACTGTAATTCCATGGACGCAACGTAACGTTGCCTGATCTGAATCTGATCCATAGCCTACACCATAGCGTGTAGTCTGCCATTACCAGCACTGCCCCTTATTTTTCATCTGTCAGACTGGAAAATAAGGGGCAGTTCTTTTTACTTTATTAGGATTTACGCAAAATCGTCCCAGCAAGGCGCAACTGGGGCGGTTTTTCATAAGACCTATTTATAAAGCTACATCAGCAAAGATTGATACCAGGTTTAAGCCATCAAACCGGCAAGAACCGATCATGATATTCCTGAGAATTGATGAACTGCCCAATCAACGTGACCGCATCCGTCCCCTGCTGAGCCAGCAACTGATTAAACGTCGCCTGATCCGGTGCATGACCCAGCAAGCCAATATAATCCAGCGTCAGTGACACTTTGGATTGTGAACTGGCCTTGAACTCCGTCGATTCCGTAAAGCCCGCCAGCAAATCCCCCCGGCTCACCCCATTACTGAGCTGCCCCAGCCAGTACGCCTTACCTGCCGCATCAGAAGCCCGGTGCAAGACATTCTGGTATACCCGGTCCACAAAGGCACTATTGTCCAGGCTGCCATAAGTAGTCTGGAACTCCGTACTGGCCACAAACGAGGCACTGATCTTACTCAGATTCATGCCCGCCTTCTCTTGCTGCATCCAGTAAGCCAGCCCATCGTGGTCCGGCAAACGGTCAAAGGCACCAAAGTACAACCTTGTCAGACTACCAATCCCATTCTGGAACTCCGACGATGCCATGAAGGACGCCGCGACCTGTGCCTTGGTCATCTTGCCACTGTCGATTTGCTGCTGCCAGTACTGCACACCAGCCGTATCGGCTTCCCGGAACAGCACGTCGCGGTACAGCTGCATGGCAAACAGATCAGAACGGTGGAACACATCATTGTCCTTCACCAGCGGATTGGTACCCAGTGTCAGTTCCACTGCATCCGGGATGCCATCAGCATCCTTGTCATTCGGCAAACCAGTCGCTGGGGTGGTGGCCACTGTCTTAAAGCCCAGCGCCCCCGTCATCAGGATCTTGCCATTGGCCAGGCCATCGCTATCAAAGGCACCGCCATCGGTGAGTTTAAAGTCAACTTTCAGCTTGCCGTTGACGGTAGCGATATTGGTGGCGATATTCACCCAGTCACCCGCCTTGTTCTGTACCCAGTAGCCATTCACCGGTGCCAGGGCATCGGTGTAGAGTGACATGGTGGCGTCGCCACCGGTAGCACCGCCTTCGATTTGCACCGTCAATAAGCCGTATGGCATCGTCAGGTCAGTTGGGGCATTGGCCGGTGCCGCCATGGTCAGGGTCTTGGTTTGTGGCAATTGCTGGCCATTTGCCAGGGTCACATAATGGCCAGCGGCCAGAGAACTGCTCCACAGCAGGGAGCTGACATCTTTCTGGGACTGATCCAGGATACCGTCGCCATTACCATCACCATTGCCTATACCATTGAGGTTAGGTACGGCGTTTTCTACACGTTGCGGGATACCATCGCCATCCGCATCCGAATCACCCGGATTGCTGTTGTCGGTGGTGTTATTAATGGTATAGGCCTGCGATATCGTTGGCCCGCCATTTCCCGCCAGGTCAGCCACCCGGACTTGCAGGGTATTGCTGCCACCCAGTATCTGGTTGGCCAGCGACCAGCTGGTGGCACCAGTGGCGGTGGTGGTATTGATCCAGGTATTGCCATTGTCCAACGAGACCTGCACCGTTTCACCAGCCAGCAAACCCGTACTGAGGGTGCCGGTAATGGTTTGTACGGCAGCGGTGGTGATGAAGTCGGTGCTGCTGAGGCCATCATCATTGGAGAATGCCAGGTTGCCAATGCTGGTGGTTGGGGCCGTATGGTCGACCTGGTACAGCTGACCGGTAAAGCCGCCATTCAAAGGCAGGGTGGCGGTATCGACAATGCCGGTACCTGTGCCTTTAAGGTTCAGGCCCAGGGTGCCGTCGCCAGTCAGACCGGTGATCCTGATGCTATAGGTGGAAGGATCAAGCTGGGTGACGCTGCTGATGGTGCCTGCCACGGTACCGGTGGTGGCCAGTACAAAGGCGGCGGCATTCACGCCGCTGACAGATTCACTGAAGCTGACTTTGTAATCGGCAGTCGTCAGGTTGGTGTTTTCCGGGTTGATGCGGATGATGGCAGTCGCTGTTGGCGGCACATTGTCACCGACGATGATGCTGAGGCTCTTGTCATAAGTGGCATTGGAGGCATCGGTGGCCCGTACCAGCACGGTATAGGTGCCTGGGGTCATGCCCAATGGGTGCTTGGCCACCAGGCTGCTGCCGGAGATAAGGAACTGACCATTATCTTTGTCATTCGTGCCATTGCCTGCCACCAGCGCAAAGCTGGCAGTGTCGCCCGGGTTCGGGTCCGTCGCACTGAGGGTACCGACAATAGAATTGTCTACCGCACCCTGATTGATGCTGGAAGAAGACAGGCTGATATTGGTCGGTGCCGCATTGATGCCAGTGGAAATGACAGTGGTAGTGTTGTTCAGTACCGCAGAAGCAATCCCATCATTGGCGCTGATGGTGAAGGTGGTGGTTTCGGTACCACCAACAGCGACCCGGCCACTAGCAGGCTGGAACACCAGGCCACGGATGGCAGCCTGGACGGTAGTCGGGCTACCGGCAGCATGGGTATAAGTCACGCCACCATCGGCAGTCGAGAAGCCAGTGGCTGCCAGGGAAGCGGCAGTGAAGGCCCCTTTGGCGGCCAGATCAGGGGTGATGATGATGGTTTCTGAAGCACCCACATCCGGGTCGGTGATGGTGACACTGCTGAAGGGGGCAACGGTCGTGGTTTCGGTCACGGCCTGACCAGCGACGACACCACCTATGACGGGGGCGACATTGTTGCCGGAGACGGTGACGGGGTTGCCAAACAGGTCAGCGATGACAACAGCGACAGCGGCACCGGTATTCCAGTCTTCCAGCATGCCGATATTGTAGGTGGTGGTGTCGGTGGAAGAGGTGCCATCCTTGTTCAGACGCAGGGCCAGGGCCGCCTTGTCGTTGGCACTCATGGTCATGGTGAAGCTGGTGTTGTTGGTGATATCAACGTTGGGCGTATTGGTCAGGGTGTAATTGAACGCACCTTGGCCCAGGAAGCGGATACGGTTGGCAGTGATGTCGTTGTTGGCCCCTGCCAGTGACAGGAAGTTGTTACCTGTCACGACCAGCACGCCGGTGGCGACGTTGTAGGTGGCGGAGGTGACGGTTGGCGCCACCACATTCGTGACAGTGATGCCATTGCCGGTCAGGTCGGCAATGACAACGGCGGCATCGGCACCGGCATCCCAGTCTTCGTTAGCCACCAGGTTATAGGTATTGACACTGGTGGAGCTGGTGCCATTCTTGTTCATGATGAGGTTGGCACCCAGCCTGTCGGCTGCACTCAGGGTCAGGGTGAAGGAGGTGGCCGACGTAATCTCAACATTGCTGGTGGTGGTCAGGGCGTAGCTGGCCCCGCCTTCGCCCTGCAGGCTGAATTTGTTGGCAATGATGTCGTTGGTGGCACCTGTCACACCAGTCATGCCCGTACCTGTCACGGTCAGTACGCCAGTATTGGCGTTGTAGATGGCGGAGGTGATGGTGGGGACGGCAACATTGGAGACGGTAATGGCGGCAGTGGTGACGGCGATGTTGCCGCCGGTGATGACACTGTCCCAATCGTCGGCTGCAGCCAGGTTGTAGGTGGTACCGCCAGTCGATGCGGTGCCGTTTTTATTGAACAGGGCTTCCACCGCTGTCTGGTCGGCACCGGCCAGGGTGACGGCAAAGCTGGTGGCGGAGGTGACTTCGACATTGCCAGTGGTGGACAAAGTGCGGGTAGCAGCGCCTTCGCCTTTGATGGTGAGGGCAGAAACGGTGATGTCATTGGTGGCACCGAGGGTGCTGACCAGGTTGGTGCCGGTGACGGTCAGGATGTGGGTGCTGACATCATAGGTGGCAGAGGTGATCGTTGGGGCATTGACATTCGATACGGTAACGGCATTGCCGGTCAGATCTGCACCAGAGGTAGTGGTCTGATCCCAGGAAGCCGCAGCGGCCAGGTTGAAGGTGGTGGCATCGACAGCGGTGGTACCGGTCTTATTCAAAAGACCATTGACGGCCAGTTTGTCGGCAGCGTTCAAGGTCACGGCAAAGGCAGTACTGCTGCTGGCGGTGACGTTGGCGGTGGTTAAAGTGTAAGAACCACCACCCTGGCCAACGACGGAGAGTTTGGTGACATCAATGGTGTCACCACCGACGATATTGACGGCTGACACACTCAGGATGCCGGTGCTGGCATCGTAGGTGGAGCTGATGATGCTGGGGGTGGCATTGGAGACGGTGATGCCGTTGCCGGTCAGGTCGGCGATGTTGCCACCGGTGATGACGCTGTCCCAGTCATCGGCTGCAGCCAGGTTGTAGGTGGTGCTGCTGACGGAGGCGGTGCCATTCTTGTTCAAGAGCGCATCGACACCAGCGATATCAGCGCCAGACAACGTAAAGGTAAAGCTGGTGGCGGAGGTGACTTCGACATTGCCGGTAGTCGACAGGGTGTAGGTCGCGCCACCTTCACCAGTGATGGTCAGTTTGGAAACAGTGACGTCGTTTGTTGCACCGATGGTTTTAACGAGGTTGGTGCCTGTGACGGTGAAGACATGGGTGGTGCCGTCGTAAGTCGCAGACGTAATCGTTGGGGCTGTGACGTTTGAGACGGTGACTGCATTGCCGGTCAAATCCGCACTCGATGTGGTGGTCTGATCCCAGGAAGCGGCAGCGGCTAAATTGAATGTGGTGGTATCAACAGCAGTGGTGCCATTGTTGTTCAATATGCCGTTGACGGCCAGTTTGTCAGCGGCGTTTAAAGTCACCGAGAAGGCAGTACTGCTGCTGGCGGTGACGTTGGCGGTGGTCAGGGTGTAGGAACCAGCCTGACCAGTCACAGACAACTTACTCACATCGATGGTGTCGCCACCGACGATGTTGACAGCAGACACGGATAAAATACCGGTGCTGGCATCATAGGTGGAGCTGATGATGCTTGGTGCGGCATTGGAGACGGTGATGCCGTTGCCGGTTAAATCCTGAATATTGCCACCGGTGATGACGCTGTCCCAGTCGTCGGCAGCGGCAAGGTTGTAGGTAGTACTGCTGACTGCTGAGGAGGTGCCGTTCTTGTTCAAGATCGCATCCACGGCTGCAATATCGGCACCGGCCAGGGTAAAGGTAAAGCTGGTGGCGCTGGTGACTTCGACATTGCCAGTAGTAGATAAAGTGCGTGTTGCGCCGCCATCACCAGTGATGGTCAGTTTGGAAATGGTGACATCGTTTGTTGCACCGATGGTTTTAACGAGATTGGTGCCAGTGACGGTAAACACATGGGTGGTGCCGTCGTAAGTCGCTGAAGTAATCGTTGGCGCTGTGACGTTGGAGACGGTGACTGCATTGCCGGTCAGGTCAGCACTCGATGTGGTGGTCTGATCCCAGGAGGCCGCAGCTGCTAAATTGAACGTCGTGGTATCAACGGCAGTGGTACCGTTGTTGTTCAATATGCCGTTGACGGCAATCTTGTCGGCAGCGTTCAAAGTCACCGAGAAGGCAGTACTGCTGCTGGCGGTGACGTTGGCGGTGGTCAGGGTGTAGGAACCAGCCTGGCCAGTCACAGACAACTTACTCACATCAATGGTGTCGCCACCGACGATGTTGACAGCAGACACACTCAGAATACCTGTTGCGGCATCGTAAGTAGAACTCAAAATGCTTGGAGCAGCATTGGAGACGGTGATGCCGTTGCCGGTCAGATCCTGGATATTGCCACCGGTGATGACACTGTCCCAGTCATCGGCAGCGGCGAGGTTGTAAGTGGTGCTGCTGACGGAAGATGTACCATTTTTATTCAACAAGGCATCGACTGCGGCGACATCGGCACCGGCCAGGGTAAAGCTAAAGCTGGTGGCAGAAGTCACTTCGACATTGCCAGTAGTAGATAAAGTGCGGGTTGCACCACCTTCGCCGGTAATGGTCAGGGTGGATATTGTGATGTCATTGGTGGCACCGATGGTCTTGACCAGGTTGGTGCCGGTGACGGTGAAGACATGGGTGGTGCCGTCGTAAGTCGCAGACGTAATCGTTGGGGCAGTGACATTCGATACTGTGACAGCATTGCCGGTCAAATCCGCACTTGATGTCGTTGTTTGGTCCCAGGAAGCCGCAGCGGCTAAATTGAATGTGGTGGTATCAACAGCTGTGGTGCCGTTGTTGTTCAAGATGCCGTTGACGGCAATCTTGTCGGCAGCGTTCAAAGTCACCGAGAAGGCAGTACTGCTGCTGGCGGTGACGTTGGCGGTGGTCAGGGTGTAAGAGCCAGCCTGACCAGTCACAGATAACTTACTCACATCGATGGTGTCACCACCGACGATGTTGACAGCAGAGACGGACAATATGCCAGTCGTCGCGTCGTAAGTAGAACTCAAAATACTTGGTGCCGCATTGGAGACGGTGATGCCATTGCCGGTCAGATCGGCGATGTTGCCACCAGTGATGACGCTGTCCCAGTCATCGGCTGCAGCCAGGTTGTAGGTGGTGCTGCTGACGGAGGCGGTGCCATTCTTGTTCAAGAGCGCATCGACACCAGCGATATCAGCGCCAGACAGCGTAAAGGTAAAGCTGGTGGCGGAGGTGACTTCGACATTACCGGTAGTCGACAGGGTGTAGGTCGCACCGCCTTCACCAGTGATGGTCAGTTTGGAAACGGTGACGTCATTGGTGGCACCGATGGTCTTGACCAGGTTGGTGCCAGTGACTGTGAAGACGTGCGTTGTGCCGTCGTAAGTCGCAGACGTAATCGTTGGGGCGGTGACATTCGATACGGTGACGGCATTGCCGGTCAGGTCGGCGCTAGCCGATGCCGTGACATCCCAGTTGGCCGATGCTGCCAGGTTGAAGGTAGTGGTATCGACAGCCGTAGTACCATTCTGATTCAATACGCCATTGACCGCAATTTTGTCAGCGGCATTAAGCGTGACAGAGAAGGCAGTGGCGCTGCTGGCAGTGACGTTGGCGGTAGTGAGGGTATAAGAACCTGCCTGGCCTGTTACGGCCAGTTTGCTGACATCTATAGTGCCACCATTGGTGATATTCAGGCCCGTAACAGAGATAATGCCTGTGCTCGCATCATAGGTGGCACTGGTAATGCTTGCAGGGGCATTGGATACTGTGATCGCATTGGTGGCGTCCGCAATATTGCCGCCAGTAATCACACTGTCCCAGTCGTCAGCGGCAGCCAGGTTGTAAGTGGTGCCACCGCTGGAAGTGCTACCATTTTTATTCAGCAAGGTATTGACTGCAGCAATATCTGCGCCTGCCAACGTGAATGTGAAACTGGTCGCGCTGGTTATCTCTACATTGCCGGTCGTGGATAAGGTTTGTGTTCCACCACCCTGACCGGTAATGGTCAGGGTAGAGATGGTAATGTCATTCGTTGCACCGACAGTCTTGACCAGATTGGTGCCGGTGACGGTGAAAACGTGGGTGCTGCCATCGTAAGTCGCTGAGGTGATGGTTGGTGCCGCGACACTCGATACAGTGACAGCATTACTGGTCAGGTCCGCAGCTGCATTCGCAGACCAGCTTGCGGCAGCGGCCAGATTAAACACTGTAGTGTCAACAGCCGATGTGCCATTGTTATTGAGTATGCCGTTAATGGCCAGTTTATCTGCTGCATTCAGGGTAATGGTGAACGATGTTGTGGTACTGGTGGTACTGGCGACCGTTGTCAGTGTGTAAGACCCGCCCTGACCTGTCAGTGAGAGCTTGGTTTCATCAATGGCACCACCGTTGATCATGTCCAGGCCAGTGACAACCAAAACACCGGTGCTGGCGTTATAAGTGGCGCTGGTGATGGTGGCGGGGTTATAGTTGACGTCTAAAGTACCGCCGTTATTGTAGATTTTGGCGACCCCTGCTGGAGATGATCCGACAATGGTGCCACCATTGACTACGGTCCCTATTGCACCACTGACGCCAGCGTTGCCAGTCATTGCAGTGTAGTCAGTGCTGGTAATCTTGACGGTACCACCCTGGTTCCAGATTGCACCAACACCTTTGCCGCCGAGGCCTTCACTATTTCCAGCACCACCACCGCCACCGCCGCCACCACCTGCACCTATATTGTTGGTGATTGCTGATGTGCCTATGATGAACATGGTACCAGTGTTATAAATTGCACCAGCCGCCGCACCACCCGTACCACCATTGGCATCCCAGCCGGAGCCACCACCACCGCCGCCTATCGTGACACTATTCGCTGTACCAGTTGCGCCTGCGCCGCCATTGCTGTAGCCACTGGAGCCTACGCCACCTGCGCCCCCACCGACATTGGTGCCGCCGATACCGCCCATGTTGGTGGGATGGCCGAAGCCGCCGCCATTACCACCGCTGCCACTACCGCCAGCATCGCCGTTATATGCACCACCGCCGTTGCCAGCATTGCCGCCGTTGCCGCCGCCTATGCCACCAGCGCCACTGCCGCCGCCGCCGCCGCCGCCAACAGAGGGGTTGGCCGCACCACCACCACCACCGCCACCGGTTGCAAAGTTACCTGTAACAGTCGTATTTTTAAGTGTTAATGTGCCAGCATTCAGGATCGCACCACCATTACTGGAACCGCCCGCGGTCACAGTGTAACTGGTACCACCATTACCAGAAACCAGGCCATGAGTGATGGTCAGCCCGTCCAGCGTGACGGTGCCAGTCGTTACATTGATCGCGCGGCTACTATAGTTAGCATCAATCACGACATCAGGCGTGCCGTTGGAATCCAGATCACCTTCAATTGTCAGGTTTTTGTTGATTACTAGTTGACCAGAACTCAGGGTGACTGTTCTACTTGCATCAAAAGTGACGGTATCACCAACACCGGCTACAGCAATGGCGTTGCGCAGAGAGCCAGCCCCTGTATCAGCGCCATTGGTAACCGTGACGGTCGCCAGCGAATGATCATAGTGACTTTCTGCATCTTTGGACAAAACTGATGTGGCTTCAATCTTGCCGGTAGTTACCTCCAGATCCCAATCGCCACCTGCGCCAGTACGGTTGCTGGAAGCAGCCACATCAGCACCAGTCAGGGTAGCCAGATTGGCGACAAAACTCGCGCCGTCATTGCCAGCGGCCAGATTACATGAATACACCAGAATATCGCCACCAGGTACCAGCGCCTTACCGATTTTGGCCAAAGCATCGCTATGAGTATTGATGGTGTTATTGTCGAGAAAAGTTTTGCCTAACCAAAGCTGGCCTTCAAAGCCATGCGCAACGATTTGTACGGAATTGACCTGGTGTCCGGCCAGGTAGTCAGCCATTTGTTGCACGCCATCGCTATTGCTTTGCAGGACGACCACTTCGGTATTCGCTGCGAGCCCTTTGAGCAGGCTACTGGCGTCTGCAACCCGGCTATCGATAAATACGACATCATGGGCAATGGGATTGCTTGCAGTGGCAACCGGAGCAGGTGCTGCAGGAGCCGCTATCGCTGGTGCCGCCGCGGGGGCCGAAATAGTCAGTGCCTGTGGTGCGATGGGTGGGGTCGCTACCTGAATTTCGTGGGCTTGAACAGGCGCATCGTCGTGTTCAGACAGTGTGTCTTGTGAGCGAGGGAAATTGGACGTATTCATAATCATCGGGCCTGGCTAAAGTGTGGACGGTAACTTCTGGTACAAATTACGGTTGGATTGCAAAAAAATTAAATAGTATGTTTCTATAATGTAAGCAGATCGTAAGAGCGCATTCTGATTTGTTGAAAATGATGATGTACATTCACAGATTTATGCCTCTGCACCAGTTGGTACCTTGGTCGTAATGACATTGCAGCGACTGTTGCTGGTGTCAGTCCAAAATGACAAAGAAGCAAATTTTTCAAACAGGTCTGGCGGCAAAATAGTTTTGCGCTTTTCAAAGCTCACGTATTTTCGTACTTTGTGTAATCCATGCATACCAAGTGGCGCGTCAAATTCCGGTGCGTCATAACTGACATTGTTATAGTCGTGCACAAATTCAGGTTCGCCCAAAAATTGATAAATCAAGGGCATTACCTTTTCCGGCACCTGAGCCAGGAGGTCATAGTCGACCACAAGCAAAGAGTCTGCGTGTTCGCCATAAAACGCTTCCTTGAGCGCAGTCCAGGGGTAGCCGACAAGGCGATTTGCCTGGGCCAGGGTTTCCACACGGCTATACACGGTATTGCGTTCCATGTCGTCATTAAACAGACGGGTGATTTCGTAGGGGTTGGCGCGATATCGCCTCTCCAGACTGTCCATGACCCATGCCACATTGCGGACACAGGCAATGACTTTGGAATCAGGGAACTGGTCCATCAGCACCGGCATATGGGCGCTCCACATGCGATTGGTATCAAAGATGATTTCTTTGTCTGCTTGGTCGGCGTAATAAGATTCAAAGATGCCACGCGTCAGTCGGCGTCTTTGCTGTTTACTGACAACAGTACCAAATTCACTGCCTGCACCCAATTGATTCAGCATGCCACGAAACAGGCTGCCGACAGGACTGGTCATGCCAGCATGAAAACGCGGGTTTTGCAGCAACAGTGCTGCCAGCAGGGTAGAGCCTGAGCGTGGCAAGCCAGAAATGAAATGATATTTTGCTGCTGTCATAAAATGCTGGATTCTTTAGCGAAGGAAAAAAGTTGATTGATGGAATCTGGTAGCGCTGTCTGGTTGGTATCTATCAGGCAATCAGGCGAAACTGGCGCTTCGTAGGGGGCAGAAATACCGGTCAATTGCAAAGCCGGATCATCTTTTGCCCTGGCATACCAACCTTTGGGGTCGCGTTGCTGACAGATGTGTAAAGGTGTGGCGACATAGGTTTCAATAAACCGGTGTGTGCCTACAATTTCCCTGGCCAGTGTCCTGCCACTGATGGTGGGGGATACCAGCGCGACTATCGCATGGATGTCATTGTTGTTGAGCAGTTTGGCCATTTCTGCGGTACGGCGACATTGTTCTTCGCGGTCAGCAGGGCTAAAACCCAAATCATGTGACAGACCCTTGCGTAATTCGTCACCATCGAGCACGCAAACTGGCAAGACATGCTCGCGCAAGCGATCTGCCAGTCCTAGTGCCAGTGTAGTTTTACCCGCGCCTGGCAGGCCACTTAACCACCAGGTTTTTGCTTTCACCTTGGAATAGTTAGAACTAGTTTTTGTTTGTACTTGATCAAGCATCCGGCCACCACCGATAAGCATAAAAAACATCGGGAGTATTTGATGCCCGATACGAGATACTGCAAAATCAAAAGCTGACCAATACTCAAGCCGTCAAGCAAACTATCTTTCCAATCATGTTTTTTTGATAGCAAGCATGTAAAGGGACTTGATGTCAGCAAATTTGCAGACATCAAGCACTTTCATAGTGAAAGTATCAAAAGGATAACTGCAATACTATCATTGAAATAATTGAAAATGGCAAGAAACACGTGTTTCCTGCCATTTATCTGAGCAACAGTTTCCTTGTGGTAAGTTTGCTTAATTAAAGAACACCTGATAAAAAAAACAAATACTTCCGTCTTCATGTTTCTGCTTGTCTTGCCCTTTATTGTAATCAGGCATGACTGGTGCCATCACCCATGCATTTCGTCCCATTTCAGGATGATGGAAGACATAGCTATCCTGTGCTAACCAGACGGTGCCAGTCGCGGAAAATATCAGTAATAAAGGTGTGGAGAAATGCTCTGGTAAACCACGGCGAGACCGTTCATCGACTTCTTCGAGCTTAAGTTCGATTTCACCAATGGCTGTTTCAACGCGAAAGATGTCGCCAATGAAAGAGTTGAGTTGATCTATGGAAATTGTCATGGGTCTACTTGGTTAAAGTTTTACTTGCAAGAACGTACAAGCATAGGCAGGATGATAATCATGTTATTTTAATCATCTTGGGAGTGCTTGTGTACAATTTAACTGGCGAGCGTCATTTAAGACTGGCTAGCGGGGACGATCAGAATTTTCTGGATGCACTGTACGCGAGCCGCCGCCCTGATTTGCAGCAACTGCCTTTGGACCCAGTTGCCGTAGCGCAAATGATCAAGATGCAGCAGCATGTGCAGATGGCAGGTATTCGGCAACATTTCCCTGAAGCACACCATTACATTGTGGAGCAAGCTGGAAAGTCTGTCGGGCGCGTGATTATTGATACCGGTGCAAACGATTTACGTCTGGTGGATATTTCCATTGCACCGGAAGCACAGCGTAATGGTATTGCCAGGTCAATATTGCTTGCTATGCAGAAACAGGCACTGGAAAAAAATCGGAGCATCAGCCTTGCGGTAGAGTTGAGCAATCAGGCGGCAAGGGCGCTATATCTGCAAATGGGGTTTTGGGTGCAGAGTAGTGACGGACTGTTTGAACAAATGTGCTGGCATGGCAGTTCTGGTTCGCTCAATAAGGCCGGTATGCAAATGGAGCAGCGCGATGTTACAGCCTAGCCGTTATCTGAAGTTACCGTTCTCTTTTGACCTGATACGGCTACGTGCGGAATTGACCCAACTGGAAGGGTCGCAATGGATCAGTCATTTCAACACCAATGCTTATGAGAATAACTGGCTGTGTTTGCCATTGCGCTCAGTTGATGGACGCATTGATCACATCATACCGGTCAACGAAGGGCATTTTCAGGATACGGTACTGTTGCAAACCTGTCCATACATGCAGGAAGTGATAGATATCTTCCGGTGTGAAAAAACATCCATACGCCTGATGTCGCTGGAAGCGGGTGGCATCATCAAGGAACACAGGGATGATGCAACATCTCTGGAGGATGGCATTACGCGTTTGCACATACCCATTCACACCACGCCCGATGTACTGTTTCGCATAGACGGGGAAGACGTGCATTTTTCTGCCGGGGATACCTGGTATCTGAATGCCAGTTGCCTGCATGCTGTGACCAACCCGAGTAAGCGGGCGCGGGTGCATCTGATGCTTGATTGTGTCAGCAATGCTTGGCTGGAGCAGGTGTTTCTTGATGCAGGCTGGGTCGCCAGGCCGAAATCAAAATACCCAGATCCATCCATCAATGATGGCAACGTCCTGACCGTGATTGAGCAATTGCGTGCGACTGGCCAGGCGGCTGGCATCAGGATTGCTGATGAACTGGATACCATCAGATTAGCAGATTAGCTTGGACGATCGTTTAAAAAATGAATATGAAGCACAGCTTTGCAGCCGAAGAACGCGCCTTGTTGCGTGGCCAGCAAATTGATGCCGTACATCTGTCGTCGATGTTGGGCTGGTACCCTGTCGCAATTGATGAAGCAAGCAGTACCTTATGCTGGCGTTATATCGGAGAGTCCCGGTTCCTGGAGTCGTTTTTTATTGATACCCTGAACCAGCAAAGTCGCGAGCAAAGGCAGCTTTGCCTGACCCCACTGACAAGTTTGCCAGAACAACTTGCCAGCATGTCGCAGGTGCCACCGACAGCTTTTATCTTTCATGTGTCGCGCTGTGGTTCTACTCTGCTGACGCAAATGCTGGCATCGTTGCCCCAATGCGTAGTCATGTCTGAGCCGCCAGTCATTGATGCCTTTTTTCGCTACTATCATGCACATCCTGAATTGCAGAATGCGACAAGTATTTTTCAGAATTTGATTGCTGCATTGGGACAAAAACGTTTGCCAGAAGAAAGTCATTTCTTTATTAAATTTGATAGCTGGCATTTACCCTGGCTGCCGTTTGTGCGCGAAGCCTTTCCAGATATTCCCATCATTTTTTTATACCGTGAGCCGCAAGCCGTGCTGGCTTCGCATCAGCGCCAGCGAGGGCCGCAGATGATACCCGGCTTGCTTAATACCTCACGCCTGAAACCGGATGTATCAGGTATTCCTGCAGCAGATTTTGATGCATACGCCGCGAGCGTGCTCATTAGCATGTTTTGTGCTGGTCTTGAACATGCAGTCACTGAGGATTTGATACTGTTGAATTATCAACAATTACCAGACGTATTATGGGAGGATTTGCTGCACCTGTTTCAACTGGAATGTGATGCTCAGGAGCTGTTGAAACTGAAAGTACGCTCAGGTCTGCATTCCAAGCACCGACACGTCAGTTTTGTTGGTGACCCCCAATCCAGTCAGGAGCAAGCAGCGAAGACCAGTTCAACTTTTGTGCGGCTCTGTGAGGAAAAGTATAGTCAACTAGAGCATTTACGCCTAAAAGTTAAAATTTGTTAAGTGCTGTGATGATGAAAAATTTGAAGTGTATTTTTTGTACAAGGGTTGTAGAATTGGTTTGCTTTTTTTGAAATTGCTTATTTGTTTATATATGAAAGCCATTGATGGAAGCGCTGAATTCAGACCCGTGTTTGGGGATGGATACAGAAGAGACTAGATAGCACTGTCCCTGTTAAACAATTACTTGAATGGGAGTATGCAATGGATGCATTTATGGGTACCGTATTGGCTGTAGGCTTTAATTATCCACCACGTGGCTGGCTGTTCTGCAATGGACAAACTGTGCCAATTCAGCAAAATTCAGCCATGTTTGCCTTGCTGGGTACGATGTATGGTGGCGATGGGCAAAACACGTTTGGTATACCTGATTTGCGTGGTCGTGTAGTTGTCGGTTCGCAAGGACAGGGCCCAGGTTTGGCCAATGTGGTACAAGGCGAGAAAGCTGGCTCAAATAACGTAACTGTTATTTCTAACGGTACAGCCAATGTCACATTGACAACGGCGAACATGCCTTCACATACCCACACTGGAACTGTAAGTCTGAGTGGTTTGACTGCGAGTACAACGGTCAATGTTGGTACTGGGACGAATGGTGGCCTTGCTGCGGTACTAAATAATGGTGGCTTGACCAGTACACTTGGTGGACCATCTGGTGCAGCTATATACCTGCCTGCTGGTACCGCACCAACCTCTCCAGTGGCCTTGGGTGGTGTTACAACAACCGTAACAGGTAGTGGCAGTGTCACTAACTCAAATACTGGTAGTGGTACGCCATTGGCTGTACCTGTCGTATCGAGTTCGACTGTCTCCATCATGCAACCATATCTGGGTTTGAACTACATCATCGCGATGGAAGGCATTTTCCCATCCAGGAACTAAGTAAACTAGGCATTAACTGCAGTAAAAAAAATGGCGCTTCATGCGCCATTTTTTATTCTTGTATTGCCTTAATTGACTTACATAAGTTTCAACTTGCCACCAGATACCCGTTCTATCCCTGCCAGATCCCGCCAGCTTTGCACCTGCTCAAAGCCCGCCAGTAGCAACATGTCACGTACTGCAAAGGCCTGGTCATAGCCGTGCTCCAGCAACATCCAGCCATTAGGCAGCAAATGCTGATGGGCTGCACCGATCAACTTGCGATAGGCTGACAGACCATCGGCGTGATCTGTCAGTGCATCTGCCGGTTCAAAGCGCAAGTCACCTTGTTGCAAATGACTATCACCAGCGACGATGTAAGGTGGGTTGCTGACGATGGTCTGGAATTGCCTGCCTGTGACAGCCTGATACCAATCACTTTGCAATAATTCCAATTTGCCGGATGTTAAATGACGATGGGCATTTCCTTGTGCCACGGCCAGGGCTGCTGCGCTGATATCCAGTGCAGTGACCGTCAGGTCGGGTCTTTGATGGGCGACACTGATGGCAATCGCACCGGAACCCGTACCCAGATCCAGCAGACTGGAATGGGCGGGTGCGTGCTGGATAGCCAGCTCCACCAGCAATTCTGTATCCGGGCGGGGAATCAGTACATCGGGGGTGACATGAAAGCTGAGGCCAAAAAATTCCCGTTCCTGCACGATGTAAGCGACCGGCTCCCCATTAAGGCGGCGTTGGAACAAGGCGCTGATTTGCGCCAGGTGTTCCGCGCTTAATACCTGTTCTGATTGTGTGATCAACTGCGTGCGTGATAAACCAAGGCCATGCATGAGCAAGATGCGGGTATCAATACGGTCCAGCGGGCTGGCTTGCTCACAGGCGGCAATGGTGATGCCTGGGTAAAGCCAATTCAGCATTAGCGTGAAGGGCCAAACATGCCGCGTTGGGTTTTTTGATTGCGGATCAGTACGTACAGGAGAGTAATAGTAAAGATGCCGAAAAAGATCGCTGCCCATGCTGGCAACGACAGGCCCAGAGTTGGTGGATAAGGGGTTTCACATAAGCCATCTGCCCTGAACATCGCTGGCCAGACCTGTGCCATCAACATTTTGTTTAAACTGGTTTCCAGTGGGTCTATGCCGCAGGACAGGGACGGATTGGATAATATCCACACGTGCTTGCCAGCGGCGGCCAGACCAACCAGGGCGGAGACTAGTGCCATGCCAGTTGCCAGGCGCTGTCCGGTACCTTGAAGTCCCACGGCCACGATACAGAAGACGGCGATCAGGGCAAAGGCATAGCGCTGAAAAACGCAATAGGGGCAAGGCAGCATTTTTTCAACGATTTGCAAGTACAGGGCGGCACCCAGCAAGGCGATACAAATGGCGGCAATCGACAACAAGATTTTTTTCGACAGATTCATGGTGTGTACTATGAAAGAATTGGTGTTGGATGTCGGCTATGGATTTTAGTTCGGCATCCCTGACGCAAAGCACCACTTATACCGGTGCCTTGCCTATATTGCTAGCGAGTATCTGACAGATTCAGGCTCCAAGGCAATAAAAACCTGTGAAGAGCCAGTTAATAACCTGTAAATCAAACTGCAAATACTGCCTGGGTGGCAGATCAAATACCGTCTTCCCCCAGCTCTGCCAGTAATTCCGCCTGATGTTCTGCCACCAGGGCATTCGTCAGTTCGGTAAGATCACCATCCATGATGAAGTCCAGCTTGTACAAAGTCAGGTTGATGCGGTGATCTGTCATGCGCCCCTGGGGGTAATTGTAAGTGCGTATGCGCTCACTGCGGTCACCGGAACCGATCAGGCTTTTGCGCGTTGCTGCTTCCTTGGCTTGTTTTTCGCGTAACTGGCCGTCCATGATGCGGGTAGCCAGCACACGCATGGCTTGTGCCTTGTTTTGATGCTGGCTGCGACCATCCTGGCATTCGACGACGATGCCAGTAGGAAGATGTGTCAGACGGACCGCCGAGTCGGTCTTGTTAATATGCTGACCACCGGCACCGCTGGCGCGGAAGGTATCAATACGTAAATCGGCATTGTTGATGACCACGTCGGCCAGTTCATCGGCTTCCGGCATGACGGCGACTGTGCAGGCCGAGGTATGGATACGGCCCTGGGTTTCAGTTGCCGGTACCCGTTGTACGCGGTGACCACCTGATTCAAATTTCAGCTTGGAATACACGCCCAAGCCCGCCAGCCGCACAATCACCTCTTTGTAACCTCCCAATTCAGATGGCGATTCCGACATGATTTCGGTTTGCCAGCGATTGCGTTCGGCAAAGCGCATGTACATACGCAGCAAATCACCAGCAAACAGGGCGGCTTCGTCGCCACCTGTACCAGCGCGGATTTCCATTAATATATTGCGCTCGTCATTCGGGTCTTTCGGCAGCAGCATTTTTTGCAGATCACTTTCCAGTGTTTGCATGGTGTTTTTCGCTGCTTCGATTTCATCCTGGGCAAAAGCCTTCATGTCAGGATCATTGAGCATCTCCTGGGCTTCGGCGATATCTGCCTGCGCTTGCTTGTAGTTGTTGTACAGGGCAACCAGCGGATCAAGTTCGGCATGCTCACGGTTGAGCTTGCGGTAGGCATCCATATCATTGGTGGCCCCTTCCTGCATCAGGAGATGGCTGACTTCATCCAGGCGTTCTGCCAGTTGATCCAGCTTGGTAAGCATTGATGGTTTCATAGTAGTGCTCTATAGCGAATGATGGGTGCGGGCCGGACTGGCCCAGAATACAGAGATGCCTGACCACGTATTAACGGGCAGGCTAACGGCGCTGCAAGTCGCTAACGCTTGGTGCGGAAAAGTTGGGGGAGTAAAGTTGCCAGGCGAGCACGTTCGTCGCCGCTGGCTTGATGCAGGGCCTGTTGCGGGCCATGCAGGAACTTGGCAGTAATGCCTTTTGACAGGGCTTCCAGCACGGTGTCGATATCTTCACCACGGGCCAGCATCTTGCGGGCGCGTTCCAGTTCAATCAGGCGCAGTTGCTCGCTGCTTTCATGCAGGTCTTGTATTACGGGGACAACAGCACGGCCATCTATCCAGTGCATGAAAGACTGAACACGGGTTTCAATAATCGCTTCAGCCTGTGCAACGGCGGCCTGGCGATTTTCCATTCCAGATTGTACGACGGTGCCAAGATCATCAACGGTGTACAGGAAAACATCATCCAGCTTGGCCACTTCTGCTTCGATATCACGTGGGACGGCCAGATCAACCATGAAGATGGGGCGATGCTTGCGGGCCTTGACCACACGCTCCACCAGGCCCAGGCCAATAATCGGCAGTGAAGACGCAGTACAAGATACGATGATGTCAAATTGTGCCAGTTGCTGTGGCAAATCCGCCAGGCGTATGGCTTTGCCGTTAAAGCGGTGCGCCAAAGTTTCACCGCGTTCCAGCGTGCGATTGGCGATGGTCAGGGATTTTGGGTTTTGTGCCGCAAAATGGGTAGCGCACAGTTCTATCATTTCGCCAGCACCAATAAACAACACATGCTGGTCAGCTATTTTGTCGAAAATGCGCTGGGACAGGCGCACGGCAGCGGCGGCCATCGATACGCTGTGTGCCCCAATTTCTGTAGTGCTGCGGACTTCCTTGGCGACTGCAAAGGTACGCTGGAACATCTGGTGCAGATAAGTGCCCAGGCCACCAGCTGCATCAGCCTGGCGGACCGCATCTTTCATTTGTCCCAGGATTTGCGGTTCACCCAATACCATGGAATCCAGGCCAGACGCGACGCGGAAGGCATGTCTTACCGCATTGTCTTGCGGCAGGGTATACAAATGCGGGCGCAGGTCAGCATACGGTAACTGATGAAAATCTGCCAGAAAATGGGCGGCTGCATCAACAGGATTGGCAGCGCTGCTGGCAGCGTACAGTTCGGTGCGGTTGCAGGTGGATAAAATCGCTGCCTCATTGCCATGCACCAGCTTGCTGCCATTGTCGTGCCGGGCGAACCAGCCACGGGCAGCCACCACCGCCTGAGCAATTTGCTCAGGAGGGAAGGCGACCTTTTCGCGCAAAGACAGCGGCGCGGTCGTGTGGTTGAGGCCAACGGCTGACAGTTGCATGCAATAAACCGGGGGAAGATGTCAGCCTCCATTATAGCGCGTTGGCTGGGCATTTTCCCGGGCAGCACTGTTTGATCCACATCAACAGCATCAACATCTGTTAAATTATGTTATTTTTACAACAAATAGCCATATGCCAGGCACATGTTATTGAATTTGCCGTGATGTTTCGTATGTCGATTGTTACTAATGGGTGTTAATTTGGTGGTCACTAATCCAGATCAGCCGGTACCCTGATGTAGAAAGTCGTACCTTCATTGGGCGTGCTGGTGAAATCGATTTTTGCCTGGTGGCGGTCAAGCACGGCCTTGACGAATACCATGCCCAGACCCACACCGTCATTTTTGGGCTGTTCATTGGTTTTGAAACGCTGGAAACGCTGGAACAGTTTGTGCTGATCCGCCCTGGTAATGCCATAACCCTGGTCGGCAATGGAACACACAATGGTGGCATCGGCCAGATGCTCGTCTTTTGTCAGCGAGCAGGTAATGGTGGTATCTCTTGGACTGTACTTGATGGCATTCGATAACAAATTGGTCAGAACCCGGGTCATGAGTGAGCGGTCTACCAGTACAGGGAATTCTTCGTCCTGAATCTGGGTGACGATGCGGATATTCTTGTTTTTTGATAAAGTCCACATTTCTTCTGTGGCGACGAGCAAGATGTCCTGGAAATCGGCTTCTTCATAGCGGTAATCCTGGGATTCTGCCCGCGCCAGCTGGACAAAATTGTCTGCCAACCCCAGAGTTGAGCGCGAGGCTCTTTCTATTCTTGACATGAATTCGTCAACAGGCAGGGCAGTTGCGCTGTCTTTTTGTAATTCCAACAGGGCAAGGATGGATGCCTGCGGTGCCCGCATGTCATGCGAGATAAAGTGCAGGGTTTCGTCACGGCTGCGTTCTGCGGCCCGTATGCTGGTGATATCAATCAGACTGACTATCCAGCCAACCAGCCGTTTTTCGCCGTTATAGCAAGGGGCACTTTTAATCAGCAAATCCTTGCCCAGCGGGTCACGTACTTCTATGCCTTGTGACATGGATTTGGTGTGTTTGATGTCCAGGATATTCCACCAACTGAAACTGTCTTCACTGCCCTGCTCAGAATACTGGGGGGCTGCCATCTTGGCAAACAAATACGGCACCAGGGCATCATTCACTTTGGGCATACCTATGCTGGCAAAATAATCGATTGCTGGCTGGTTGGACAGCAGCACATTGCCATCGGTAGTGGTGACCAGGGTGGCATCTGGCAAGCTGACCAGGCTGTCACTGACAAACTGACGCAAATCCCTGACCCTGTCCACTGCTTCGCGCATGGCATTGATACTTTGTTCCAGCGTATCAGTGAGGGCGCGTACGGGTTGGGTTTCATCTGCATCGACAAATTCTGGCAGCAAATGTGGTTCCTGGTCCAGTACCCGGAACTCTTCCCCCAGAAAGCGAATGGCCGCTTCCAGCCGCCGCCAGCTCCATAGGGGGTAAGCAATGATCAGGACCAATAAGGTTGCCGTCGGTGGCACCCAATAACCCAGGTAGCGCAGGCTTATCCAACTGCCCGCCATAGCCAGCAAAGCTATTGCTGCAGTTGCCAGCAAGGCTTTTCGGGGTGATAGCAATTGATAGGCAGACATTGCCATAGCCACCCCAAGCAGACTAAAAATCAGGCTATAGGTCAGTGGTGCCGGGACTATGCTGCGATTATCCAGTAAAGCTGCGAGAATGTTGGCATTGATTTCCACTCCTGAAATCATGCCCTCGTTGCCAGACACAGGAGTGGGGAATGAGTCAGCCATGGCGCTGGCGGTGGGCCCTACCAGTACATATTTATTTTTGAAGAACGCTGGTGGCACTTCACCTCGCAGGACTGACACATAAGGTACGGTCCGGAAATGCCCGCTGCTACCTGAGAAGGGGATGTGCATCTGGTAATCGCGTTGCCACGTACCTGGCTCTGCCGGCGCATTGCGCAACGAAGCCGCAAGTCTGTTGCCAGGCAAGCTGGGTTCGGTACCCGGAGTGATATTTTTGCCTATATCTGCCAGTGCCAATGAAAAATGCGGCCACCATTCACCATTCATGCCTTCGCGCAGGAAGATGCTGCGTACTACGCCGTCCTTGTCCAGCTCCAGATTAATATGGGCCAACTGGCGGGCAGCACTGGCCAGCACAGGGACGGGGCGTACCGTCATTAAGCCCTTGCCAGCATTTTCTGAAATCAGCGGCAAGACCACCTTATTGCTTTGAGCGATGGCTTCAGCAAATGTGTGGTCGCCATTGGCTACCTGTTCAGGGGCACTATCTTCTGCTTCAGTGAACACGAAATCCATGCCGATTGCCAGTGGTTGGGCGGCATTGATTTGTTTGATCAGCTCTGCATGCCTCGATCTGGGCCAGGGCCATTTGCCAAGCTCGCTAAGGCTGTGACTGTCTATGCCGACGATGATGATATCGTCCCTCGCTGGCCGGGTATTGACCTGCATTAGCCTGTCGTACAACACCAGATCAGCACGTTCGAGTGTCTTGTAAAACAACAGGCCTGCGGTAAGCAAGAGCATCAGCACGCTGAGAACCAGCCATTCCCGCAGGGCGATACGCTCCACCCTGAATTGGCTGTTTGATTGATCGCTTGTCATATGCCGCTAACCTGGCGCTGCAATAGCGAATTAAAAATTCGTACCAACAGCGCCCCCGCCACTGTTGATGGGCGAACCATCACCACTGGTCCAGCGTGGCAAAAGAGTGATCTTCTGCGTGGACGAAAAAGCACTGACATAGCCATCCGGGTCGGTTGACCGCACTCGAATGAAATAAGTGCCTGCTTGTGGACGGTCAATTTTCAGCTCAGCCTTGTCAAGTTCACGGGACAAATACAGTTTTGAGAATCCTGCATCAGTGCTGATTTGTATCAGGAATTTTTGTCCTGGTTCAGATGCCCAGTTGAAAGACAACTGATTGCCATTGGATTCGTCAGGTGGTGCCAGGCTGGTAACGGGCAAAACCATGAACTTTTGCACGTCACTGAACGGCCCATGATCGGCTTTGCCATCTTTTTGGGTGATAGTGGCTATGCGCCAGTAGTAATTGCCGTCGGCTGGTCTGTCGGCGCTGAACTGTACTTCTTTGAGCTCATTTTTTTCTATCAGCAGGTTTTTGAATTCGGCATCCCTGGCTACTTGCAGATGATAGGCTATCGCATTGCTAGCCTCAGTCCAGGCAAAATCCAGGCGCTCGGCTCTTAGCTTGTTTTTTGGCTGTACTGTGAAAGGTGGTTCAGGACGGGCCTTCAGCGTCACAGCTTTTACCAAAGGAAAACCTTCCAACCCAGCTTTGTCGATTGCCGTGATGCGGACAAAATAATTGCCGTCAGCAAAACCGTCAAACTTGAAGCGATTGTCTTTGAAGCGGTTTTCAGTCAATACATTCAACATCTCGGCATCTTTGGCAATCTGTACGCGGTAGCCGGTAGCGTCGGGATTAGTCTCAACCTGGAATTGGAGGGTAGGGCGTTCCTGCAATACATATAGTTCACTCATTACAGGGGCGGGTAGCAGGTCAATTGCCTTGCCAACGCCACTGGTGCTGATAATGTTGCCCTTACCGGCAGTCAGCAATAACTCGTCCGGTTTTTTACTATTGGTGTTGGCAACTGCCACACCGCCGGACAAGACTTCATTGGCAATACCATCTTCATTCACACCAACACGGAAGTTGGTACCACGAACACCTGCCACTGCCAGATTGGTGCGGACTTCAAAGCGCCCCTTGTTGCTGACCAAAGAAGTTACGCGCGATTCAAGCTTGCCCTGCAACAAGGCAACTTCGGTACGTGGACTGGAGGTATATTTTGTCTTGCGCAATTTGGCCAGGCTTATCTGGCTGTTTGAGGGAATTGAAATGCGCGATTCGTCTATCAGTGACAAGGTAAGAAAGCCATTCTTGTCCGTGGTGATCTGCGTACCTTCCTTGACGACTGCACCCAGAACCAGATTACCGGTGCTGCCATCCTTAGCCTTAAAGCTGGGGTTGCCGGTCATGGCGATGACCTTTGCCTCGCTGTCTTCTTCAGGCAATAGCTCAAGCGGGATAAGGATGGCGGTACCTATAGGTATGGCCCTGTCGTTGCCAATCTTGTTGCGTTTGCCCAGAATGGTCCAGTTCAGGGTTTTATTGGTATAGCGCTTGGCAATGGCAGACAGGGTATCGCCCTGTACTGCAAAATAAGTCATGTCTGGAGGTGTGCTGATAAAGCTGCCTGGCTCACCGCTCATGTCTGCGGTTTGTGCCGCTATGGATACCATAGGTAATGCCAGGGTCAGGCTAAAAACGAAACTCAGGGATATTTGTCGCAGGAGTAGGGGGCGGGTTAGTCTCATGCGGGACTCCTCGTTGGGTCATGCTGCCCGGGCCGATACACTGCAGGCCCGGGGGATTATTCTGGTGTCATTTGTTCCAGGCGATAGCCGTAGCTGTAGACCGGTGCCAGGCGATAGCCATTTTCGGGACGCAATTCCAGCTTGCTGCGTACCCGGGAAATGTGGGTATCCATGGTGCGGGAGGGGATGTCGACATCGCGCGACCATACTGCTTCCAGTATGTAGGCGCGAGAAAGCGGGCGACCAAGATTGCGGAACAATAACAGGGCCAGATCAAATTCTTTTTGTGTCATTTCTACCGGCACATCATTCACGCTGACACGACCGGCACGGGTTTCAAACTTATAGATGCCAAACTGTAAATGTTCTGATGTCGTCTGGGTAGGGTAGGCGCGGCGCAACAATGCCTGTACCCGTGCCACCATTTCGCTGCGGCGTATGGGCTTGATCATGTAATCATCTGCACCGGCTGCCAGACCAGCGACGATGTCATCTTCACCAGAACGGCTGGTCATGAACAGCACAGGCAGAGTAGGCGAGAGTTTCTCGCGCACCCAGTGCAAAATTTCTGTTCCACTCAGGTCGGGTACTTGCCAGTCCAGTATCAGCATGTCGTAACTTTCACGACGTAACTGATGCAACATCTCTTTCCCGCTCAGGAAGGGATGGGTAGTGTGCCCGGCAGCATTTAAAATGGTGCAGACCAGTTCGAGCAAATTATTGTCGTCGTCAAGTACAGCGATTCTCATGGAGTGTTACCGTTGATGGCCGGCAAATAAAGTGGAATATCTTCCATTATATCGAAAGCAAGTGAAAAAATAAGTAATTGTGAAGAAATGTGAATATTTCACGAATACAATTGTTGGGTCCGTGCTTGCACAGACGCTTCTACTAGCATTTTTCATGCCTATGAGAAACAAATCTGGCCATACAAAGACAGGCAAGCACATGGCAATACCAGCTTATGACCTGTGTTGACAGGTTATAAGATGAAATGCCCAATATTTAACTACGTAATTCCAATTCCGGTAATACGACGTTGACATCCAGCACTTCCAGGTTGCCCTGTTTGTCCAGAGATACCTTGATGTCTTCCGGGTTGACCTTGGTATATTTCGAGATGACAGCGATCAGTTCTTCCCGCAATGCGGGCAAAAAATCATAGCCGTCACGGCCAGAGCGTTCGCGTGCAATGATAATTTGCAGGCGTTCTTTCGCCATATTGGCGGTTTTTGGTTTGGTATTGAATAAAAAAGAAAGCAGAGCCATATTATTTGCCTCCGAAAATGCGTTGCAGCAGCCCCGGTTTTTCATAATTAATAAAACGCAAGGGAACTTCTGTGCCCAGGAAGCGGGAAACCACGTCTTCATAAGCTTCCGACACATCACTACCCTTCATGTGGATGGCCGGATTGCCCTGATTGGAAGCATGCAGTACAGCTTCTGATTCAGGAATAACACCAATCAGGGGGATACGCAAGATTTCTTGCACATCGGTATAAGACAGCATTTCGCCGGCTTCTACCCGTTTTGGTGAATAACGGGTGATCAACAAGTGTTCCTTTACTGGCTCACCACCTGCTTGCGCACGTTTTGACTTGGCCTGAATGATACCCAGAATACGGTCAGAATCCCTGACTGAGGACACTTCAGGATTGGTGACGACAATGGCTTCATCGGCAAAGGTCAGTGCCATGACGGCACCGCGCTCGATACCGGCAGGTGAATCGCAGACGATAAATTCAAAATCCATCTTGATCAGATCATTCAGTACGCGTTCTACACCTTCTTCGGTCAGCGCATCCTTGTCGCGGGTTTGCGATGCAGGCAGGATGAACAGGTTGTCGCAGTGTTTGTCCTTGATCAGTGCCTGGTTCAGGCTTGCTTCGCCACTGATGACATTCACCAGATCATACACAACGCGACGCTCGCAACCCATGATCAGGTCAAGATTACGCAGGCCGACGTCAAAATCCAGCACGGCTGTTTTATGACCACGCATGGCCAGACCAGAGGCAAAACTCGCGCTGGATGTGGTTTTGCCCACGCCGCCCTTACCGGATGTTACAACGATGATTCTTGCCACAAAAAACTCCTTTAATCTATCCGAAAATACTGAAAATTGAGGCGGCTAATCTCCAGTTTAACCTGCAGATTAGCCTGCTGATTTTACAGATGATACTTCAATACTGTCCCCGTTCAGCTTAACTTGAGCTGGGTGGTGTGCCTGCAAGGGGGGAAAACCATTTTCAAAAGTACGGTAAATACCGGCGATGGAAACCAGTTCCGGTTCCATCGTCAGGGCAAAAATCCTTGCTTCAGTGTTGCCAGTGGCACCCGCCAGGGCACGTCCGCGCAAGGGCGCGTAGACATGGATGCTGCCATCTGCAATTACTTCGGCTCCGTTATTGACTGAAGCAGTAATGATCAGGTCCGCACCACGAGCATAAATGCGCTGCCCGGCCCGTACTGGTGTATCAATCACCATGGCTGGCATATTGCGGATAATGACCTGAGGCTCGGCGGCAACCGGTGCAGCGACTGCTGCCGCTTGCACTGGCACCTGAACCTGGCTGGCCTGTATTTCTGGTTCTGCCCTTGGCTTGCTGACAACATCGATACTGAGGCCGTGGGAACGAATGGTGGCATGATCCTCTTCCCGTGCATGTCTGACAGCGACCGGGTTCAGGCCATGTGCCTTGAACAGGGGGATCAGCGCATTCCAGTCCAGTTCCTGTTCGGTGATGGCTTCGACATCAATAACGGCAAATTCATCATCAAAAAAATCGGGTGAGCCTGCTGTCATTTCCTTCAGCGCCGCTTCGACGGCAGGGAAAGACGATTCATTGAGTAAAATTGCAACAGCAACAACAGTAGAAATCTTGATCTCAATTGGCTTGCGCGTCGTACTGTTTTGCATGGCATCCAGTGAAAATTAGTGGTAAATCTGCTTACGGCCCAAATCATTCATGTCGCAGGGGAAACTTTTTATTACTTTATTTGTTACTTTAGTAACGGCAAACTAATCGTGTATTTTTGTTGGCCTGCACAAAAATGCTAATAAAGGACTAATCCTACCAATAGGCGCGCCGGATTGCAAAAATATGCAAGGCTTTCGGGCAGAAATCTTACTGCACAGTCAATTCTTGTTGGTTGTTGCTTGTCTTTTTGATCATTGTCCACTGATAAGTGGACAATGGGGTGAAAAATTACCCCGGATAAATTCATTTGATTGATGATCTCACCCTTAAATTCCTGATTTGAGCTTGTGAATAGCTTAAATTTTCATGGGCAATTATTGTGCCTTCCCGCATAATCTGGTTACAAAATTGCCAAATTGGTGGGAAGCATGCCAAATAATAGTTATCGGGCTATTTTCCTGACTAATTTTGTGCCATATCAGTAGCAAACACACATCATTGATCATTATCGGGGGCATAGTGGCACTTGGCTGGATAAAACAACCACAACAATCTGATCGCCTGCGGCGTTTGTCAGGTGTGGCGCTCTTTTCTACCCTCAGTCCGCGTGAATTGAAGATTATTGATGGCATGCTGCACGACCGCCACTATCTTGCCAATGAAGTCATTTTTGATGAGGGTGAAGAGGGGCAGGCTTTGTATATTCTGCTATCTGGCAAGATACATATTTGCCGAACCCGTGAGCAAGACAGTGGGGTTGTTACTGAAGTTATTGCTGAACTGGCTGCAGGTAATTTCTTTGGTGATGTCGCCCTGCTGGATAATTCACCGCGTAGTGCCCAGGCACGTGCTGCCGAAAACTGTGATGTGGCTGTGTTTTTCCGGGCCGACTTCAGCTCCCTGCTGGAAACCAATGCTGTCATCGGTTACAAGATATCGCTGGAACTGGCGCGTCTGATCAGTCGTCGTCTGCGTGATTCCATGGCAGGCTCTACCCGTATTGAGGAACTGTGAATCAACGCGAATCTGGTCCCGTGGTCTGGCTGGGTGTGCTCACTGCCACCTGCCTGTTGCTTTTTTTGCTGCCCAAAGTGTTGTGGCTGGTCGTCCCCTTCCTGCTCGCCATGATTTTGTATTACATCCTGATACCGGCAGTATCACGTCTGACCTTGTTTGGCATCCCGCGTGAAACGGCGGCCATGCTGGTGGGAGGAATTTTTTTCATCGTCATGGTAGTGGTACTTAGTTACGCGATTACCACTTTTACTACCCGCATGGGGTCGTTGCAAGAACTGGTGACGCATTATGTGGAAGGTGGGCTACAGTTTGTGCGCAACACCATGCACACCTTGGAAGGCAATTTCTCGATTTTGCGCAAAGCACATGCCAGCGATACCGTGAATGCCTGGATGATGGCTAACACGGATAACTTCGCCCAGCAATACGCGGCAAATATCCTGATGTCTGTGGCGAGTTTTTTGCCGGTTATTTTCCTGACTCCTTTCCTGACCTTTTTCTTTTTGCGCGATGGCCGCAAGTTCAAGCATTTCCTGGCCCGTGCCGTACCGAACGCATTTTTTGAAGAAACCCTGTACCTGATGTATGAAGTCGACCAGACCGCACGCCGCTATTTCCAGGGCTTGTTGAAGCTGACGGTTATTGACACGGTTATCCTGGCACTGGGTTTGTGGATGATAGGCATGTCTTCACCACTGCTTCTGGCTTTGATATCGGCTATCCTGGCCTGGGTGCCCTTTGTCGGCTCTGTCATGGGGTGCATCATGGTGGTGCTGGTGGCCGCCACTGATGCGCCTGATTTGCCTTTACTGGCCTATGGCGCGATAGCTGTCTTCGTCATGGTGCGTTTGCTGGACGATTTCATCTTCATGCCATTGACACTGGGGCGCAGCCTGCACATGCACCCGCTGATTTCTGTGCTGATGATTTTTGTCGGCGGCGAACTGGCCGGGGTACCTGGCCTGATGCTGGTCCTGCCACTGTTGGGTGTCGCCATGGTCATAGGTGAGACCGTCGGCCATGTTGTCACCAACCCGCGTTTGCGGGCGCGGCATCGCCATGCCAAAGCGTTAAAGGCACGTCAGGTGAGTGCGGATTTGGTCGGGAATTAGAAGCGCTGCATTACCAGCTTTTCCAGCTCCTTCAACTTATCCAACTCCTTTGATTATGGCACCAGTGTCTGCCGGTTCCTGGCATGGGCTTCCACCTGTTTGCTGGCAAACCACCAAGGACGATACTGGTTTTGTGCCCATAGTTTTGCCATGTCGTTTTGATGTGGCTGGAAATGTCTCTCACTGACACCACCGGCCAGGGCAGCTTCAATTTTTTCGTTATCGCCAAAATCTACGATGACTTGCATGGAGGCGAAAAAATTTGCTTCGTACGGCTTCTGGAAATCGTAGACGCCCCGGCTCACGGTTTCGCCGCTACCCGACCTTTCCACCGTAAAGCCACCCAGTAATTCTTGCCCTGTGCCGTTGCGACGCAAGGGACTGACGAAGCGCACGGTATGGACCTTGCCCCAACGCCAACTGGCGGGGTCTTTACCTTGCAGGGTTTCCAGTGCCGCACGTGCACGAGGTGCTGCGGCCCGAATCACATCGGCCAGCGTTTCGCGCTTGTTGGGGGTACGCACGTCATCGAACCAGATCGAATCTGGGGTAGCCAGCAAGGCGTCAAAACGCTGCTGCCAGAAATACCAGGTGGACAACATGTCTTTTGCCACGTCTTCACCCAGCTCATCGGTGAAGGTACCTATGACGGTTTCACGATACAGCGCTTGATAAACCAGTGGTGCTGCCAGGTCTGCATTGTCCCGGCCATCCCAGTTTTTCAGAATCAAAGCCAGGTCTTTGTTTGCCGGGTCATTTTCCAGTGCAGCAATCAGGGCAGGGCGCAACGCATCTGATTGCAAATTGCGGTCGTCATGCATGAGTTTCCAGTGGTCTTCCACCGTCATTTTGTTTGCTGCACCCAGCACTTGTCCAATGCGGGTATAGCGATAATTCGGTGATACATAGTTGGTGTAATACCAGGGGAAACCTTCGGGACGCGTATCGTGATTGGCCGTGCCCACCCATGCGCGTTCAGGATTGAACATACCGGGCATCTTGTCTTTGGGAATGAACGCGGTCCAGTCATCGCTGCCATCTGCCGGCGGCAGGCGCGGGAATCCGCCATCGGCCCCGCTGCGTATTGGTACTGCACCGGTCGCTCTGTGAGCAATGTTGCCCTGATCATCACCAAACACAAAATTGAACATCATCAGGTCTATCTTTTGCACTTCCTTGTCAAAGTCCTTGGCATTGGCCGCAGTCAACAAACCTTCAATGCCGATTTGTGGCCCGAGAACTTCGGCGTCGGTCGAGCGCAAGACCAGCAATTTGTCACCCTTGGGACCAAGGCCGGGATGATCAGTAATGACTGGCCCTCGCTTGGTAAAGCGTATTCTCAAAGCCTGTTCGATAAATCCATCTGGCCCATTTTTATCCTTGATGCGTATGCTTTCGTTGATGACGGTGAAGGGTACACTGCGCCCGCCATCCATGTAATGATCTTTGTTGGCCGGATCTATGGTTTCCACGTACAAATCCTGCACATCACCATAGGCATTGGTCACACCAAATGCCACATGCTTGTTGCGCCCCACCAAAATCCCCGGCATACCGGGCAGGGCTGCACCCACAGCCTGTATCTCCGGGGTAAACAAACCCACAGGGTGCCAGGTGCCGGGCAAAATGCGGTTGTCCAGATGCGGGTCATTGGCAACCATGGCTTTGCCAGATTGTGAACGTGAAGGCCCGACTGCCCAGTTATTTGATCCTAGTCCCTGATGGTTCAGCGTTTCTGGTGCGATGTTCAAATCTTTCCAGGCCAGGTTCAGGTGCGCTGACTGGGCTTGTGCATTGGTGTTGTCCGTTTTCGGAGCAGGCACCGGGTTTTTCCAGTCAGGATTGATGGTCAGCGGAAATATCTCGCGGGCGCGTTCCATGCCCAGGTGGTCTATCAGTTTTTGTGCTACCACTTCGGCCTTGAAATTGGTCGAATGCGTGTAATGCACATAATGCACAAGCGCGATCAGATCAGCCACGTTCCAGGGTTGCGGCACCAGGCCGACGGCTTTCAGTTCTATCGGATGTTCATCGGGATAAGCCTTGATATAAGCGTTGATGCCATCCACGTAATACTGGAAGAAAGCTCTTGATTCAGCGCTCAGTTTTTCGGCATGGCGTTCGCCATTGCGGCGTATACCCAACACACGCATGCGGATGTCGCTGGGCAGGGTTTCGGCACCAAGGCTGGCGGACAGTTCACCGCGCCAGGTGGCGCGGAACAATTCCATCTGCATGAGCCGGTTTTGCGCAGTGACAAAACCCTGCGCCCGCAACAGGTCAGGAGTATTGGCAGCAAAAATATACGGGATACCCAGTTCATCGCGCAGCACTTTAACCGGTGCTGTCAATCCGGGCAACTTCATTTCCCCATCAATTTGTGGATGTCCAGAACTTTGTATTTTAAGGAAGGCTGCAGTGCCGCCCAGGGCGATCAGCACCAGCAGGCTGACGGCAGTGCGTTTTAGAATCTTGTTCATCGATTCTCCAGGGAAGATGAAATACAAGCTGTCTCATTATGGTTCAATGGCGTATCATTGAACACGATCGGTCTGATCGTCAAGCATCAGTGAAAGTGAGGCAGTCGTCAATACCTGACAAAACACCGCCACCCACACGGGTAGTGGTGCTTCTCTGGAGTTGAGGTGCCAGACCTTTGGCACAGGCGCTGGTCACAACAGTTAATAAAGCAACTTCATCGTGTTTGCTCCTTGAAGTCGGTACCAACAAAGACCCTGCTGGCGTTGCCCCTTTCGGTCGTGTGATGCTGCATGCGCCTTTCCGCTTTACTGTCGCGTTCTTTTGCCTGTTGCAGTTCAACCAGCTTCAGGCGAAGCAATTGTGTCGCCAGCCGCTTGTTGGCAAATTGGCTGCGCTCGCTCTGTACTTTGACCGATATGCCAGTGGCGATATGGGTGGCACGGATAGCGCTATCCGTTTTGTTGACATGCTGCCCGCCCGGGCCGGATGCCCGTGTCGCTTCATATCTGATGTCGCTGTCCGACAGGTCCCCGCCCGACTGATCGCGACCCAGCATGAATAGGCTGCCGCCCACAAACCAGTTCTTGCGACGGTGTCCAGGTCGGTAAGGGCTGTCACAAATCCATAGTAAGCTGCCTTGCCACAGAGTAGCAAAAGCCTGTGCTGCATCCGCCTGTGACGTATGACTCAATTCCAGCAATACTGACCTAAAAGTCCCAGCGTACGGCCCGGGTACTTGCTCCAGTATTCTGATTTGTACGCCTGCCTTGTCTGCATCTTTCAGGAGACGCGTCAACACCTTGGCCACCGCCAGGCAACATTCTGCCGGACCAGTGTTTGCAGTTATTTGTAGATACTCCTCAAACCTTGTGGCATTGAAGAGAGGGATAAAATTGCCCATAAAAAATTCCAAAAATGAAGTCAGGAACAGGGCGCTGGTACACAAATGTATACAGATCTGGCATAACGCCAACCAGTATAAACATTTGATTTGAATGACAAAGATGTCAGGCAGACTTGCCTGAAGACGCTAAAACAGTCTTATGACAAGCAGCAGAAAACCAGGCCCATGGAAGGAGAGTGGCGATTAGAATGATGCATGTTTTCTCCTTTCGATAATGGGTGGTGAGCTAGACGGATAATGCATAGTAGCCTAGCTATTTTGTGGCTGGCAAGTTATTTTCATACTAAAGCGGATGTCTGTTTCAAGAAGTCCGAACTTATGGGTACAATCTGTAGCTTATCTCATAAAAAGTAACCAAGAAATTTTCGTGGCTTTAACTTTTAAACTTGCTGGCAGGTGAAATACGACATGTTGAACTGGCTAAAAAATATTTTCTCTCCACCGGCAGCATTACCAAAAAAAGAGATTTCCAAACCCATCGTTCGTGCTGACCCGGCACCTGTGGTCCAGGCCGAAGCCGCTGAGAGTTTCAAGAGTCGCGGCGATACCCATCTGGATGAGGGAGATTGGGCGCGTGCAGCAGCACAATATAGAAAAGCACTGGAGCTGACGCCCGACTATGCAGAGGTACACAATAATCTGGGCCTGGCCCTGATGAGACAAGGTGCGAATGACGAAGCAAAACACCATTTGCAGCAAGCAGTCCGCATCAAGCCAGACATGTTCAACACCTATTACGTACTTGGCATGCTGGCGCAACAACTGGGGCAGTTTGTTGAGGCTGCGGATCATTTCGCCAAAGTCATTGCCATTCGCCCTGATTTCAAGGAAGGATATATCGCGCACGCTGGGACATTAAGTGACGCCCGCCTGTTTGACGCTGCGCTTGCCAGTTATGAACGCGCAATTGCGCTCGACCCTGCTGACCCATCCGCCAACTGGGGCAAATCACTGGTGCAGCTTGCCGTGGGGGATTATGAGAACGGCTGGCGGCAATATGAATGGCGCTGGAAAGACTTTGCCAAGGACGTGGCAAGACATTACCCGCAGCCACGCTGGTTGGGTGATTTATCCATCAAAGACAAGACAGTACTGATTTATCCAGAGCAGGGCTATGGCGATGTCTTTCAGTTTTGCCGCTACATTCCCATGCTGGATACGCTTGGCGCACGGGTTGTACTGGAAACTCCCAAAGAAATCATGGACCTGCTGTCTACATTGAAGGGAAACTTCACCATCGTGGAAATGGGCAAGCCATTGCCGCCTTTTGATTTCCATTGCCCCATGATGAGCCTGCCATTGGCATTCAAGACCACGCTGGCAAATATTCCGGTGGCAATTCCTTACTTGCATTCACTGCCAGCCAAACGCGAGGTCTGGTCAGAAAAACTGGGGCAAAAAAATAACTTGAGAGTTGGCCTGGTATGGTCCGGCGGATTCAGGGCAGATCAGCCAGATACCTGGGGCGTGAATGAACGCCGCAATATGCCTCTGGCCAAGCTGGCGCAACTGAACATACCAGGTATCGATTTTTACAGCCTGCAAAAGGGAAGCGTGGGTGAAATGCAGCTCAAGGCTGTGCAGGGCACATCCTGGAACGGTCCTGTCATCATTGATTACACCAGCGAAATTAAAGATTTTTCCGATACTGCCGCCCTGGTAGACAACCTGGACATCATTATTTCCGTCGATACTTCCATGGTGCATCTGGCTGGTGCCATGGGCAAGCCCACCTGGGTTTTGAACAGGTTTGATTCATGTTGGCGATGGCTGTCAAATAGATCCGATAGCCCTTGGTACCCGTCAGTCTGCTTGATCACGCAAACCCGCGCAGGTGATTGGGATAGCGTGATCACTGAAGTCAAACACAAACTGGAAGCGGTGGTGAATACGGCGAGCTGACTTTGTTTGAGTCAACCTGGCGTAAGTCCTGCATATGTTGAAGCCGTTTTCCTTCTTGAGGCGTATCTGAAGTATTGGTCTGGCAGACTGATACTTCATTTCACCTATAAGAAGGGGCCTGCTATGAAACTGTCCAAACGCACTGGTGCACATATTGCGGCCCTGTCCGCCATACTGACAAGCGCTCTCCAGGCAGAATGCGGGTCCATGACACTTATGGCCGCCACTTGCTCGCAAGATACCCTGCCAGACACAATCAATGTGCTTAATTATTAATCATATGGGAAAATAATGAATCTTTTAGTAAGATCGGATAGTTACTGCGGTGCCACCCGGTTCTAGAATCTGATCTTACAAATTCATTAGCCACCAATTGCGGCTATGCCGTTGGTGATTGCCACTTTTTCAACTCTGAGGTGAGGCATGGCATACCGTTCGGAATCAGGCCAAAATGCGGCGCAGCAAACAGCTGTTTCATCCAGCAGTCTGGCTACAGGGTACAAAGTTGAAACTACAGTTGTCGACAAGCGCGCATCAACTGCAGCGCAACTGCAATTGAAGGCGGTCATGGATGCCAGCCCACGTCATGACAATTTGCGTAACTTAAAGCAATTGATGGCGAATCAGGCAGCGACCACAACAAAACCAGTACAAAGATTGGGAAATGAAGAGTTGATGCAAGGAAAAATTTCTTCGATTGATTCCACGCAATTGCATACGGAATCGAATTTGCAGAACCGGAGTCGGCCAGTGTTGCAAATGAAGGGGGCGGCGGTAGATGCTGATGTGAATTTGACGGCAGAGACGAATGTTGCGAAAGGGAAGTCCATCACGAAAGGTGTGGGCGTGTTGCAGGGGGCCGTGAAAAAGAATATCGCAAATTGGGGGCTGAGTTCTTCAAGCCAGCTTTCTGCAAACCCGACAGCAATATTGCAACGCAAGGTGAGTTCTGTCAAAGGTGGGTGGGAGTCCGATGCTCTTCCTGGGCGGGTGTTCAATAAAAAGAAAGAGGCCGAAGATGCTGAAATGACAGCTAAAATGGGGATGAAAGTAGTAGCAAAACCTGTCGCCGCCGCAGCGGCCGGTGGTGGTGCGGGTGCTGCTGGCGCAGGCGGTGCCGCTCCCGCCGCGCCTGCTGCTGGTGCTGGTGCGCAGAATCTGCTCGGTCAGTCACCTGTCGGTAGCCATCTGACTACCATTGCTGCCGAACACTATCGTAGTATTGTTTGCTTTACATTGCGTGATAATCCTGGATATAAAGAGGTGCATGTGCATTATCGTCATGATGGAACAACGCAAGTCACCATGGCCGAAGGTGATGGTGCTCCGGGAAGGGCTCCTGCATCGGCCGCATTAGCCGCGCAGGCGGTGGCGGAAGCAGCATCTAAAGGCTTATCTCCATAGGTGTCTTGATTTTCCATTGAGGGGGTTGAATATGCAATGCTGAATGGTACTTGAGATTTCACCTGTCTAGCATTGATATACCAATGCTCATCTCTCCTGTTGAATGAGGTTTATATGGCACATAGTTCAAAACCCAGACAAGGTACTGTGCAAAAAAAGGATGAAACATCCCCCCTAACATTTGCACAAGCTAAATCTGAGACATCTTTCGCTGATAAGCGTGCCTCTGCTACATCCCAGCGCCAGCTCAAAGCCATGATGGATGCGAGCCCTCGCCATGATAATTTACGCAACTTAAAACAATTGATGGCGAATCATGCGAAAACAGGTGCGACTTCAGTGCAAAGACAGGTCAATGAAGAATTAGTACAAGGGCAATTTGCCGTATCGGCTATGACTCAATTGCAAGAGGCCCCGGCCATGGCCAACAGGACCGGCCTTCCTAACCAGTTAAAGACGGGTGTGGAAACCTTGTCTGGCATGAGCCTGGACAATGTCAGGGTGCATTACAACTCATCCCAGCCAGCGCAATTGAATGCCCACGCCTATGCCCAGGGTAATGACATTCATCTTGCACCTGGCCAGGAACAGCACTTGCCACACGAAGCCTGGCATGTGGTGCAGCAGGCACAAGGTCGCGTCAAACCCACTTTACAAATGAAGGGCACGGCAGTGAATGATGACGTAGGGCTGGAGTCGGAAGCTGATGTGATGGGGGCGAAGGCCCAGGCAGTTGGTATGCAGCACATTGCTACACAGAGCGTAGCGACAAAGCAATTTAAACCTGCTGCATATCTTCCGTCTTCCCCACCTGTCCAGCGCCTGTACAACTCGTTAGAACGTGATGCGTCTACAAATAAGGCGCCACAGATTGACAAGGGCGATATTAATCTGTCAGCCGCATTCAAGCAAAAGCATGTTGCTTCAAGTATTGAAGATGCAAAGAAAAATACGGAAGCAAGGGTCGCCAGTGGATCGCCTGCCGTGATTGTAAATGGCACGAAGCCCAATACATGCGCCCCAGAGCATGAATGGCTGAATGCTATCCATGAAACCAAGGAAGAAATTGCGCTTTCTGGAAAGTACACGGGATATATTCCCGTCGTCCTGAGTTCTGGTTGGACGACTACGCATAATGCCGGCACGTACACCCAGGCAGCGCTGGACAACGCAAAATATAGTGTTGGTGCAATCGGTAAGGAAGTGGCGCTAAGAAAAAACGAAATTAAGAATAAAGTGGAAGTAACCCATGTCGGCGACGCTTAGGTTTATTTGACGCGAGGTCAATCTCGGTCAAGGGTTTTATCTTGTGAGAACCAACACTGCATTCACCACATAACGCGTGTACAGAGATTAAATTATTGGTCAATTCTTATCGCCACACAGGAGCACCAACAACGATGACGGACGCTTCAAATACTGCAACAAACGAGAGCGACGACGAAGAACTTTGGTACATACTGGAAGAAAGACAGCCCTTTGCCCAATCCTTATTATGGGATATACAGCGTCACTATTTCAACCAGCGCGGCGCCGATGCCTGGCGTAATGAAGAAGTACCGCATTATGTGACCAGCAACCCCACCATGGCACAAGCCTATGCAGAAACCGTGTTCGCGTTTTATCAGGACCGGCAGCGCCTGCAGACGCAGCCCGGGCAATTGCAGACTGAAGCACTGGCCATATGCGAGCTGGGTGCAGGTTCGGGGCGCTTTGCCTTCTATTTCTTGCGCCATTTGCTGACCTTGTGTGCAGAATATGCTGTGCCATCCACTGCATTTCTCTATGTGCTGACTGACTTCACGCAAAGTAACCTCGATGCCTGGCGCAGGCATACACATTTTCAGGACTGGTTCGCCAGTGGCTTGCTGGACATCGCCCTGTTCGATGTCAACCAAACAGACAAATTGCACCTGCAAATCAGCGGAGCCGTCGTCAGTAAGGCTGCATTGCAAAACCCACTGGTGGTGTTGGCCAATTATGTGTTCGACGGCGTGCCGCAGGATTTACTCTATTTTAAAAACGGCATTGCTCACCATGCGCTGGTCTCGCTGGCCTGTCCCGAAAAGCCAGATGAACTTGATGCAGCCAGCTTGCTGATGCAACTACAAATCCATTATGAATACCAGGTCTGCGACCAGCAGTTTTATGCAGAACCAGCGTTACAGGCAGAGCTGGAACAATATTGCCGCTGCATCGTCGACCCTGGTGGCGCACATGTGCTGTTTCCTGCGGCCAGCCTGCGTTGTTTGGCGCGTTTGCAGGCATTGTCACAGGCAGGCATGTTGTTGCTGTCATCAGATAAAGGTAATTGCCAACTGAACGAAGTGGTCTACGCTGATGCCCCTGGCCTGATATTACATGGATCATTTTCTCTCAGCGTGAACTACCATGCCTTCGCTGCCTGGTGTGAAGCATCAGGTGGTTTGGCCTTGCTACCGCAAAAATCACATCATAGTATCGCAGTGATCGGCCTGCTATTGCTGGAAGACGCTGATGCACATAGCAGCACCCGACGTACCTATCGCCAACAAATAAGCAACTTCGGTCCCGACGATTTTTATACACTAAGCAAATGCCTGAATCAGCAAGCCGCAGAAATGAATGTTAACGAAATATTCGCCTACATGCGCTTCAATCGTAACGATACCTACCAATTGGTACGGCTGATACCGCGCATGGTGGAACTGATTCCGACCTTAAGCGAAGCACAAATCATTGAACTGAAACAATTGCTGCATGATTGCTGGCATGCCTATTTCCCCATGGGTGAAGAGCGCGATCTGGCATTCGATATCGGCGGCCTGTTTTATACCCTGAATGATTTCCCCGCTGCCCTGCATTATTTCCAACACACCCAAAACATTTACGGCAACCACACTGGTACCTTGTTCAACATGGCGGCCTGCCATGAGCAAATGGGGCAATACGAGCAGGCACGACCATTACTGGAAAAGTTGCTGCAAGTTGCGCCGGACAATGAGGCTGCGAAAGCGTTGTTGTTGCAATTGCCTACCTGATTTCTTACCAGTCATGGCAAGTACGCATCGCCAATGCCCGGAGTCTGCTCGTTCCTTCCTGAAACTGTCATTACCTTGTCATTTCCCCTGACTATTATCCGAGTTGAACCGGATATCGTCACCGTTTGCATGTGTTATTTGCAATGAATGCAATTGGAAAATAGCAAAGTTTGAATGTTGATCATTCTTACGTTTCTTCCACGATCCACACAACAATTTTAACGAGGCCAGCCTGAGTGCCGGTTGTTTATTTACTTCATCTTTACTGACTAATTATGCGCCAATCTGCCTTAGTTCTCGCTTTAAGCGTGGCACTTGCCGGCTTGTCTGCTTGCGGTGGTTCCAGCTCCGTCGCGACCGCACAACCACAAGTTGTTACGACAACGCCAGTCCAGACACGTACCATCGTCATGGTATGGGATGGCTTGCGCCCTGATGCCGTCAATGCGACCGATACCCCCAATTTGTATGCGCTGCGTCAACAGGGTGTCAATTTTGCTGATCATCATTCGACGTACCCAACATTCACGATGATGAATGGTTCTTCGTTTGCGACTGGGTCATTCCCCAAGACCAGCGGCTTTTATGGCAACACCTTCTGGACACCACCGCAAGCGACTGCGACTACCCCTATACCTGTAGGCAAGTCTGCTGCCGGTACTAATCAGGATTACAACGCACCGGTATTCACCGAAGATTACGCTGTCCTCAGCACGCTCAATGATTATTACGGTGGTCAGTTGCTGCTGGTAAAAACCTTGTTCAAAACTGCACAGGATGCCGGTCTGAAAACGGCTACGATAGGTAAATCAGGTGCAGCCTACATCCAGGATCTTGGTCGTGGCGGCGTTTTCCTTGATGAAAACACAGTCTTGCCGCAATCACTGGCAACTGATTTGCAAGCTGCCAATTACGCACTGCCACTGAATGCCCCATTTGCCTATCCGGCTGGTGCAGTGACTTTGACTGCCAGCAATGGCAACCCAACGGCGCGTGCCGGTGCTTTGACATTTGCCTTGCCTAATGGCTTGCAAGTCAGGGATGCCAGCGACACCACTCAGGGGCCACCAGAAGATGCTGCCAACAAATACATGTTGAAGCTCTACACAGATTTCATCTTGCCAAAAAAATTGCCTGACCTGTCGCTGATCTGGTTCCGTACACCAGACAATACAGAACATGCCTATGGCCCTGGATCGGCCAATTACCGCAAGGCACTGGCTTCGCAAGATGCACGTTTGGGTGAATTGCAGGCAGCCTTGAAAGCGGCTGGCATGGACAGCACCACCAATATCATCATCGTATCTGACCATGCACACAGCAATGTGTCAGGCCCAACCAGTTTGTATCCGCTGCGCACCATCAATGCCAGCACATCAGTAACCAGCGGCATCACCAATGCCACTTTGGGTGACAAAGACCCGGTCGGCGGTTTCTCTGTCTCTGGTGATGTACGTACGGCAGACTTGCTGACCTTTGCCGGCTTCAAGGCATTTGACGGTGCTGGTTGCAGCACCAGTGGCATGTACGGTATCAAGGCTGACGGCAGCAACACCTATAACATCGGTACTGACACCACAGGCACGCTGTGTGGTACTGCCAACACCAAATACCAGGCCATCAGCGCCACCTTGCCGACGCCTGTGGCCAGCTTCAAGGTACCTGCCAGCTTGCCAGCCAATGGCATCGTCGTTGCTGCCAATGGCGGTTCTGACTACCTCTACCTGCCAGACCACGATGCAACAACAGTTGCTAATACAGTGCGCTTCTTGCAGTCACGTGAAGAATACGGTGCCATCTTCGTTGACAGCCGCTACGGTGCCATTCCTGGTACCTTGCCTATGTCCATGATCAACCTGGAAAACGCTGTCCGTTCGGGTAAAGGCCAGCCAGATATCGTCGTCAGTTTTACCTGGGATTCACAGCAACTGGTGAATGGTTTGCCAGGTATCGAGTTTGAAAGCACAGGCGGCAATCGCGGCATGCATGGCAGCTTCAGCCCCATCGATGTACACAACACATTGATCGCCAGTGGCCCGGCTTTCCGCAGCGGCGTCACCATCAGTAACCCGACTGGCAACGTAGACGTGGCACCGACCATCGCTTACCTGCTTGGTCAATCCATGCCGCAGGCAGATGGCCGCGTTTTGAACGAAGCCTTGCTCAAGCCAGCGACGACCAGTGCGCCTGTGGTCAAGTCAGCGGTGTTGAACCCAACTGCTCCATCAACTGGCCTGGTGTTCAAGCTGCCAACTGACCCTAGCGGTGCTGCAGTGGATGCAGCGCTCAGCAATGGCAGCTATTCCATCAACCTGGTGGTCAAGGACCTGACTGTCGATGGCAAGACTTATCGCTATTTCGATTATGCGCAAGCTGTGCGTAACTGAACAGGCATGACATTTTGATTCACATGATCCGGTGTAGGCTTAACTGCCTACCCCGGATCAATTCGTTCCAGGCAAGTAAGTAATATGAGATTTTTTGCATTTAATTCCAGCCCGCGCATTTCGCGGGTCATTTTTTTAATGGCTGCCACGCTATGTGCTACCGCTACCGCCGTCAGCAGCCAGCCCAGCAACCTCGATTTTGACAAAGTCTTTAACGACAAGGCAGAACCGGCACAGGTCCATTTTCAGGCCAGTTATCAATTGGGTGCTGACAAACATGAGGTGCAAGTCTGGCGTGACCGCAACCAGCGTTTAAAGCGCCGCACTGACGATGCACTGGAGACTTTCGTCTTCAAGCAGCCCAGGGAAGTTGAATGGAGCATGGTTGTGCTGGACCTCAAGCGCAAGATACGCACCGACATTGATCGTACCAACCTATACCGGATTGGCCATTTCACCGACTGGTTCAGCATGTCGCACGCGCTTAACAGGCCAACTGCGGCATACCAGCTGACCACGGCGAACAAGCCTTTGCCTGAAGAAAAAGCCATCGACAATTGCATCTGGTACAGCCTGACACGCAATGGTGTTGAAAGCAAAATCTGCTGGAGTAAAAAATACCGCCTGCCCTTGCTGATCACTGACAGCGAGGCCCACGTACAATGGCGCGTGACCAGTGTCAGCAACAAGGCAATTGCGGCATCGAATTTTGATATCCAGGACCAACACTTCGTGCGCAATAATGCCAACGAAGATATTCACGCAGACTGAGTTTGTTGCAACATAAGTGAAACGTATTGCGATACGTTTCATTGCCCAATGCAGAGCCTATCGACATCTGCCATCGGCTTAAGCGGACAGCGACAAGTGTCACCGTCCGCTTCATGCCTTCATCAAGGCACAACAAACTCTAGCTTACGACTGGTAAGGATGTGATGTGCCGCATCGGCTAATTCGAGCGTGAGTTGGTGCCGCCCGCTGGATAAACCTTGTATAACGACTGGTCCTTCGTCGGCATGTACCCAGTGCCAGGAAGCGCCATCCAGCGTGACATGCAAATGTCCCACGCGCGGGACAACTTGTGCCGCAGCGTCACCATAGACCGGCGCGATTTTGACATCATTCGACTTAACGGGAATCACCACGACACCCTTCGCCAGCAAGGGTGCAATCGGACTACTTACCGACAGATCAACCGATGTCGAAGTCTGCTCTGTCACTACATGCTCAGCATGATCAGCAGCCAGCGCCGCTGTTGAGCCGCAAAGCGAAAATATAAGACCGAAGTAAAACCAGACTGGATTCATGCGAATTTTCATACGACTCCTTAAAAGATTGATTAATGTAATCGTTGATTACATTTGGATTATAACGATTCTGGCTTAGAATGTAAGCAGCAATTACATTTTTAAAAAATAGCGAATGAACCAGCCCACCAAAAACAACTCACGCAAGCCTGCTGGCAAAGAAGCACCAGCCCGTGCCTATCATCACGGCGATCTACGGAAAGCACTCGTAGATGCCTGTGTACAATTGATCGAAGATAAGGGACTAGAAGCTGTCAGCGTGCGCGAAGTGGCAAAACTGGTCGGCGTTTCGCCTGCGGCACCGTTCCGTCACTTTGCTACCCGCACGGCACTACTCACTGCCGTTGCCGAAGAGGCCCAGGAACGGCTTGGCGCTTCCGTAGCAGACACATTACGTGCCGCAGCTCAAGAGAACCCACTCATGCAATTCCGCGCTATTGGTGTCGGCTTTCTACAGTGGTCATTTACCAACCCCACGCATTTTCAAGTCATCTCGTCACGCTCGGTGATTGACTATGAAGGCTCCAAATTGAGAGGCAGCAACGATTTGATTCGCGCCAGAATGAATGAACTGATGTGTGACGCTGCCTCCCAGGGTTTGCTTCGCCCCGGCGACATCCAGCGATATCAAATTGCCGCACGCGCCCTGGTCTATGGCTTGGCACGCATGTACATTGACGGCCAATTCCCAAGCTGGGGTTTGCCGCTAGAAGGCGCGCTGGCAGAAAGCATTAAAATCTTGGACCTGTTTATTGTCAGTATCTCGACGGCAGCGGAACCTGATGGGAACCTGTAAGGATTTTTGTGCGGCGTCCAAGTGATTTGAGTTTTCTGGGCATCTGCTCGCATCAGCGGTTGGCGGCTCGGATTTCACGGAGTTTGCGGAGTTGGGTGAGGTGCCTTCCATTGATGCGGCTGAGTTTTTGTTTGCTTATAAAGCTTTACTGTTAGCGCAAATTTTTCTGATGTTTTATTTTGATTGGGCAGGAGCAGCTTTCTGATCTTCGACATTTTTATTTGCCTCTTCAATATGCGAATTTATAACGTGTCTCTTGCAACGATATTTAGAGGAGTTATACATTTTATGTATTTCCGCTTCAATTTTCTTGTTTTCCAACTCCGTTTTCGTCTTTGTTAAGTCGGTAATCTTGACTCTAGTCTCAGCTTCTTGAATTTCTAGTGTCAGTTTTCTTTGCTGATCTTCTTTTAATTTCAAAGAAAGCAAAATGTCTTTATCGTAAGGAACTTGAACTTTTTTCCACCACCGTGTAAATCCGATGTAGCAAAAAAAGAAACTAAGGCTGGCTAATGCCGCCATTGTTTCAGCAAGATGGGAGTCGTAAAAGCCAGATAAAATGCGTTGGTAGCCAAAGTAGTTAGCACCCTTGGTCCTATCGGCTGAATCTTGATAATCGTCGAATAGCTCAGTGAGATACTTATTTTGTGCAATTGGATCGTTTTTTAGTTTTTCCGGAAGCCAATCAATCTGATTTTCTTGCAACTTGCCAGCTTTTATCGACTCAATTCTTGCCAAAATTATTCGCTGGTGTTTGATTGCGAACGAGTGTTGGTTAGTTAACTCCCTCTCGTAGTTCATTTTTTTTTCTAGGTAAATTAATACAAGTACAACAGACAAAAATACAGCGAAAAGCCATACGCCAACGATAGAAAAGAACTTGTATAGGTTGTCAGTCGGAACTGTGGGTAAAATTTGATGCATATATCCTTTTAATTTTTTTTTGCAAAAATGGAAAGACAGAAATTGTGTGTCTCTTGTCCGTTTTGGTTGGCTTGGCTAATGCATAAATAATTGCCGTTGTAGTAAAATATTTGTTCCAATGGAAAGCATATTTATTCATATACGTGCAAACCTAGCTCGAAAGGTAGTCACAATTTGCCGAGGTTGGTTGCATTTTGGATCACCCTGCACGCAAGGAAGGTAGGGAAACCGTCGAAATCGGTCGCAGACTTTACGCTTGCACGGCGTAAGGGGAGGTCCCCTTATACACGTGATCGCAAGGGGGATTTGGTCAAGCCCTTAAATAGATGTCGAGTTATTCAGAGATAAGCCAGCTTGTTTTGCATATCTGTAGAGCATCGCATTGTTTAGATCCAAAACGGCTTGACGGAATGGTGCCAAATGAGTTTTTTCGAATTCCATAATTTCACCGTAACTTGTACTCGGAGCGCTAGTGTTTTTTTGGGCTTCAGCTAAGTCAAATAGGACGCTTGAATTCCAAGATTGCATTGCTTTAAACCTAGCTTTAAGTTCAGTCATTTCAGGGGTTAAATCTGGAAAATAAATCATCTGAAACGTGGAAAGTTTGGGCAACGGTGAACTATTTGATTCGGTGGTTATGCCTCGAAGCATTTCGTCGTTCCGACTTTTTTCAAGCCACAGCTCTATACTAAAAGCTGTTTCAATGAAAGTTTCCATTTTTTCGCGCATTACAGCTCTTAGCGTGGCTGCATCAGAAGCAGCCGTTGAAATGTCTGTTTTTGCCCTTTCTGTTGCCACAATTTGCCGCAACAATTCAGCCCAGTCTGTTTTTGTGGCTAAAATTTCACCGCGTTTGTTTGTGTATGAACTTATTAGGCCACGAAAATAAGTGAAAAGCACCGATCCGAGCACAACTAAAATATAGAAAGCCCAGTTGTTCCAGATGTTGGCGGAGGTGAAATCTGCCAATAAATTTTTGAAGAAATCACTGGGCATTTGCAGAGCTCCTACAGAAAATTGTAGAACGGGAGTGGTTTTTGTAGAACGAATGGAAGAACGAAATAAGGGCTTACATCGCTGTAAGCCCTTATTTTTATTACATATTCCTTGGTGGCCCGGGGCGGAATCGAACCACCGACACAAGGATTTTCAATCCTCTGCTCTACCGACTGAGCTACCAGGCCAAGACCAAGAATTATAGACATGTTGGGTGCTGATTGCAAGCTTTTTCTGAAAAAAGGCGTGCGGCGCTCTATGACGGTGCTTTGATTTGGCGCATCTGGCAGGTGGGTGGGCTTACCGTATAATGGGGTGATTATCGGGTTTTGGTGGTGGGCTTATGTCAACTCAGATTTACGACACAGATATTTGCATCGTCGGCAATGGGGCGGTGGGCAAGGCGGCGGCGCTGGGTTTTGCGCAGGCGGGTTTGCGGGTGAGTTTGTTGAGTGCGGGTGGTGCGCCAGTGTCGGTGGCACCGACTGTAGCTTCGGTGTCAGCGTCTGCTGACTGGGATGTGCGTGTGTATGCGCTGAACCATGTTGCTCATGATTTGCTGTCTTCATTAAAAGTGTGGGATGCGCTGGATTTGTCGCGGGTGGCACCTGTGACTGCCATGCAGGTGCATGGCGGTGGCGAGGTCGATGCGGGCAAGCTGGGTTTTGATGCCTATGGCGCACATGCGAATGAACTGGCATGGATAGTCGAAGACAAGAATTTAAACCAGGCATTGGATACGGCTTTGCGCTTTGCCCAGAACCTGACGCAGGTACAGGGGCGTGCAAAGCAATTAGTGCAGGAAGCGGATAGCGCGCATATCGTGCTGGAAGATGGCAGTATCTTGCGCGCGGCCTTGATTGTCGGCGCTGATGGTGCGCAGTCCTGGGTGCGGGGTGCTTGCGATATCGGGCTGGATTATCGTTCCTACAATCAGCAGGGTGTAGTGACGAATTTTGAATGTGAAAAACCGCACCATGGCATCGCGCGACAATGGTTTGTGCAAGAGCAAGGCATCATCGCCTTGTTGCCTTTGCCGGGTAATCGTGTTTCGCTGGTGTGGTCGGCACCAGATGTGTTGACCCAGACTTTGGTGAACGAGCCTTTGTCTGCCCTGGTTGAGCGTTTAGCGCCGTATTGTGCCGATGCTCTTGGTACTTTGCGCCCGGTTTTGCCTGAAGTGATACGGGCCTTCCCCCTGAAGCTGATACGGCCTCACAGTGCGATAGCGCAGCGTGTGGCCTTGATCGGTGACGCCGCCCATGCGGTGCACCCGCTGGCCGGGCATGGCATGAACCTGGGTTTTGCGGATGTGCGTGATTTGCTGAAGATAGTCAAAGAGCGTGAAGCCCATCGCGATTGCGGTGATGCCCGCCTGCTGGGACGTTATCAGCGAGCGCGCAAGGAAGAAGTCTTATTAATGCAATTGACAACCGATAGCCTGGCGCGCCTGTTTGAGTCTGATCTGACGCCATTGCGGGTGATGCGTGATTTGGGATTGAACTTGTTAGATAAATTGCCAGTCATAAAAGGCAGACTGATTGCCCATGCCATGGGCAAGTAAATGTCTTAGTGCAGATGTGTTCAGCAGGTGTGCTCAAGCTCGCATACAATAGTAGTTATTAACATGCCGATCGTTGGCAGGCCACGAATTGAAAGATAGACAGTGATGAATAAATTGAAACAAGCCTTGCTGATGCTGGCACTTGGTATTGCCGGGTTGGCCAATGCGGCAACAGAAACCGCAATGGAAGCCAGCGTGCGCAAATTGGTGGAACCGCGCCTTGGTGAAGGTGCAAAGGTGGATTCTGTCGTCAAGACGCCGTATGCAGGCATGTATGAAGTACGCATAGGCTCTGACATTATCTATACCGATGAAAAAGCCCAGTACCTGTTTATCGGTAATGTGCTGGATTCCAAGAGTGGCATCAACTACACCAAACAACGTACCGATGATTTGAGCAAGATAAAGTTCTCTGATCTGCCGCTGGAATCTGCCCTGAAAATGGTCAAGGGCGATGGCAAGCGTGTGATTGCGGTGTTTGAAGACCCTAATTGTGGCTATTGCAAACAGTTCCGCAAAACCTTGACGAACCTGGATAACGTCACGGTCTATACCTTCATGTATAACATTCTGGCCGATGATTCCAAGGTCAAGTCAAAAAATATCTGGTGTTCGGCAGACCGTAACAAGGCTTGGGATGAATGGATGTTGCATGGCAAAGCCGCACCAGAGGCGCCAGCCAATTGCAATACACCCCACGAAAAGATTTATGCGTTGGGCCAAAAATTGCGTGTTACTGGTACGCCATCGGTATTCTTTGTGGATGGCACCCGTGTACCAGGTGCGATGGATGTAAAAGTCCTGGAAGCGCGTATGGCCGCGGCTGCTACTGCAACCAAAGCAAATTGATCTGCATTAGTCAGTCATCTAAGTCAGTTCTCACTTAATCTTCATCCCATGTCGTCGCCCGCTATCTGGACCGGAATTTTACTGGCAGCAGGGCGCGGACGGCGTTTTGATGCCAGCGGTGTCGAAAATAAATTATTGCAAACGCTGGACATTGGCCACACTGTGGCCAGCCAAAGCGCACTGAATCTATTGGCTGTCATGCCAAAGGTCGTGGCTGTACTGCGCCCCAGTAGCGATATCTTGTCCGGACAACTGCAGGCATTGGGTGTGCAATGCGTGTGTTGTGATGACGCCGATGCGGGTATGGCGCATTCGTTGCAAGCAGCATTGCGTGCCAGTGCCGATAGTGCAGGGTGGTTGATAGCTCTGGCTGATATGCCTTTCGTGCAACCGGATACCATGCAAAAACTATTGCAGGCTTTGCAAAACGGTAAAGATATGGTGGCCCCGGTACATGCTGGCTGCAGGGGTAATCCGGTCGGGTTTACCAGAAAATACCTGCCGCAGCTATTGGCTTTGCAAGGCGATACTGGTGCCCGCCAGTTACTGCAAACGCCAGATCTGCATCAGATCGAGGTAGCCGATGCCGGTATTCACCACGATATTGACCTTCCGCAGGATTTGCTTAGCGTGCGCTTGTAGTGGACTGGTTTTAATCTGGTGCACTTGTGGTTAGTGGCTGCATCCACTATTGATGCAAATAAAATATCTCATACGTATGGGTGTGACAAAATGCGCATCGTTTTGCCACAATGTTTTACCTTTGCGCTTGCACTTACCGGAGTGAAATCTGCACCTGATATATCTATGTGGCCAATTTAGCCCTAGAATAGCGTTTTTCTTCGACCTGATTTAATGCAGGGCGGTTATGTGACTGCTCAACTCTATGAATAATCTCAATCAGAAACTGGTGATACGTCTGGGCTTTTTGGGCCTGGTGCCTTTTGTTTTGCTGACTTTGGCATGCTGGGTCGTGCATCCTGACTGGTTGGGTTATTTCATCAAGGCGCAGCTCTATTACGGCATTGTGATTTTGTCCTTCCTCGGCGGCTTGCATTGGGGTGTGACCATCATGGCGGGCGGCAGTGATCATGAAGAAACCAAAAAAGCCTTGATCTGGGGCGTCATCCCCACCCTGATTGCCTGGTGTTCGATGATTAACATGCTGTTTGGCTTTGTGGTGCAGGTGGCAGGTTTTATTGCTGCTTACCTCATCGATAAGCGTCTGTACCAGAGTTATGGTGTGCCGCAGTGGTTTATTGACCTGCGCCTGCAACTGACCCGTGTGGTCGTGGGCGCGCAGATATTTACCTTTATTGCCGCGAATGTGCGTAGCTACTAAGTTACGTGAGTTCAAATAAGTCAGAAAACCAATTAATAAAGATTCGGAAAGATCGTTCAGGATGAAAAAAACGATAACGACAAAGAAGCAAGGGACAATCACCACCGCATCTGCGCATGGCTTACTGTACTCTATCGTGCCCAAGGATCTGGCGGGCCATCTGTATCAGGTCACGCTGGATATAGCCGCGCCAGACGCTGAAGGACAAGTGCTGAGTCTGCCTGTGTGGATACCGGGTAGCTATATGGTGCGCGAATTTTCTCGCAACATCATACAGATCAAGGCCAGTTCAGATGGTAAAAAAGTCGCACTGAAAAAGCTGAATAAAAATACCTGGCAGGCTGCCCCATGCAAGGGGGCATTGCGCATCACTTATGAAGTGTATGCCTGGGACTTGTCGGTACGTGCTGCACACCTGGATCAAAGTCACGGCTTCTTCAACGGTACCAGCGTCTTTTTGAGTGTGCATGGCCAGGAAATGCGCCCGCATGTGGTGGATATCCAGCGCGCTGATGTGACCGCCTGTAAGACCTGGCGCGTCGCTACTTCCTTGCCTGAACTGAAAGCAAAACGCTATGGCTTTGGCACCTATGTAGCTGCTAATTACGATGCGCTGATTGATCACCCGGTTGAGATGGGTGATTTTGTCATGGCCACCTTTGAGGCACATGGCGTGCCGCATGACTTTGTCGTGACCGGCAAAGTACCGAACATGGATATGGACCGCATCGTTGCTGATGTGAAAAAAATCTGCGAAACACAGATTGCCCTGTTTGAACCACGCACCAAAAAAGCGCCGATGGACCGCTATGTGTTCATGACCATGGTTGTCGGTGAAGGCTATGGCGGTCTGGAACATCGCGCATCAACTGCGCTGATTTGCAACCGCACCGATTTGCCGCTCAAGCATCAGGCTGAAATGAGCGATGGGTACCGAGGCTTTTTGGGCTTGTGCAGTCACGAATATTTCCATACCTGGAATGTGAAGCGCATCAAACCGGCAGCGTTTGCTCACTATGACTTGCAGCAAGAAAATTACACCAGTCTGTTGTGGTTGTTTGAAGGCTTCACCAGTTATTACGATGATTTGATGCTGGTGCGAGCTGGTGTGATTGATGAAGCAGCGTATCTGAAACTGATCACCAAAACCATCAATATGGTGACACGTGGCAGTGGTCGCCTGAAACAAAGCGTGGCCGACTCCAGTTTTGATGCCTGGACCAAGTATTACCGTCAGGATGAAAATTCACCGAATGCCATCGTCAGCTACTACACCAAAGGTTCACTGGTGGGGCTGGGGCTGGATTTGATGATACGCGCAGAAAGTGCTGGCAAGAAATCGCTGGACGACGTTATGCGCGTGCTGTGGCAAAAATTTGGCCGTGATTTCTATGATCGCGTACTGACTGGCAAGCAACAGGGGTTGGCCGAAACTGAATTTGAAGGTCTGGTCGAGGTAACAACCGGCGTGAATGTACGCCGCTTCCTGGACAAGCATGTACGTGGTACAGAAGATGTGCCGCTGGCAGCCATGTACGCTGATTTTGCTGTGTTGACCAATGATGGCAATGCGAACAAAAAAGCCAGCCTGGGTGTACGTGTGGTACGCGACGGTAATGACTGCAAGATCGCCAATGCCCACGAAGGCCGTGCTGCCCATCTGGCTGGTTTGTCAGCCAATGATGTGCTGATGGCGGTCAATGGTATTAGAGTGACCGCAGCAGATGCGGCGGACAGCTTGGCAACGGCATTGGGCAGGTATCGTGTTGGTGAAACAGTGCAGATTCATGCCTTCCGTCGTGACGAGCTGTTGACCGTACAAGCCAAATTACAGGTAGATGACGCACCGGCACTGTCGCTGTCCATACAAGCAGCTGCCAAAGGCGGTAGTTTTGTCAGACCAAGTTATCAAAAGCCCGGCAAACGGTAAACCCTTCAGGTAAACACCAAGTGGCAATTCAGCGAACCGCAATGCAGACATTCTGTATTGCGGTTTTTTTCACGACGACGCGCTGCCAGCGGTTGCCGCTATGCCGTTGAGCGCCAACATCACATCAGCCGGCAGGTTGATCTCTGCGGTCGCAAGGTTTTCACGCAGATGTGTGACGGAAGAGGTGCCGGGAATCAGAAGGATGTTCGGTGCGCGTCGCAACAACCAGGCGAGCGCCACCTGCATGGGCGTGGCACCAAGGCGGGCAGCAACATCCGACAGAATAGATGACTGCAACGGGTTGAACCCACCCAGCGGGAAAAACGGTACATAGGCGATACCTGCATTGGCCAGGTCATCGATCAGGGCATCGTCTGCCCGGTGCGCCAGATTGTAGTGGTTTTGTACGCAAACAATTTCGCAGATACCGCGCCCTTGCGCTACTTGGGTAGAGGTGACATTGCTTAGTCCTATATGACGCACCAGGCCCTGCCGTTGAAGGTCCGCCAGTGCAGTGAGTTGAGCTTCAATCGAACCTTCGGCAGGGCCATGCGTGTCGAACATGACCCTGAGGTTGACTACATCGAGTACATCCAGTCCGAGGTTGCGCAGATTGTCGTGGACTGCCTGGGTCAGCTCCGCAGTGGATGTTGCCGGAAGCCACGAGCCATCCGCCCCTCGCCGTGCTCCAATCTTGGTGACGATCACTAGCTCGTCAGAGTAGGGTGCTAGCGCCTCGCGGATCAGTTGGTTGGTCACATGGGGGCCATAGAAGTCGCTGGTGTCGATGTGATTCACCCCGGATGTGATGGCCTCACGCAGCACGGCCAGTGCTGCATCGCGGTCTTTGGGTGGGCCGAATACACCAGGGCCGGCAAGCTGCATGGCACCGTAGCCAAGGCGTTTTACGGTACGACTACCCAGGGTAAAAGTATCTGGCTGACTGATTTTTGACATGCTCTATCTCCTTCAAGGTTTTAAAGTGATCATGGTAGCCATTGTCGACGTTGCTGATAAGTCAGTATAATCGGTACGGGCTGTACGATATTACGCACAATGAATATTGACCTGAATGACCTGAACGCCTTTGTGGCAGTGGCACGTGCCGGCGGCTTCCGCGATGCCGCACGGGCGAGTGGCGTCAGCGCGTCGGGTCTGAGCGAGGCGGTGCGCCGTCTTGAAACTCAACTCGGAGTCAGGCTGCTCCATCGCACGACGCGCAGCGTGGCACCGACCGAGGCTGGCAGAGGCTTGCTGACACGACTGGCACCAGCCTTAAACGAAGTGGAAGCGGCGCTCGATATAGTGAATGGCTTTCGCGACAAGCCTGCGGGCACATTGAAATTGAATGTTCCTGTCAGTGTGGCCAGACTGGTGTTGCCTGCCATCGTGCCCGCGTTTCTTGCGGCCTATCCAGATATCAAACTAGAGGTGGTCGCCGAGGAAAGCTTTGTCGATGTGTTGGCTGCAGGATGTGATGCGGGTATTCGTTACGGCGAACGGTTGGAACAGGACATGATTGCTGTGCCGATCGGACCTCGTTTCCAACGCATGGCCGTCGCTGCAGCACCGGCTTACTTTGATCATCATGGTCGCCCAGAGCATCCGCGTGAACTGGTCGACCACGCCTGCCTGAGCGGGCGCTTTCCCAGCGGGACGATACCGGCATGGGAATTCGAGCGTAATGATGAGCTGGTGCAGGTCACACCGGCAGGGCCGCTGATCGTGCGTATCGGCGGTGCCGTTGATCTTCTGGTTGATGCGGCAATCGCTGGAAGCGGCATCATCTATCTTTTTGAGGACTGGTTGCGCCCGCATCTTGATAGGGGCGCATTGGAGGCTGTGCTTGAGCCCTGGTGGCTGCGCTTTCCCGGCCCATTCCTGTATTACCCGGGACGTCGTCTTATGCCCGCACCGCTCAAGGCTTTTGTCGATTTCATCAAGGCATCGGCTGATCCTACATTTCCTCATACGGTGATCAAGCCCACCTGATCGGCGTTGGCCGTTATAGTGCCGCGAGTTCCGTTGCGGAAAACATCAGTGCACGTTGCTGTCTTGCGGCGGAAATCTTGAAGCTGAACTTTCTGACGTATGATTTTGTCATAGACCATCATTACTTCAACTCATCGCCTGCATGACCGCATCGCATTTCTATTTGTCGAAACCGGGATGGCAAAAACCTGCTTATTTGGCAGGCATCGTGCTCTTGCATGTGTTGCTGCTGCTTTTTGTACGCCAGGCTTTACAAAGAACTTCGGGGCAACAAGACATATTCAAATATCTGGATGTCAGTTTCGTCACCACACTACCCAAGGTGCAGCCTCAGACACCGCAAGTTCCTGCGAATGTGGCGACATCGCAGCCCATCACACAACTGCCACAGCGATTGCGCGATAACAGAACCCAGACATCCATAGCGGCACCGGCGATGAACAATCAGATGCTTGAACCTAATGCGTCAAACGTGGCCCCATCGGCACCAGCGGATGCGAGTGCATTGGACCTGGACGGTTTGCGAAAAACTGCATTGGCAGAAGATAAAAAACACAGGCGACCTGAGTTTGGCCGGGTACCTATACCAGCAACTACTGATCTGAAATTGGAAGAAAAATTCGGCAAAGACGTGCAGGATGCCAAAAGGAAGGATTGCCTGAATGCGTATTCGAATGGTGCACGCGTAGGCAATGTGACGCTGGCGGGTTTGCTGGTAGCCGGGGTGATTGTGGCAGATACGGTGACGGGTAAGGGCTGTAAATGGTAAAAAGGGTTTTGTAAAATATGTTTTGCAAAACCCCCGATAGCATCCCCTTGAAAGGATGCTTTGAAAAGCAGTTAATTACCCAAACACTTTCGCCAGTTCTGCCCCTGGGTTTTCTGCCCGCATAAAAGCTTCACCCACCAGAAAGCCGTGCACGTTCGCTTCGCGTATGCGGGCGACATCTGCTGCTGACATGATACCGGACTCGGTTATCACCAGTTTGTCAGGGGTGATGCGTGGCAGCAAGCCTATTGTCGTATCCAGCGATACTTCAAACGTGCGCAGGTTGCGGTTATTGATGCCCAGCATGGCTGTCTTGAGTTTCAAGGCGGCATCAAGCTCTTCACCATTGTGCACTTCCACCAGTACCCCCATGCCCAGTTCATGTGCGCAGGCTTCCAGTTCTGCCATCAAACCATGGTCAAGTGCGGCGACGATCAGCAATATACAATCTGCACCCCAATGCCTGGCTTGATAAACCTGGTAAGGATCAATCATGAAATCCTTGCGCAAGGCAGGCAAGGTGCAGGCTGCACGTGCCTGTTGCAGGTATTCAGGCGCACCCTGGAAGAATTGCACGTCAGTCAGCACAGACAAACAGGCGGCACCATGTTCAGCATAGCTTTGTGCAATGTCTGCCGGGCGAAAATCGGCTCGTAATACGCCTTTTGAAGGGGATGCTTTTTTAACTTCGGCTATCACAGCTGCCTTGCCTGCCGTGATTTTTCCTCGCAAGCCACCTTCAAAATCACGTAGGTCTGCGCGTGCTTCTTTATTGGATTCAACTTCAGCACGCAGGCTGGCAAAGGATTGGTATTTCCTGGCGGCCGCCACTTCATCGGCTTTGACGGCCAGGATTTTATTCAAGATATCAGACATGAGCTTACTTCCCTAATTGCTGGGTGACTTCAATAAACTGTTCCAGCTTGGCCTTGGCCGCACCGGATGCAATGACGGACTGCGCCAGTTTAACACCATCTGCAATTGAAGCTGCAATGCCTGCGCCGTACAGCGCAGCACCCGCATTCAGGGCGACGATATCGTTCGCCGGACCAGCGACATTGTTCATGATCTCCAGGATTTTTTCGCGTGATTCATCCGCGCCAGATACGCGCAAATTGCGGTTCGATACCATTTGCAGACCAAAATCTTCGGGGTGGATATCGTATTCACGGATCTCACCATTCACCAGTTCACCCACCATCGTCGGTGCGCCGAGTGAAACTTCATCCATATTGTCACGCCCCCACACCACCAGTGCATGTTGTGCACCAAGGCGTTGCAAGACACGTATTTGTATACCGACCAAATCAGGGTGAAACACACCCATCAAAATATTCGGTGCGCCAGCAGGGTTGGTCAATGGCCCCAGGATATTGAAGATGGTACGCACACCCAGTTCACGACGTACCGGTGCGGCATGTTTCATCGCCGCATGGTGATTAGGTGCAAACATGAAACCTATGCCGGTTTGTGCAATCGACTGGGCAATCTGCTCAGGCTTGAGATTGATATTCACACCCAGCGATTCCAATACGTCGGCACTGCCCGAAGAAGAAGATACGCTGCGACCACCATGCTTGGCCACGCGTGCACCCGCAGCAGCAGTGACAAACATCGATGCAGTAGAAATATTAAAGGTATGCGCGCCGTCACCACCCGTGCCAACAATGTCGATCATGTTGTCGGTATTTGCCAGCGGCACCTTGGTCGAAAATTCACGCATGACCTGGGCGGCGGCAGTGATTTCGCCTATGCTTTCTTTCTTGACGCGCAAGCCCATGGTCAGCGCAGTGATCATGACTGGCGACATTTCGCCACCCATTAACTTGCGAAACAGGAACAGCATTTCGTCGTGAAAAATTTCACGGTGTTCAATCAGACGTGTCAGTGCTTCTTGTTGTGAGATGGTCATGATGCTGTTCCAGTCAAAAAGTTTTTCAGCAGGGCGTGGCCATGCTCGGACAAGATGGATTCGGGATGGAATTGCACGCCTTCAAGATTGAATTCCTTATGGCGTACCCCCATGATTTCACCGTCATCTGTCCATGCTGTCACTTCCAGACAATCCGGCAGGCTGGCGCGTTCTATCGCCAGGGAGTGGTAACGGGTAATCGTGTAAGGGCTGGGCAAATTCCTGAAGACGCCGACACCAGTGTGGGCAATGGCTGAAGTTTTGCCATGCATGACTTGCTTGGCACGGATGACCTTGCCGCCAAAGGCTGCGCCTATGGCCTGATGTCCAAGGCAGACACCGAGGATAGGTGTCTTACCGGCAAAGCGTTCTATCACCGCGATGGAAATTCCGGCTTCTGCTGGCGTGCAGGGCCCGGGTGAAATACAGATATGATCAGGCTTCATCGCCTCGATTTCGGCAATCGTAATTTCATCATTGCGGTAGGTACGCACATCTTCACCCAGCTCGGCAAAATACTGCACCAGGTTGTAAGTGAAGGAATCGTAGTTGTCTATCATCAGTAGCATAAGTAAGACCTCTTAAAACAGCGTAAGGGATGACTGGGTGGCAATCAGGTGAGATTTTTGGTCTGGCACTTTTCAAATCTCCCCATCCAGGCCATCTTGCACTTGTTCTGCTGCACGTAATACTGCACGTGCCTTGTTTTCAGTTTCCTGCCATTCCATTTCGGGAACGGAATCTGCCACTACGCCAGCTGCTGCCTGCACATACAGCATGCCGTCTTTTAATACGCCGGTGCGTATGGAAATGGCCAGATCCATTTCGCCACCGAAGGACAGGTAACCACAGGCTCCGCCATAAATGCCGCGTTTGACAGGTTCCAGTTCGTCAATCAACTCCATGGCTCTGACCTTGGGTGCGCCAGACAGTGTGCCTGCCGGGAAGGTGGCTTTCAATACATCGAGGTTGGACAGGTTGGTTTGCAGGACACCTTCTACATTCGAGACGATGTGTTGTACATGTGAATATTTTTCAATGACCATCTGGTCAGTGACTTTGACTGTGCCAGTCTGGGCGATGCGACCTATGTCATTACGGGCCAGGTCGATCAGCATCACGTGTTCGGCGATTTCTTTCGGGTCGGCTAATAATTCTTTTGCCAGTTCTGCATCGCGTTCTGGTGTCGAGCCGCGTGGACGCGTACCTGCCAGCGGGCGTATGGTGACTTTCTTGTTGCCATCATTCAGGTTTTCATTGCGCACCAAAATTTCTGGTGATGCACCGATGATTTGCATGTCACCGAAATTGTAGAAGTACATGTACGGTGAAGGATTCAGCGAACGCAGAGCACGGTACAGTGACAGCGGAGAATCTACATAAGGTTTCTTGATACGCTGGCCAACCTGCACCTGCATCAGGTCACCTGCCATGATGTATTCCTTGGCTTTTTCTACGGCCTTCAGATAATCTTCCTTGGCAAAGTCGCGTATCGATTCTGTACGTACTGACGCCGATGTGACAGGGGCATCAACACTACGGCGCAGCATGGCACGCAATTCTTTCAGACGCTGACGCGCTTTGGACCAGGCTTCTGGCTGTGTTGGGTCGGCATACACGATGAGGTAAAGTTTACCTGACACATTGTCGATGACAGCCAGTTCTTCAGTCAGCAGTAACTGGATTTCGGGCAGGCCCAGATCATCTTTCGGTGCCTTGCCAGCCAGGCGTTTTTCTACATAACGTACGGCATCGTAGCCAAAATAACCGGCCAGACCACCGCAAAAACGCGGCAGGCCAGGGCGTAGGGCAACCTTGAAACGTGACTGGAATTCGGCAATGAAATCCAGCGGATTCATGTCATGGCTTTCTATGACCTGGCCATTTTTCAGGACTTCGACTTTTTCACCAAAGCTACGCAACAGGGTGTTGGCAGGCAGGCCGATGAAGGAATAGCGGCCAAAGCGTTCGCCACCCATGACGGATTCCAGCAAGAAGGTGTTCTTGCCGGCATTCTGGGTCTGGGCGAGTTTCAAATACAGAGTGAGTGGGGTTTCCAGATCAGCGAAGGCTTCCGCAATCATGGGAATACGGTTGTAGCCTTGCGCGGCCAACGATTTGAATTCGAGTTCGGTCATGGTTTTCTTTCAACCGTCTGCCTGTTCCTGAAGCTTATGCACGCGTCTACGACAGTAACGCACGCAAATTCGCTCAAGACCAGAGTAAGGACGGATAAGACAGATTGATATAACAAGCAAGAAGATGTGCTGGGGATGTGCACAACCACTCGCGGCATTCGTGGTTTAACAGAATTGCCAGCGTCGCCATAGCCAGGCCTCAAAAGTGCCTGGAGTGATCATGGAACGTTTGTTATCGGGAAACATTCGTTATGTGAATGGTTTGAAAGTCAATGAGAGTTTTTCGCTGACAGCAATTGTGCTGCTATCAACAGGGTTTCGACTATACCATCACTTTGAATATTTTGTACAGCTTCGCCGTGGTTATATCCATACGGCACTGTCAGGACCGGGCAACCGGCTGCACGGGCGGCAATGGCATCATTGCTGGAATCCCCAATGGCCAGCACGTGCTCAGGTAGCAAGCCTAACGCCTTGCAGGCTTCTTGCATGGGTAAAGGATCAGGTTTCTTTTTTGCAAAACTGTCGCCGCCATAGACATGCTCGAAATAGTGATGGATTTCTTTCTTTTGCATCAGTGGCAAGGCAAATGCCAGTGGTTTATTGGTGACGCAGACCAGCCGCAGTCCAAGATCATGTAAGGCTTGCAAGCCTTGCATCACTTGCGGGTAAAGCTGGCTGTGGTCGCCATTAATCATCAGATAATGGCGTTGATAGGCGGCAAGTGCCTCATCAAAACGTGCTGCCACGCCTTCGGCATCAAAATCCACTGACAAAACTTTATGAATAAGGTTCTCAGAACCTTTGCCTACCATGGTTTTGATGACATCCAGCGTGAGTGGCGTCAGAGCAAAATCCTCTCGCATACGGTTGATGGCGACCAGAAAATCCGGGGCGGTATCGATCATGGTGCCATCGAGGTCAATGATGGCGGCTTTGATGTGGCTGAACATGGCTGGGGCGATCAGAAGAAGGCTTTTCGCACGCATGGCGAAAAGCCTGAAGATGAAATGTTATGGGATTACACGTTGGCCAGCTCGTTGCGCATGGCGTCAATGATGGCTTTGTAGTCTGGCTTGCCAAAAATGGCAGAACCGGCAACAAAGGTATCGGCACCGGCGCGGGCGATTTCTGCGATGTTTTCAATTTTGACACCGCCATCCACTTCCAGCATGATGTCGCGACCTGATTCATCAATGATCCTGCGGGCTTGCGCAATTTTTTTCAGTGTATGCGGGATAAAGGTTTGGCCGCCGAAACCGGGGTTGATCGACATGATCAGGACGATATCGATTTTGTCGATGACGTTTTCCAGCACATTCAGCGGTGTGGCAGGGTTAAATACCAGGCCAGCCTTGCAGCCATGGTCACGTATGGTTTGCAGGCTGCGGTCGATATGCTCTGACGCTTCCGGGTGAAAAGTGATGATATTGGCACCAGCCTTGGCAAAGTCAGGGATGATACGGTCCACGGGTTTGACCATCAGATGCACATCGATAGGCACCTGCACATGGGGGCGTATTGCCTCACAGACCATGGGGCCTATTGTCAGGTTAGGTACATAGTGATTGTCCATGACATCAAAATGGATCATGTCAGCGCCAGCGGCGACGACATTGCGGACTTCTTCCCCCAGTCGGGCGAAATCGGCGGACAATATACTGGGAGCAATGCGGAAAGTGGTCATGATGGAATCGTGCTTGAGAAAGATGTGCTATTTTACCTTGTGAGGGCAAGCGGCTGTTGCCTTCGTCTGGCACAATGACCGTAATTCATCAAGAAAGTAAATTATGGCAGCGTATGAAATGAGTGTATCGGTGGTCACGCAATACCTGAAAGACCAGTCCGATCCAGAGCAAAATAATTTCGTTTTTGCTTATACCATCACTATCAAGAACACTGGTACCGTGGCAGCGCAGGTGATTTCCCGTCACTGGATCATCACCGACAGCACCAACCATGTAGAAGAAGTCAAGGGCTTGGGTGTTGTCGGCCATCAACCTTTTCTGGCGCCAGGGCAAAGCTTTGAATACACCAGCGGCAGTTCCCTGAAAACCCCGCAGGGCAGCATGAAGGGTATTTACTTCTGCGTGGCAGAAGATGCGCATCGCTTTGAAGCAGATATCCCGGAATTTGTTTTATCCTTGCCGCGTACCCTGCATTAATTCCGCTCATCCAGGTTTATTGTGGATTGTTGCTATCCTGGATTTGCTGATTTTGTTCTTTAGGCTTTTTATCTTCTTTGGGTGGTGTTTCTGGCGTCTGGCCTTGAAACATCGTCCACCAGACGATAAAAACCAGTATAAACATTGCACCGCACGCTTCCAGCGCTAATAACCACATTGCAATCACCTCGTTAAATAAATTAGGTGCATTGTACCTGCTTCACAGCAAGCCATAGTCTGGCGCATTACAATAGAACCATCGGCATTCATGCTGCATGTCCCTACACAATATATATCAGGAGCAACTATGACTTACGAATGTATTTTGACTGAAACCCGCGACAAGGTTGGCTTGATTACCCTGAACCGCCCCAAGGCCATGAATGCGCTGAACGATCAGCTCATGGACGAACTGGGTCTGGCGCTCAAGGCTTTCGACAAGGATGAAAACATCCACTGCATTATCCTGACAGGCAGTGAAAAAGCTTTCGCCGCTGGTGCCGACATCGCTGCCATGGTGGGCTACAGCTTCATGGATGCCTATAAGGGGGACTACATCACCCGCAACTGGGAAACCATGCGCCAGATCCGCAAGCCCGTCATTGCTGCAGTTGCAGGCTATGCCCTCGGTGGCGGTTGCGAAGTCGCCATGATGTGTGACTTCATCATTGCCGCAGAAAATGCGAAATTCGGTCAGCCAGAAATCAAGCTCGGTACTTTGCCTGGCGCTGGTGGTACGCAACGTTTGCCACGTGCCATCTCTAAATCCAAAGCCATGGACATGTGTCTGACTGCACGCATGATGGACGTGGTTGAGGCTGAGCGCGCTGGTTTGGTATCCCGTGTCGTGCCATTGGATAAGTTGATGGAAGAAGCGTTTGCTGCAGCGAACACTATCGCCTCCATGTCTTTGCCCATCATCATGATGGCGAAGGAATCCGTCAACCGTGCTTATGAAACTACGCTGTCAGAGGGCATACAGTATGAGCGCCGTCTTTTCCAGGCCAGCTTTGGTACGGAAGATCAGAAAGAAGGTATGCAGGCTTTTCTGGAGAAACGTCCGGCTGTATTTAAGAATAAGTAATTTCGTCTCTGATTCCATATTAGATGCTTCATATATGACCGAGCTTCTATAAATGTTAGTCGCATCTGTATAGTTTTAAAAATCCCATCCGTGTCGCAGCGTGACGAAACCCTTCCCCTTCAAGGGGGGGCGATAAGCGAAATGCTATTCATATAGATACCGCCAAAAATCGTCGCTCCTGCGAAGGCAGGAGCCCAGCGTCGTCTGTTGATAGGTGGCGATGCAAGCTACAGAGTCATACGACAAACACCCAAGTCCGGTGCGCGCAGCGCGCCCTACAAAGCCAATGCTCCCGGGAACCGGCTAAATAATTTAGCCCAGGCACTTGCAAAGGAAGGGAGAAGTTTGCTATAGTTCGCCTCCCGCAGAAGAGCGGGGC